>CAZNXE010000289.1:0-7544 GCA_964576465.1 uncultured Planctomycetaceae bacterium
CACACTCGTGGAACAGTGATGACAAGTCGAGACATTCCTACCACTCGAACAATGGAATCCTGACATGCCACAAGCCACTCATTCAAGTCGTCGCGCCGGCGTGCGCGCGGACTGCGCTGTCGTGCGCTCCATGTTGCTATTCACTGTGATGATCTTGTTGGCGTTCGCTTGCCCCAGCAGTGGCGAGGAGAAGACCTCGTCGAGTTCACTGCCGCCACACCTCGCCGCATTGGACCTTGACGGCGAGCTGCGTCATGTGACTCACCGCGACGATAACAAGACCGTGGTGGTCGTGTTCATGATGACCGAGTGCCCGTTGTGTCGACAATACGTTCCGGAACTCAATCGCATCGCGGCATCGGTTCCGAACGATCAGTTTGCGTTTCTTGGAGTGATCTCCGATCGCTCGACCACGCGGACCGAAGCCCGGTCGTTTTGCGACGAATTCAACATCGACTTTTGCGTCGTATTCGATGCCTCTGGAGAAATCGCCGCCGCGTTGGAGCCAACCCATGTGCCCGAGGCGTTCATCATCAATCCCGATCGCAAGGTTTTGTATCGGGGGCGGATCGACGACCTCTACGCCGCAGTGAACAAGAAGCGCAACGCTGCCCGGAAGCATGACTTGCTTGACGCGGTAAACGCGATTGTCGCCGGTGAGGAACCCAACACGGCCCGCACCACGCCGGTGGGTTGCATTTTTGAGGACAACACCGCGCCGCGCGAGGTGACCTACACCCGTGACATTGCCCCCATTCTGAATGCGCAATGCGCCGAATGCCACCGACCGGGCGAGGTCGCGCCGTTTTCACTGCTGAGCTATGGAGATGCCAAGAAAAGGGCTGAGTGGATTGCCGAAGTGACAAACAAGCAGTTGATGCCACCCTGGAAAGCGGAGCCAGACCACGGGCGATTTCTGGGAGAGCGGCGGCTAACCGCGGCGCAAATCGCCTTGTTCGATGCGTGGGCAGATGCCGGCGCGCCAGAAGGAGACCCGGCTGACCTTCCTCCGCAGCCCACGTTCCCATCTGGATGGCGACTCGGTGAGCCGGACATCATCTTGCAAGCACCAACTACGGTCACGGTTGCAGCCGACGGTGCCGATGTCTTCCAGCACTGGGTGATCCCAATCGACATTCCTGAAGACAAGATGATGACCGCCTTTGATTTCCAACCTGGAAACCCCTCGGTCGTTCATCATGCCGTACTGCTAATGGACACGATGGGGGCCGGTCGAGCGAAAGATGCCGAGTCGCCCGAGCCGGGTTACACCACGTTCGGCTCGATTGGCATTCCCGTCGGCGGTGTGTTGGGGGTGTGGACCCCGGGAATGACTCCACGATTCCTTCCCGACGGTGCCGGTTATAGAATTCCCGCCGGCGCGGATCTCATCATGCAATTGCATCTGCATCCCAGCGGGAAAGAAGAGACCGACCAATCATCCATCGGGCTCTATTTCGCGGACAAGCCGGTGACCAAGAAGATCGCGCGTTCGCCGTTTGTGACAGGCACGATCTTGATCGACATTCCCGCGGGTTCCGACCGCCACAAGGTAACCACATCGGTCACATTGCCGGCGGATATTGCGCTCGTCTCATTGTTGCCGCACATGCATTTGCTTGGTCGCGAAATGAAGTTGACGGCAACCCTGCCCGACGGCTCCGTTGAACCACTGATTTGGATCCGCGATTGGAACTTCTACTGGCAAGACAACTACGTCTACCGCGAACCGGTCCATCTTCCCAAAGGCACACGATTGGACATGGTTAGCTACTACGACAATTCAGCGACCAACCCCTTCAATCCCAGTGATCCACCGCAGCGTGTTCTGTTTGGCAACGACAGTGACGACGAGATGTGCTTCGGCATTTTCCAAGTGATCGCCGGGTCGGAAGAGGGCGAATCGGCCATTCAGCGCGAATTGATTCGGAGTTTCATCGCGCAATTCAACAGTTCGACCATCGCACCGGATGCCAAGCAGCAGATCATCTCGGAGGCCGGCAAGCTGTTTGGCGGCGAAAATCAATCGCAACTCATGCGATTCCTCGCTCCTGCTGGAGGCGGGCAATAAAGCCCTCAAGCGGCGGTCAATTCCTTATTCGTTCACAACTGCGGTCGCCATGGTTTGCAACATCGCGGCACCGGTAGTAATGTACTGCGCGGTGGCCGAGGTCTTCGGCGACGCCAAACTATTCAGCAGACCGGCATTCAGGCACGCAACACTCCCGAGCGAAGGATTTGCAGATGAAACATGATCGCTTCACGCGCCGCGATATCAACAAGTTGGGCATGGCCGCCTTCGGGGGCCTGATGGCTGGTTCGGTTGCCGGATGCGGTGGTGTCGACCAACCGGTGCAAACCGACGAGACTGCCGCTCCAGGCGATGCCGCAACATCAGACGCCGCAGCAACCGACGACACCGCGGACTCGACAGCCAGCGCCGAAAAAAATCTTTGCCGCGGACTCAATAGCTGCCAGAACCAGGGGGCCAGCGGTGAGAATGCCTGCGCGGGACAAGGCACTTGTGCCAGCTACGCCGAACATCTCTGCGGCGGGCAAAACGAATGCAAAGGTCAGGGCGGCTGCGGAGACGAGCCAGGGCTGAATGACTGCAAGGGCGAAGGACACTGCGCCATTCCGCTGATGAGCAGCGCCTGGAAAATTGTTCGTGCCCGACTGGAAGAAGACATGGAAGCCCAAGGCATGGCCGTGGGCGATGCCCCCGAGAAGCCGATGTAGTCGACGTGTCGATTTCAAAAGAACGTCGGATCGTTTTCATCGAGTGACGCCAACATCGCGAGAACGCGGGTCTGTCGCCGCACGGACGAAGCCCAATGATGAGATCATCACACCAGGCGGCGCCGTGACAGTCATCGAACAAGACCGCCTGACGATCTGGAAACTGCTTTGGCTGACCGCCGGTGTCGGGGTGGGTCTGTCTTGCTTCAATGGGCCGTTCGATGAATATGACTGGATGAAGGTGGTATCCTGGCGGTTCTTGTTCAATGGAATCCTCAGCGGGCTCTCACTGCCGGCGATTGCCTTCGGCTTCAGCCTGCGACTCCGCGGCAGGCGTCTCGGCCCCGGGGCGCTGTTCGGTATGATGTCGGGCTTGGGGGCACTACTCATGTTGCCGCCCGCGGCGCTCGGCGCATCGGCCGGGTTGTTGGATAGTGGGAATGTCCCGCTAACTTGCATGTACTTTATCATGCCACTGATGGCGTTGTGGTTCCTGTTGGCAGCCATCGTGGGAGGGGCATTACGCCCGAAGATCTGGTCGTCGACCACCCCCTGGACCGAGCGGTACGGCTACCTGCTGGCCGTGGGTTGGACGCCGCTGGGGATCTGGGTGATGTTTGATATCTACCGCGATGCGTTTAAGTAACCGTGGTCTCGAAAGTGGTCTCGAAACTCGCCCAAAACAACCGACTATCTGGCTTCCACTGCGGTGACACCCGGCCATCGGCCGAAATAGCTCGCCAAACGCCGCGGATGGTCGTTACAATGTCGCTGGCATGATCGGGACGTCGGTGCGGCTGTCTGTCATGCGGGAGGCCTTCACCATGCTTCGGATCAAGTACGGTCGTTCAGCGACGAATTGCCAAGGCATTTCGCGGCGTGGGGCCATTCAAGCAGGTGTACTTACGGCTGCCGGTCTCTCGCTGCCCGACCTGTTTCGCAACAAGGCGGAAGCCGCAAGCACGACCAACGACAAATCGGTGATTCTCATTTGGCTCGACGGAGGTCCAAGCCATCTTGAATCGTATGACCCCAAGCCGGAGGCCCCCGCGGAGTATCGTGGCCCCTTTCGTGCCGTGGCGACGAACACTCCGGGAATTCAAATCTCGGAAACGCTCACCGGTCAGGCCAAACTGACCGACAAGATGGCCATCCTCCGGTCAATCCATCACGACACGGGCGACCACTTCGCGGCGGCACATTGGATGCTCACCGGTCGCTTCGGATCGACTTCGGCCAATAAAGACCAAGTTTTTCCCTCGGTCGGTTCCTACGTCTCGCGGGTTTGCGGTGGTCGCCTCTCGGGCATTCCACCCTATGTGGGGCTCCCCGCGGCGCAAAGCATTTACATCTATCCCGGCTATCAGGGTGCCGCGTACCTCGGCTCGACATACGACCCCTTTGACGTGCAGCCAAATCAAAAGTACCTGGGTCACTCTTATACGGCAGAAATCAAACGGCCTGAGTGCTTGGACAACTTCACGATCGCCGACTCCGGGCGATTCCAGGGGCGGCTCGGTTTGTTGGATCACCTTGATGGCGTGCGTCGCCAACTCGATCGTGACGGGATGATGGACTCGATGGATCGCTATCAACAACAGGCCGTCGACCTGATGTTGGGTGGTCACGCCCGCGATGCGTTCGACATGGAGCAGGAAGACCCGAAGGTCCGCGAGCGATACGGACCCGGACCGTGGGGGCATTACACTTGCATGGCTCGTCGGCTCGTCGCGGCGGGGGTCCGTTTCGTCACGGTCGACATGCCACATTGGGACCATCACTCGAACATCGAAAAGGGACACGGTTCCAGCATGCGGGCTATGGATCGAGCGGTGAGCGCGCTGATCGAAGACCTTGACGCGCGAGGCATGCTCGACGACGTGTTGGTTCTCGTCATGGGTGAGTTCAGCCGCACACCAAGACTGAACAGTGGCCAGCCGGGTATCCCCATCCCCGGACGCGATCATTGGGGCAACGCCATCTCCGCCATGTTGGCCGGTGGCGGAATTCGTGGCGGACAAGTCGTGGGCGCCACAAGCCACAAAGGGGAATACCCCGTCGAGCGGCCACTCAAGCCAGGCGACCTGTTGGCAACCGTTTACCACCTGCTAGGAATGGATCCCCAACAATCGTTCCAAGACCACGCCGGTCGGCCAACCCCACTCCTCGGCGAAGGTTCGGCAATTCGTGAGATTGTTTAGGGGCTGGTTGATAGTCACTAACTTGAGATCAGGTGGCGTTGGGCAGAATGTGTCACGCTTACTGCTCGCGATCTCGTAGTGAATCCATACCACAAGGTCTACGTGACTCAATGTCTGAGAATGCTGCCAACGAAGAGAAGCCTGATGGCCTCCTGCGAATAAGCGCACCTGACCCGTCCGCGATCGAATTCACACGACCGGTCCCTGTCAGTCGTGCTGAAGCATCGAAACGGCGACTGAGATTCCACTTGCATCAGGTGTTAGGTCTGAGTGCGATCCTTGTCGGTATCTCGATCGCTATCGCGATTACGGTTCGTGCTGATCCTGGTGACACACTTCTCTGGGTAGTAGGCCCAATCAGTGTCCTTGCTGTGATCATCGTAGCGAGGTTCGTGTGGTCTTGGCGCCATGCGTGTTTCTGTCCTGACTGTGGTGCGGTCGTGTCCTGGAACCTCTCCAGAGACCGTCTTCGGTGGTGCGCCGAATGTGACTGTCTGCTGAATCCACAAGAACTCGCTTTGAAGAATAGTCAACTTGTATTGGACACCCCTGCCGCTTGGGAATCTGATCCGGACGATATTTGGAAGATGCTCGAATTGATTCTTCTTTTCGGCATCTGCGGCCGCGTGGATGAGATGGTGTTCGAGCCCAATGAAAATGGCTACCGTCTTTACGCTCGGATTTCTGGTGACACGCATGAACTTGAGCCACCACCACCGGAATCGCATCGGCGTACCGTTAACGCATCCAAAGCTCTCTTCGGATGTGCCGGTACAGACGCTCGTGGGTCGCCAAAGGAGATGAGTGTGTCAAGCGATGGGGGCGATGCACAAGTCGTTGCGACGTTTTCAGAAACTACGTGTGGCGAAATTCTAACGCTCGGATTCACCTATCCCGAGAGCCAAAGTCCGCAAGTCGCCTGACACCGGGGGACGACAGGCTGCCTAATGGCCTAAGTCGAGCTGCAAATAGAACTGGTGTCACCCTCGAAAGCCTCAAAGTTGAGAAGTGTTAGACAGCCTACCGAACGCTCCTTGCCACGGGCATACTATGGGAATGGCACGGTCTCAATCTCCCTTGCACAGGAACCTCATCGATGAGAAACATCTCGGCAGCGGCGCGTCCCATGGCTCGGACCCTTACGGCGACTCTGGTCGTATGCTTTGCAGTCACGACATTCGTTCGAGCTGATGATACGGCGCCGCCGGCGGTTGGAGACCAGGCGACCGACTTCACGCTGGTGTCGCTGGAAGGCGAGGATGTTACCCTGTCGAAACTGACAGAGAACGGACCGGTGGTGCTTGTGGTATTGCGAGGTTACCCGGGCTATCAATGTCCTATTTGCTCGCTTCAGGTCGCGGGTTTGCAACGGAGCAAATCGAAGATTGCGAAGGCTTCGGCACAAGTCGTGCTGGTCTATCCGGGTGAGGCAGCGGAATTGGAGCAGCGGGCCAATGAGTTCTTGCGGGGGAAGGAATTGCCTGCGGGATTTCAGATGGTGCTCGACCCCGACTATGTATTTACGCTGGCCTACGGTTTACGTTGGGACGCAAAGCGAGAAACCGCCTACCCTTCGACATTCGTCATCGACGGTGAAAACGTAGTCCGCTTCGCCAAGGTGAGCAAATCCCACGGCGGACGTGCCAAGCCCGCCGAAATCATCGCGGCGTTGGAGTAAGCGACCCCGAATCGATCGCCGTAAGTTCGTCATCGTTAGGCCAGCAAACGTTGGGCCATTTCGACGCATTGGCGGAAGCCGTTCAGGTCGACGAATCGCCGCTCGGGCGGGGTCGAGACGACGACTACTTGCGCGCCGCTTGCAAGCACCGCGCCGCTTGCAAGCACCGCGCCGTCGATCATCAAGTTGTCGACCATATCGAAGTCTTCCAACAGCATACCGTCACGGTCTTCCACGACGTCGGTCCCCTCTCGCGGTGCAACTTGGTGGTCGAGATAATCAATCGTCCGCTGATGGAACCTTGCGCTCACATTCGCATAGCCCAGCACGGGCTTTCCAAGGGCCCGCATGAAGCCCAGTTCGTAAGCTGTTCCGACGTCGAGGGAAGGCGAGCGAAACGGTGTCAGATTCGCGACCAACAAATCGCAAGCCTTCATTTTCGTTTCATTCGCGGCGCTAATGCTCTTGCCAGCATCGATCTTGGGCAGCTTGGCGAACGCCGGCAGATCGTCCAGCGGCGAGATGGCCTCGAAACCATGTTGTTGGCAGATTTCCTTCTTGGCTTTGAATAACTCCGCGGCCGCGCGCAGAAAAACCTCGGGACCAGCCAAGTAGATTCGGTTTGCCATCAGCCTCGTTCCGCGATGCCCTGAGCAGGTTGTTAGGGCGTGATTGTAGCACGAGCAGTCACGAAGACGACGACACATGATCGCGTTCGGTCGTGCCGACTGTTCAGGTTGTATGAACTATTCCCGACATTCCGGCCGTACCGAAAATAACACGGCATTTCTGGGGGGGCGGCCAGATCGCGGCTTTCTGACGATTGTGATGTTCGGCTTGGACCGATGTTTCAGGTTACAGGCTGGACTAATGACGAACCTCGACAAGGTTCTGGCACTTCGACAGTTACCCGGGAAAACGGGGCG
>CAZNXE010000290.1:0-7519 GCA_964576465.1 uncultured Planctomycetaceae bacterium
GCGCCGCCCCCCCCCCTCGCGCGGCGGCGTGGACGACGATTCAGATGGCCGACTGTATCCTGGAACATTTGGCCAGCTAGGGCGGTGTGCATGGTCAGGAAACCTATTTTCCGACGGGAATCCGCCAGCCGCTTGGCATGCAACCGCAGACCTGGGGTTCGCGAATTGGGTACATAAAGCTCGAATTTTGGCACACATTGCGCTGCATCTTCCCGACGAGCGCATATAATGCGATTGGGGGTAAGAGGTGAAGTCTCAGCAGCTACCGGTGCAAGACATCACAGTTTGCACAGCGGGGCGGACATAGAGTCTGGCGATTATGGCCACTTCGGAAATGTCAAAATCGAACGGATGTCTGGGTGTCGCACCCACGACCTACGTCTGTCCGAAGCTAGCCGGTTCCGTCGCATCCGGAGTTGTCTTGCTGGGTCTGTTTGTATTGATACTCATTCCGCGGACAGATAACTCACTTCCCATCATTGCCGAAACAAGTTTGCCACCCTCGCCGGTGCCCGAAGTTTCGGCCCCCACCTTGCCGGCACCATCGATCGACAGAACCGTGCCCGAACCGGCGCAAACCGATGTCGAGCAGCCTGCGGAACCCGATGTCGAGCCGGAGAATCCATCCACGACAGTCGCGACTGCCATGGTCCCAGACCAACCGACCCCCACACCAGATGCGGCAGAGGTTGAGGATGCGACGGATTCGCCGAATGTGCATCCTAATTCGCTTCGTATTTTGGAGGGTAGGTGCTATAGCGTGTCTAGTGGTTACCGGTTACTCCTCCGCGATGCCGAGGAGAAAAGTTTCGCTGTTCATCTTGCGGGTGTGTTCGCTCCTGATAAGGGATCTGGAAAGGTCGCTGCCGGCAGTCATTTGCGCAGGATGGCCCTTCGCAAGCAGATACGTGTTGATTGTGTTGTCGAGCTAGAGGAGAACAAGTTTATCGGTTGGGTCACCGTCGCAGGTGAGTCGGTCAACGAAATGATGATTGCCAGAGGACTTGCGTGGTACGACTATCGTACGACACCGTCGGCGAAGCTCGAACAACTACAGAATCAGGCCCGCGCGGCTGGCAAGGGCATTTGGAGGAATGGTGACGTCAAGCCTCCGTTCGAGGCAGCGTCGCAGCAGCCCGCAAACGAAGAACACGCCAAAGGCTCGGCTTCCAACACAGCCGGTCGTCCAGCGGAATCGACCCAAGCTGGCGGAGAAAAAACGCCTAATCCGGCACCCTCCGAACCCCTTGGCAACGACACACCCGAAAATGAACCGAAGAAAGTGGTCGTCGATCAATCGACGCCGGAGAATCTAGTCACTTCTTTCATTGAGGCGTTGGGAGCAAACGATCTGGACACCGCGCGGGGCCTGATTGGTGGTCGCCCGCTCGGTTCTGCCCGAAGTTTTGGCGAAGGCAAGCTCAGCGAGAGCGCAATCGGAAATCTTCGAGAAACGTTCTCCAGAGCAAGCATTCGTGGTACCCGCGGCCGGCCCAGGAATATGGTGGCCGTGATCACAAAGATTGCCTCGGGCGGTGACGCTCGTATCGATACCCGCCAAAGCGGGGAAAACTGGGTGATCGTCTCCTGGCACTTGCCACGTTGAGCCGTAGAGACCACATCTTTCTAGCAGGGTGGCGATGCCCGTTACCGATGGCTGCCGGCGGATGTCATTCCCTTTCCACGGCGTTTTTTCGGGTCCATTAGTTCTAGGAATCGTTTTGCCTGGATTGAAAGATATTTTCCCCTCCGCAGAACGGCGCCGTAGGTTCGTTTGGGGAAGTATTTACCCAGCGGGATTTGTTGTAGTTTCTCGTCGCCCGTCAGACAGACGCTGGTGACGATCGAGATCCCCATCCCCATTTCGACGTACTTCTTAATCACTTCCCAGCCCCCCGCTTCAAGGGTCACTTTGTAGGTCAGCCCAGCTTGTCCGAAGACCAAATCGATCACCCTCCAGGTCGTCAGGTGCCGCGGTGGGAGGATGAGGCCATATTGGGCGACATCTTTGATCGAGACTCGTTTCTTTGTCGTCAGTGGATGATCCAGCGGTGTGATTAACACCGGGGTATAGGAAAACGTCGGTCGATAATCGATGTCGGGCGGAGCGTCGAGCATGGACCCGATCGAGAAGTCGACTTCATCGGCACGCAGCATTTCCAAACCGTCGCGACCCGTGACGTTGTGAAGCTTGACGTCGATCGTCGGATGGTCCGCGACAAATTGTTTCACAATGTCGGGCAAGATGTAGAGGATGGCAGACTCGCCGGCGGCAATATCGAGTTTTCCCGGTGCCACGCCGTGGCGTTTGGCTGCAAACTGCTCGGGCAACGCATCCATGGCATCGACCAGCGACGCGGCCATCTCGTACAGAATCTTTCCCTCGGGCGTCAGCGAGATCTTCGGGCCGCGACGTTCAAACAGCGTTGTCTTCAGTTCTCGTTCCAACGCTTGAATTTGCAACGACACCGAGGGTTGGCTGAGAAAGAGCCGCTGGGCCGCCTTCGAGATGCTGTTGGACTGTGCGGTGAAACAAAAACCGCGTAGTTGTTGAAGGCGGTTGTGCTTGTAGTGTTGGGGAGAACTGGCCACGTTCGGTTTCCTCTGCTGCACCAATTAGAAGTTCGTAGGTGGACTGTATGGGTCGCGAATATAGCGCCGACTAATGCAATCTATACCATCAATAGAGCCAATGGTATCTAGGAACGCACCACGCGGGCCAGCTATCCAGTTCTGACTGAGAGCGTGTTACTGAAGTAGGCTGGTCACCATGGCCTGAAACACGGATGCGATGCTCTCGAATGCGCGATCTTCCGCCTGATAGAAAACCAGGTAGGTGGCGTCGTCCGTGCGGCAGCTACGAATGTGCGTCGTGTTGGTGAGATCGAGACAATAGAAGTTCAGGTTGTAACCAATCAACTCACAGTCGGCGATGGTCTCCGTTGCGACTTCCGCGTCTAGATTGTCGTACTCCTTGCGCATCATCTCCATGGCGGCGGTGACCAGTTCGCTGGGAGCCATGCTCGGGGAATGAACGACAACCGACCAAAAACCGCCATCGGGACTATGGACGGTCACCGCTCGTTGGCCGTCAAGAGCCTCCTCCTCGATCCGCCAGTTGTCGGGATAATCGAATCGAACGGCAATATTCTCATAGGTTGCCGGCATCGAGGCACCCTTCGATCAAGGTGTTCAGGAGACAAATGGAGTCCAAGAAAAAACTCATCGCTCCAGCGTCCGCAGTTGTTCAATCCCTTGATCTTACGCATTCAAGCGAGGGCAGGGCAAGTGTGCCAAGAGCCGTGGCTCACTTGCCAAACGGTTGCCCTGACGAAAATCACAGGCCAACGGAGATGTCCGTGTCGCGATACGGTTGCGACTCTTGATAGAGTAGAAGCCGCTGGCCGATTTTCAGGACTTGTTCTTCATTTCCAGCCTTTTTCGCAAGTTCGACTGCGCGAGCGGCGGTTGTGCGTGCCTCTTCAAACCGACCCGACTCGGCATAGGCGGCCGCCAGGCTGTCGAGATGTCCTGGATCGGTATTCTGCGATGCTTGGCAGACACGTTCGGCAAGTTCGACCGCCTCTTCAGCGTTGCGGAACTCCTCGTGCTGGGTTGTCGCCAAAACCCACGCCAAGTTGTTGGCGACCGACCACGACTCCGGATCGATTTGCAAGATCGTCTTGTATCGTTCGATGGCCTCGCCTATTTCTCCACGAAAGACCAATGCATTGGCCAAGGCGGTTAGCGCTTGTTTGTGCTCGGGAATCCGTTTCACAACTTCTTGCAATTGTGCGATTGCCAGGTCAAGATTCTCCGTTCGTTCGTCACTCGCTTCGGCTTCGCCCGCCAGGCTCTGATAGACGCTACCCAGATAAAACCGTGTCTCGGTGTCGTCTGGACGACTTTCCAAGACCTGTTGCAGGTGTTCAACGGCATTCGCCGCACGGCCAACGTTCACCAAAGCGATTCCCAACCGCATGCTGACATCGGCCTGATCGGGAACGATTCTTAGGAACGCCTCGAGATACGGTATTGCCTCCTCGAATCGTCCTTGGTTGAAGCGTATCGTGCCGAGATGGTAGTCGACCTTGGTCTTCCGGGTGGGCCATCGATCGACGATCGTATCAAAGTCGCGCATGCCGATTTTTTCCGCTCCGCGTAACAACATGATGCGCCCGCGGCGGAGATAGGCCTCGGTGTATCCAGGGTGAACATCTTCAATAATGGTTGTGTAATCTTCGATGGCACCTGGAATGTCGCCGCCAGTCTCGCGGAATAGCCCACGATGGTAGTAAGCTTCTGGATCACGCGGGTTTAACTCAATCGCACGTGCGAAGTCGGCCATCGCATTTGGGGCAGAGCTGTTCAAACGGGCTCGTTGCACGTACGCCTTGGCATTGTTGGGGTCGAGGCGGATAACGTTGTTGAAGTCGTTGAACGCGAGTCGTGCATGCCGCAATTCAAGATGGGCTAACCCGCGACTTAAGTAGGCGTCGACCAGCGAAGGATCCGCGGCGATTGCCGAGGTATAGTCATCAACCGCACCTTCATCATCGCCGAGCCCCTCCCGGTACAATCCTCGCAGATGGTAAAAGGCAGGCAGCCGGCTGGGGTCGACCTCTTCAATCTTGGTGTAGCCGGCTAAGAGCGACTGGACTTCCTCAGGCTCATAATGTCGATTCACTTGTCCGGCGGTCAAGCGTTGCTCGGCGATTGAGGAATGACTGCCAGAGACCATGGGCATGAAATTGATCGTTCCGGCCATCATCTCTTCGTCGTAGTATCCTCGACCATAAACAACGGTTGTATCTGGGGCTGGATTACGCGGATTGTCCTCGGAGTTGTCGAAATGCGCGACCACGTGTATACGTGTGCCGCGGGGCATCACCTGCGAATGGCCAAGTTGGTAGACGTGTTGCCAGTCGTAATCGTATTGCGGCACCCACAACAGCGTCTCTTGCTCGCCGTTGGGATAGTGCGCCTCGAACCGCATCGATTTCCCCCGAAGATGCATGTGGGCGTGGAGACTTGCCAGCACCGAATCGTGCTCAAACGTGTACCATGCCTCAACGGGAAAGTTGTCCGCGTTCGCAGCAATGCAAAAGGTGGTGTCTTCGATCAGCACGCTCACGTCTTCCAATGCCTCCGGCTTATTCTGATGACCGGAGGAGGGCCCTGGAGGCGTTGCTGGCGATTGTTGATCGTCTGTCGTGACGACATCGGCCGAAGATTCTTTCTCAAGGGCGCCAGGAGCGTCGCGAAATTTGAACGCAACCGAGCTGCGATCGAGCTGTTTTCGACCATTGGGTAGGTAATGCATTTCAAACGAAATTTGTGCGCCGGCAGGGATGAATCGACCGCCACTCTCAAGCGAAATGGCAGAGTCTCCGTTGGCGTCATCCGAGTCACCGGCTTCATCGGTGTTGACGGAGTGAATTCCGGGAACGTAGCCCGCCAGCCGTAATACACGTCCAGAGCGTAATGCTTCATCGAAGTCGCCCTCGGGTGCGACGAGTAAATCCATGTGGTGGATGACCGAGAGATTGTCTGGTCGGCATTCAACTTCAACCCACTTTCCTTCCGTGAACCCCAAGTCTCGGAGATAATACCGAAATTCGGGCGCACCGGTGGCCGCGATAATCGCCGGTTCGTCACTAATGTGAAGGACGAGATCCGGTTCCTTGATCCGCCAACCCTCCTTGAATTCCTTGGGTGGCGGCAGATCTTCCGGGTTGCCTTCGGGGGCTCCATGTAGAACCCATTCCTCAAGCAGCAGCTTCTCCTCTTTCGTCAGGCTTGGATCGTTGGCAAACTCACCAAACTCAGGGCTGGCGTGCCAGGGGGGCATTCGTCCTTCGTCTACCACTTCCTGGATCATGGTTTCCCAGCCGTGGACGTCGGCGTAGGTCAGTAGTGAAAACGGAGCAATCTGTCCGGGGCGGTGGCATGCCTGGCAACGTTCTTGAAAGATTGGCGCGATATCCTTCGACCATGTGACCGGGCTGTCGGGGTCGCTCTCACGAATGCGACCAATGTGGCAGCCATACGCCCCGGCGACAGGTAGACGAACCGCTTTGCCATCGAGCAACTCCTGAATCGCGATATCCAGGTCGGGGCGAACCTCGACAAGTCGTTGGTAGCCAATTCCCTTCTCAACGCCAAATGCGTCATCGACTCGTCCCCAATATCTCACACGCCGATCTTGGTCGAGTACGAAAACCTCCGGTGTACGAACCGCCTGGAACTTATCGGCGACGACATTGCCTGGGTCTTTCAATAGCGGAAATGTGAGTTCGTGCGATTCGGCGAATGCTCGCATCTCGGTGATGGAGTCTTGCTGATTCGAGTTGATGCCGAGGAATGCGACCTGCCGGTCAAAGTGTTCCGCGAGTTTCATGAGCCGGGGGGTATACTGCTGCACCAAAGGACAATCGTTCCCGAGGAACGCCACGACCACGATTTGGCGATCGACGAAGTCGCTCAGGCGGTGCGGCTGGCCATGAAAATCATCGAGGGTAAAGTCCTCGATCAGCATCCCAATGCGAGGGTCCAAGACGGCGACCGTAGTCTCTTGCGGAGTTGGCTCTGGCGCGGGGGCATTGGCCTGAAGCTTATGCCAAGGGTTGTTCTGCCATAGAAAGAAGGCGACACCGATCGCGATCAGCGTCGTGGCAATGGCGATCTTCAACGACCTTGAACTTGAGCGCATCGAGCCATTCTCGCGGAGCGTTGAACTAGCAATCCGGAAGTCTCTGAATCGCCAAGCTCTTGTTTAGCGTCCCTGCATTCAAGACATCCCGCGAACCCAGGCGAGTTGAGGCTCGTTCCGAGAAGTGGCAGAAATCTACGTTGCCTCCCGAACCCGACCAGAGCCTCGATCATCCGATCAGAAGTATCCCTACAAGATAGTACCAAAAGGAGGGAATCGCAACGATTTGCGGGCGAGATTACGCCCGGAAATCAGGTGTGCCTGAGTCGCACACGTCGGTGGTGAAGAGCGCGCGGATCGGAGAAGCCGCGTCGCAAGCTGGAGTTGCGAAATTCTCTACAGGTGGCCGTTGGGCAACGCACCGACGATGACGCAGGCGTTGTGGCCACCAAAGCCGAAGCTATTGCTCAGGGCCATGCGAACTTGCCGCTCGCGGGGCTCGTTTGGCGTGTAATCTAGGTCGCATGCTGGGTCGGGCGTGTCGTAATTGATTGTCGGCGGAACCGTCTGTTTGCCGATGCACAGTGCCGTGGCGATCAGCTCGAGGCCTCCACTGGCTCCCAATAAATGCCCCAGTTGGCTCTTGGTGCTGGAAACAGAGAGCCTATAGGCGTGGTCTTTGAACACGGTCTTGATCGCCTGGGTTTCGGCTCCATCGCCGAGAATGGTGCTTGTGCCGTGCGCGTTGATATAGTCGATCGAAGTCGAATCGATACGACCGTCATCCAGGGCACGTTGGATACACTTGGCCGCGCCGACACCTTGAGCGTCGGGTTGCGTGATATGGCCGGCATCGCCCGTGGCACC
>CAZNXE010000291.1:0-7495 GCA_964576465.1 uncultured Planctomycetaceae bacterium
ACTCACTTGATTTCGACCCATTTTAGAATGCGAACTCCCCTGAGGGCTCCATCGCCGAACATCTTGGATATTTCGTCCGCGCAGAGCCGACGGTTGAAGATCTGCATCTCGTCGAGTTTTCCTTCCCAGTATTGCGAACTTCCGGTTCGGGTTCCAAAGGATAGGAAGCTTTCCTTTTGGTCATTCATGGTCGCCGATCCCGAGCTATCAAGCTGACCGTCGACATAGATTTCATAGGTGTCGTCGGGCGAACTGAAGGTTGCGACGATGTGATGCCATGCCCCCGCCACCGAACTGACACTGATGATGTCGTTGCCAGAAGCACCATTGACGTTGAATTGCACGATGCCGGTCGTGCGATGGAGAACTTCCCACGTGTCGCGCACGCCGAAGATCGCCTGTTCACTCGATGGGATGCCCGCGGACTTCATCCAAAAGACTACAGAGCCCGTGGCGGGCGGTGGAAAGCTAGTGAGGGTTTGGGCATAATCGCCGACCCCGTCGAAGCTGATCGCGTTGCCGACCCGACCTTCGACCCACGATGAATCGCCAAAGAGATCCGCATGGCGTCCGTGTCCTGATGAATCGGCGGCCTGATTCGCGAAGCCCGCTTCATCGAATCGCCAGTAGCCCAGCAGTCCATAGAGCAGGGCGACTTGTGCGGGCGAGAGGGCCTGATGGTAGACCCGAACGTCATCCAAGATGCCGTCGAAGCGATCCGGATACGACAAACTGTCGGAAAGTTCCGCACCGTTGTGTCCACCGATAAACAGTGCCCGAGTATCGGTTCCAAGGGTAGCAGAAAATCTGTATGGGGTTGCGTGGTCTTGAATACCATTCACGAAAATACGAACAGCGGATCCATCCCAGGTAGCGGCAATGTGGTACCAGCGATCGGTTTCCAACAACGTATCGCCGCGGAATCCGCCCGAATCGCTGTCGTCCAGAAATAAGGTCGCGGCACCGTCGGCGATGGCCAACTGGTAGTTATTCGGATTGTTCCCACCCTTTCGCGCGATGACGTCGACATTGTTGCCCGCTCCGAAGGTGTCTGCTTTGATCCATGCCGCGAGCGTAATCACATCGGTGATTTGGAGGCTCGAGGCGTTGGAGACCGTAATGAAGTCGTTCGTGCCGTTGAAACGCAGTGCCGCTCCCGAAAGCGGGCACGACGCTTCGGAACTCGCATCGAAGCTGAACCCCCGGGACATTCCGCCGTCGTTGCCTTGGTCCGAAGAATCAGTCACCTTCGTACCGGAGGTTTCGTCGAGAGCCCAGTGACCGACGAGCCCGAAAGTGACCCCCAACTTGTAGAGTGCAACGATATCGTCAGCGGCTAGCGCGCGGTTATATAGCCGCACATCGTCGAGCGCACCATCGAGTAAATCTGACTTGGGAAGTCCACCGATGGCGAGCCCTCTTTTGTCAGTTCCAATCTTGCCCGAACGCGAAGTGGGCTTGTTGTCGAGGACGCCGTCGACATAGACACTCACGATCGACCCGTCCCATGTGGCGGCAACGTGATACCACACGCCCGTTTGCAGAGTAGTGTTGCCCCGATACCCCTTGTCGTCGGAATCGTCCAAATAAAGGGTGACCTTGCCGTCGGCAATCGCTAGTTGGTAGTTGTTCGGATTCTCGGCACCTTTGCGGAGGATGATATCCACGTCGACTCCCGTGCCCCAATTGTCGCCCTTGACCCATCCAGCGATCGTGAGTTGGCTGGTGAGCTGTAGAGCTCTTGTGACAGCGACCGAAATAGAATCGTCAATGCCGTCAAACTGCGCGGCGTCATCAACCTTTCCTGGCGAGAGCGATGCTGCTGAGAAAGTGGTTCCGCTAAGCGTGCCGAAATGCTTATTGCCCGAGGCATCTTGCGCCTCGACCCCGGAGGTTTCTTCCAGTTGCCAATGTCCGATGAGCCCGGTTGTGATGTCTGCCATCGCGTGTTGCGTTGCGATGGTTGCAGCCATGATGGCCACGACGGTCTGCAACGCGATTCGAGAAAAATTGTTGCGGTTCATGGAACGGTTATCCATTGACGGAAGAAATCGCACTGACGGAAGAAATCGCACTGGAAGTGACTGTTCAAACGTACCTTGCCGGCACATGTGGCGATCGGCAGCGACGTCATCCTGCATGGCGAAAAATCACGCAATTCCGTCGTGAACAGCCCCGCATAAAGTGCATAGCCGTTATCACTGGCAACACGATCTAATGAGTCGCTTCGACCGTTGTTGTGTCTTCCGGAAAGATCCGGTGATACAGGCGACCGACCGTGCTGCCTTGGATGAGGATCGAGAATACGACCACGCTGTAGGTCATCAGCACGATCAGATCTTTGTCGCTGCCGGGGGCCAGTGACAGGGCCAAGGCCAACGAAAGCCCTCCGCGAAGTCCGCCCCAAGTCAGCAGTTTCAAAATGGCCGAGCGCTGGGAGCCGCACCGCTCGTGAATGGTCCACAGCGAGACGGGCACCGCGACGCTCACATAGCGCACTGCCAGCACAATGACGATCGAACCGGGGATGAGAACCCAGGCTGCCGATGAGATGGGCACAACGAGCAGGTGCAATCCAATTAACAAGAACAAGATGCTATTCAACGATTCGTCGAACATCTGCCAGAAGTCTTCCAATTCTCGTCGCCCCGTCTCATCAATCGTCCGCGACAGGCTGAGGTTGCCAATAATCAGACCGAGAACGACCATCGCGATCGGCCCTGAAACCTCGGTCCATTCAGCCAGCGCGTATCCGCCGGTGACGATGGCGAGGGTCACCAGCACATTCGAGGCATAGCGATAGACACCACTAAGCAACAGGTGACCAATTCCGGCGAGTGTGCAACCGAGGGCCACACCGCCGAGCACCTCACGTGCGAAAACAGAAAGTGCTGTTCCGAACGATGCTTCCTGTTCGCCGGCGATTAACGAAAGTACGATCGTAAAAAGCACGACGCCGATTCCGTCGTTGAACAGCGACTCGCCGGAGATCACCGTTTCCATGGTCTTCGACAGTCCACTGCGCTTCAGAATCGCCAGCGCGGCAACCGGATCGGTCGGCGAGATGATCGCCCCGAACAACAACGACGGGAGCAGAGCGATCGCGATCCCACAAGCATTCATCGCTGCCCAAATGCACAAACCGATTCCAAGGGTTGCGATAAGCGTGGCGACGATCGCGAGCATCACGACGATAGACGCGTTGTCTTCCAAGTCTTTGATTCGCACATCCATCGCGCCCGCGAACAGCAGGAAGCACAACATGCCGTGTAGCAGCGCGTCGCTAAACGGAACATTTCCCACGAATGCGACCGATTCGGCGAGTTGCACATCGACGCCGAGGTGATCGAGTGCGACCAACAACAGCGACCCAACAAAGGCACAAAGCATGACCCCGATCGACGGCTGCAAACCTAAGAACCGTTCGTTCAACCAAGTGAACGACGCCGCCAAGACAAGCAGTAGCGCGACAGCCTGGAGGATGTCCATCGGTAAGGTCCTATATGCCCAACACGTCTCGCTCGTACACTCGAGCTTCAGATGACATCTCGCTAGGAACGTTTCAGCGGAGAGCCAAAGCCTAATTCACGTTCTTCCCGAGTGCTGTGTGCAGCGTACGCGACTATGGATACCGCCGGTGAGACGCGCCTAGTCGATCGTATCCACCGGAACAGGCTTTGGTGGAGTTGCCGGCGTGGGTGTGGGCTTAGGGGGCGTTTTGGGGGCTGGCTTGGGTTTTGGAGGAGGACCCAGTGCCAGCGGTCCGCCAAGGGGCGCCTGGTACTCATCGGTCGTCGTTTGCGGATTCCATCCTGCAAGGAGTCCTTTCTCCGTGGCAACGTTTCGGGCGGCGAGATAGATCTCGAAGCTGTCGGGCCACACCAAGAACTGGGCATAGTATTTGCTCGGGTCGAGCGTTTGGAGTGCGCTCTGGTACTTACCTGAGCGACGCTTCAATGCCAGCACGGGATGTCCGCGGTCCTGACGACGTTCAAATACAAGCCACGGCACTCGACCATTGCGAACTTCGATACTGATGCGGAAGTAATCGGTGATGATCTTCTTGGCATTGAAGGCAGCGGCGAACTTCTCTGGATCGATACCCGCTTCGGGATCGCGATCAAGACGTCGGCTGCGAATGATTTGTTCTGCTAGTTCCTGAGCAGCCTTTCGCTGGCTAGGCAGATCAAGCAGGTACAGTCTTTCATCGCGACAGAAGATCATCGCCCCCGCGGCGCCCTTGGGGGCTGGTCGAGGATTCGGCAGGTTCACGACCTTTGCCTCGGGAGCACCCTTGTTTTGCCGCCGTGGCGTTTCGTCGAGCAAGGCCTCGAGTTCGGCTTTTCGGGCTAGCGCCTTCTCCAGTTTGTCACGTATTTCCTTCTCACGCTCGTTGAGCGTCTCGATGAGTTCGGTCTGTTCTTCAAGCTGTTCCTTGCGGGCTAGTGCTTCCTGTTCGGTCGCCTTGAGCTGTCGACGTGCTTCCTCGATCTGTTGATTCACCTTGCGAAGTTCGGCCGCGGGATCGTCGATCGTGGGCAGTGAGATGTCTTGGACCACCGCAAGCAATTCATCGCGTCGGGCACTTCCCCGCTTCAACGCTTCCTGCGTCGCGGCGACTTCTTCCAGATCGACCGCATCGCCGATCCGTTTGACCGCGTCTCGCACGCCCAACTGCGTGACGATCATTACGATGACTAGAATGCCTACCACGTTGGTCATGGTGTCTAGCAGCGAATCGAGGTTGCCGTCGTCGTCTTCTTGGCGGGGGCGCATGATTATGACTCGAACATACTGAGGTCTAACTGTCCGTGACCGATTACTGGCAGCTTGCCGTTTCGGGCGTACTTCCCGCGTGCCACGTTGCGAGCGGCAGAGTAGGTGCCGATGGCGTCATCGCGAATGAGGAAGATGATCGACCGCTTTTTATTCGCGGCGATGTGGTCGAGAAGATCGAGATAAACCGTATTGGTTGCGATTTCCGACTTGGGAATCCGTTTGGGCGGGTCGCTCTCGTAAAGCACGATCGAATCAGCTCGACATTCGACGAACGTCGGTTCAATGTCCACGCCACTTCCGCCGGGACGAATCATGACGACCGCTTCTTCCGGTGGGGCAGTGCGTTTTTTCAGCTCCTCATCCATGGGAACGATCTGCTTCTCGATCTCGGCCAACTCCGCTTCCAAGGTCTTCAAATCCGCGAGCCGGGGAGCCAAGTCAACTGTCTCGGGCTCCTCGGGCATCGTGTCCGCCAATTGCACCAACTCGGTCTCCAACTTGTCCTTCTGCTGGCGGGATTCACTCAACTCGCGCGTCGTTTCGTCGAGGTTTCCTACCTTGTCGACCAACTGTTTGATCTCTTCTTGAACTTCTTCAAGCTCTCGTTTGACGGCCTCGTGATCTTCGGCGCCACTCACCTCTTCGGTGTCCATCTGACTCAACGCCAGCGCCATAATCATGAGCGTTAGCGTGCCAATCACGCAGGCCAATACACTGAGAAAGGGAAACAGCGAAACGGCATCTTCTTCCACGGGCCGTCGCGCCATGATGTTCGATCTCCCTCTTGATGTCGTCAAAGGGCCGTAAGACGAGCGGCGAATGAGAATATACCAATGGGACGCGTGAGCGAGGGACCAACCGGTAATTCCCTGCGTTCCCTCGCTTACGCATCGGGTTGGGATTGGTACGTTCTTATCTACCGCACGTCTAAGAGACTCGTCTAGTTGTTGTTCGATCGCCAAAATGCCCAACCGCGTCGACGCTCGGGCAACTCGATTGTGACCTTTTGCTGACCGAGCGCATCAAGCACGTTGCTCAAGCCATGGAGCCCCGCATTGAGTTGGGTGATGCTCTTATGGAGCACCTCGGCACTTTCAGTCATCGATTCGCCGGCTTTCGCCATCACTTGGTCAACTTCCTTGACCCGGGTCAACCGCTCACCTTCGTGTTTTTGAACTCCGGTGTTGACCTTCTCCCATCCCTCGACGACTTGTTGTGAGAGTTTCGTACCCATCGCCTCCATGCGTCGGGTCCAGGCCTCCATGGCGGCATCGCTCGTCATACCACCTTCCATCCCACCGCGACCGTCGTCCAATCGCTTCAGAAGGTTTTCATTGCAATATTCATCAATGCCGTTGAGGAAGCCTTCTTCCTGCTTTTGCATGGACGAGGTCGGAAACTTTACCAGCAAGCTCATCACCAGCGCCACCAACGTGGTGTCGAACGCCGTTGCCAAACCGCCGGTCACTCCGTTGAGCGATTCCTTCAGTTTGGCCACATCGCTTGTTTCTTCGAGCGATCCCGAGAAACCGCCAACCGCCGCGCTGATTCCGATTACGGTGCCGATAAAGCCGAGAATGGGAATGGCCCAAATGAAGACCTTCGTCATTGTGTAACTTGATGCCACCGTGGTCGCGTCGATCTCTGCCTGGGAGGACAAAATCGAAGATACTTCCGAGGCACTATTACGAACACGAAAGTGTTCCAGCCCCCGCACGACGCGATTGACCAGGTAACTTTCTTGCGGACGCACTGGCAATGTTGAAATGTGGGAAAGGAATTTCTCGACTAGGTCGGGTGTGATGTCGGATGAAATTTCTGTCGGCAACAGATCAAGCATCATCGCCTGACGTTGCCCTGTCATCTTGCGGGCTTTGAGTACCAGAATCGCCGTGGACCAAGCCGACAAGAACACCAGCGCGAACGGCACCCAACCACGATCGAGAAAAAGTTCGCCCAGGTAGGTGCTCTTCAGCGGGAACATCACCGCGTAGAAGGCGATTGACAACAGAATGGCAATTCCGCCGCTGACCAACAGGCTGACATCGCTGCCGGAGCCAGATTGCAACACCGAAGCGGCGGCACCTTTTGCCGGCTGCGGCTTTCCCTTGGGGCGACGTTGTTGAACCGCGTCGCCCGGATCGATGCTGTCGAAGAACTGCTGTGCCTCGTTGCCTTGGCTCTCTTCCTTGGGTCCGGGCACCACGAAAGCGTTTTTGCAGTGGGGGCAATTCGCCTTGCGGTTCAAGTGTTGTTCGCCAACCTTGAGAACCTTACCGCAGTTCGGACATTCGATTTTGAAGAACACCGCGCAGGCCCGCCATCGAAACCGCGATGCCTTGGAAGCGACCACCGATTTCGCGGCAAACGGCTTCCCTCGGCACCCTCAATCCCCTCCGCTGAGCCACCAAGGCAAGCAGCGCCCAAGCACCCAGTCCACAATTAGCCAGCATGGCGCCCGCGACCACCTGAGTCAAGTTTGGGGTTCGGCCAGATTTCATGGGGTCTACTTTTCCTCGATCGTTGACCAGTGTCGGGTGCGATTTGGCAGAATCTGTAGGCGCAACCATCGAGTATTGGGGCACTACGGAAGTGGCTCGCATCTTGACCTCATCGTCTCGCACCGCTCGAATGTCACGTACTGGTTGAGCATGGGTTTTGGGTTCCTCCCAAGCATGTTCGGCTTCGAAGGGCCCTATTTGGGCGAGCGGCAAAT
>CAZNXE010000292.1:0-7478 GCA_964576465.1 uncultured Planctomycetaceae bacterium
TGATCGCCGCCATGGCGAGCCGTACTTCGATGAGATTGCGGGAGATGTGGAATTTCCAGCCGAGGCCGGTGCGCTGTTCCGCAGCCCGTTTGAGTTTTCACAACATGGACAATGTGGGATGTGGGTTTCCGATGCCTTGCCGCACCTGGCACAATGCGTCGACGACATTACATTGCTGCGTTCGATGCACACGGTGAACATCACGCACGAACCGGCGATCTTCAAAATTCAAAGCGGTCGTATGTTGTCAGGCCAACCGACGATGGGGGCCTGGATCACTTATGGGCTGGGGGCCGAAAATCAAGATCTCCCGGCGTACGTCGTTCTCGACGACCCGAAAGGCCTGCCCATCAACGGAACGCAAAACTGGCAAGCAGGCTATCTGCCGCCGGTTTATCAAGGCACGCGATTTCGTTCGACCGGATCTCCGGTACTGAATCTCGATCGCGACTTTAGCGAACCGAGCGTGGTCACCGAATTGGGCCGTGAGCTGATTTCTAATTTAGATGACATCCACCGTCAGGCGCATCCTAGCGAACCCCGACTGGATGCGCGGATTGCGAGCTATGAATTGGCCGCGCGCATGCAGTTGGTGGCCTCCGATGTGTTGGACATTTCGCAAGAAAGCGCGGCCACGCTCGAGGCCTACGGAATCGGACGCGAACCGACCGATTCGTATGGCCGGCGCTGCCTGATGGCCCGGCGGCTGGTCGAACGCGGCGTGCGATTCGTTCAACTCTTTATCGACAGCCAAATTTGGGACAACCATACCAAAATTGCCTCGGAACTTCGCGTCGCCTGCCAGCGAACAGATCAGCCCATCGCGGCGCTGCTACAAGATCTGAAACAGCGCGGCTTGCTGAACGAGACGCTCGTGTTATGGGGCGGCGAAATGGGGCGACTCCCGATCGCACAACTCAAGGGTGATAAGAGCGAAGCCAATGCAGGGCGCGATCACAACAAGCACGCGATGTGCGGCTGGATGGCTGGCGGCGGCGTCAAAGCAGGGTTCACCTATGGCGCGACAGACGAGCTTGGGTTCGCTTCGGTCGAGAACCGCGTGAGCATCAGTCAGTGGCACGCCACGGTGCTGCATCTGTTGGGTCTCGATCACAAGAAGCTCACGTTCGACCGGAACGGATTGAATGAGAAGCTGACCGGCGTCGACGAAGTTCACATCGTCGAAGACATTCTGGCGTAACGCGCCGGAGCAATGCCATGGCCGCGAGCACGTCATGGGAGCGTGTACTTCCCGATCCGGTCGCCGCGCAGTGTGCCGAAATAGAGTGCGCCGGCGTGTTCATGCACGGAGGTTATTTCATTGACGACTTCACCGCCGGGGTCTTGAAGGCTCTCCACGATCTGGCCACCTTCGTCGAGGGCAAGCACGAAACCAATGCGCTCGGGTTGCGGCCACATGAAATGCGGCAGCTTGGCCAACACGCCCTTGAGCCAAGGTCGAGGATGCATCGCATCGGCCGTACTGTTGCGTACGGTGAACATGGCCACCCAAAAACGCCCCCCACTGCCACGCGAGACACCATCGGGAAAACCGGGCAAGTTCTCTATGAACATGTCGTTGGTACCCGCCTTCTCGCCCTTTAGCCAATAACGTCGGATTCGATAGCGATAGGTTTCGTTTATCAGCACGAAACGGTCGTCTTCTGAAACAGCAATTCCATTGGCGAAATACAACTCGTCGAGCAGGACTTCTGTTTCGCCCGTCGCGGGGTCGTATCGAATCAGCCGTCCATGTGGCCGGGCTTCGAGCATGTCGTAGAGGTACTTCTCCACACCGTATTTGGCACTGGCATCCGACAGATAGACACGGCCGTCCGACGCAATATCGAGATCGTCGGCAAAGCCGAAAGGCACGCCATCGGCCGAATCCGTCAACACGGTCACGACTCCTTCTGAATCGATCGACACAAGTCCCTTAACGGCATCGGCGACGATCAGATTTCCCGCAGCGTCGAACTCCATGCCCAGCGGGCGTCCGCCGGTGTCGGCAAATGTCTCAATCGTCCCGTCGGGCAACACTCTGATTACGAGGCCGTCTGCGGTTCCGCCGTACACACGACCTTGGTCATCGACGTCGACATCCTCGGGTCCAAGCACTTGCCCAGCGGCAAGTATCTCGGAGCCTCGCAGCTTTTCGTTCGTCTCCAACACGCCAGTCATCGGCGGCGGGGTCGGGGGCTGAAAGGCTGCCGGATCAATCGGCGACGGCCACGCCACCAGGTAAGCAAGGATCGCCAGAAGCAGAACCCCGATCCCCTTTAGAATCCGAACGCTCGGCCGCTTCGATTCCTGCGCGGCTTCGCCTTGTGTATCGACGTCGGACATCGCAATTCCTCGACAAGTTGAAGATGGAGCGGTGGGTGGAGGTTGATTCTGAATCCGCGATCATGATGGCATAAAGACACCCGTCATCACAAGCGCCGCTGAATGATTGCTCCCTCGACGTGGGCTCACCCCTGGGTTCGATCGTTCCAGGGTAAGGCTGTTTTTCTTCGATCAACTGCAATCGATACAACTTACCAAGACTTCATGCGGTTGCTTGAGTATGACCAAGACCTTCCCTACACTAGCCTCCGCCATTGGTTGACTCACTTTTCCATGTTCGTTGCTGCGGAAGTTGCTATGCGCCAAGTTTTTCTCTCTGGTCAGATGGTCCCTGAAGCCGAAGCGAAGATTTCGATCTTCGACTCAGGATTTAAGTTGGGAGATACGGTTACCGAATCGACACGGACCTTCGGGCACCGACCGTTCAAGCTTGAGGGCCACATTGAACGACTTTATCGTTCGCTGAAAGTAACGCGGATCGACCCTGGCTATTCGGTCGAGGAACTCACACGCTTGTCACTCGAGGTGCTCGAAGCCAACTTGCCGCTGATCGAGTCGGATGACGACTACTGGATCGTGCATAACATTAGCCGGGGGATTGCGGTCTCAGGGGCCGACCCTACGCGGCAACGCTCTGCCGCAACGGTGGTGATTCACTGCTGGCCGCTTGATTTGCGAGATTGGGCAAAATTCTACGAACATGGTTGCCATGCCGTAACCGCGATGAGCCGCGCCGTTCCGCCCCAAGCGCTCGATGCGCGGATCAAGAACTGTAGCCGGTTGCCGTACACGATGGCCGAAATTGAAGTGAAACTGGTCGATCCCAATGCACAGGGCGTCATTCTCGACATAAATGGGAATGTTGCGGAGAACAAGGGCGGTAACTTGTTTGCGGTTGTCGGCGGGGAGTTGCGAACTCCCATCGCGCGCAACGCACTGGCCGGAATCTCGCGCGAGACAGTGATGGAACTTGCCCGGACGCTGGATATCGTCGTGCGTGAGACGGACCTGATGCCTTACGATCTCTACACGGCCGACGAGCTGTTTTTTACCAGCACGCCATACTGCATCATGCCGGCAACATCGTTTAACGGCCTGAGCGTTGGCGACGGACAAGTAGGACCTCTTACCCGGCGGCTTCTACAAGCCTGGAACAGTCTGGTAAACATGGACATCGCGGGGCAGGCGAACGAACAACTGCGGCGTGAGCATTGGACGGTCGCGCCAGAGTTGTGATCGTGCGGTTGCAAGCGAAGGTCTAGCAACGGCATGTTGGCAGAATAAACTATCACCGCAATCGAGGTGCATCATCAAACATCGTGTCGATGGAGAAGTGCAACCGGGCATTCGCTGGGGCATCTTTACGCTACGGATTCCGTTCTATCACTTCCGCTTTGAATGGCCGGAGACCCTGCAAGGGCTTGTGGTGGCCGGGGCGACCGGCATGGGGTTGATCCCGATTCTGACGGGATACCTCGGCCTATCGTTCGACATCGCGTTGGCCGTCGTGATCATTCAATCATTTCTCATCGCGTCGGCACCCTTGATCTTCGGCGACCCCTATTGTCACGGTTGGATCACCCCGGCCATTCCGCTGGTGCTGGCTTTGATGGGGCATGTGGTAGGTGAACCGCACATGGACGAGACGCGGCTCATCCAACTCATCACGGTATTCACTTTCATGTGCGCCGGCATCTTCTTTCTCGCCGGAATCACCGGGCTGGGCCGTGTGTTCGTGGAAAAGATTCCGGTTCCACTAAAGGCCGGAGTCATCTTCGGCGCCGCGGTGGCTGCTTTTCAGCATGAGGTTTCGTTTGCCGAAGGAACGCATAGCTACATGGCCGAGAAGCCTTATAGCGCAATGTGTGCCGTCGCCATTTGTCTGATTCTGATGTTCTCGGTGCCAATCGCCAGATTGAAGCAGCGATACGGATGGATCGCCATCTTGGCAGGGCTTGGACTGGCCCCAGGGTTTATTGTGGCGATGATTGTGGGAAGCCTCACGGGTGAACTTCAGTTCAATGTCCAGTGGGGAATCCACTCGCCACCCTTCGTGGAAATGTTCCAACAGCTCAGCCCGTTGAGTATCGGGTTCCCGAGTGATGCTGAATTCTGGTCGCTCGTTCTATGGCAAGTCGTTCCCCTGGCGGTTGTGGTCTACATCATCGGGTTCGGCGATATCATCACCGCCAACGAATTGCTGCACGCCGCGGCACCGCATCGCGAAGACGAGCAACTGGAGATCAATCCGACGCGAACGCACTTCAACATTAGTATCCGCAATGCCCTGCAAGGGCTTGCCGCCGGTCCCTTTCCGGTGGTTCACGGTCCGCTGTGGACCGGCGTGCAAGTTGTGGTGACCGAGCGCTACAAAGATGGACGCAAAGCGATGGATTCGATTTTCAGCGGCATCGGCGCGTACTATTTTTGGGGGCTGCCGATTTTGTTGTTTGTCAAACCGATCACCAGTTTTCTGGAGCCGATGTTGCCCGTGGCGTTGTCGATGACGATCTTGCTAACCGGGTTCGCCTGCGGCTACATCGCGATGGCGCTCCCGCGGAACAATGTCGAACGAGGTGTCGCCATGTCGACCGGAATGGTCTTGGCCCTCTTCGGAACGTGGCAGGGCCTGCTGGTGGGCATTGTGATGACGATGGTCCTAACCGGCTGGCCGTTCATTCCATCGTCGGACCATGAAGAAGTTGTGCTGGACTAATGCATTGCCAACGGAAGTAATCACCATGATCCGTCCTCATTCCTTGTCGTCGGACATCGCTTGCGGCGACACGCCAGACGGTATTCCGGTAATCTTGCGGAGCGTTGTGATTCCGTTGGCCAGCAGCGTGCCTTGCTCGTCCTCGAATCGTGTTTCGACAAAGTAATCACGCTTGCGAATATTCAACACTCGGGCCAACGCGCGAAATCCTGGCGGCACGATCGGTTCAAAGTAGTCCACGCGCATATTGACGGTGACCATCCAAGCGGCCTCTCCGCCGAGCGTGGTCATCGACGCCCAAATCGCAATCAGGTCGATGTAGGTGGGAGTGAATCCACCGAATAGCATTCCGGCCGAATTGAGCACGCACTCAGGCAGATGGCACTGTACATCGAGTTGGCCGGGGCCGATCTTCTGTAGCTGCCAACGCTCGGCTTCCAAGTAGCTGGCGGGACTATTACCCCGCGCCGTCGCAAACGCCAAGAAACCAGTAAAATCCTCCGGCATCGTTGCCTCCTAAGATTGCTTTCACCACCACCATGTCTGGGCGAAGTTTTACGTGACTTGTCGCCGCCATGATCCTTTGCCAGCCGTTTGTGTCAAGCGGCCGTTTCTCTTGCGGTTCGACTGCCTGGGGACGGTTGGTTGATCTGCCAAAGGTGCTGGAGCTAGTTTATTCCGTGATTTTGTGCGCACGACTGATACGATCCACCAAGACGGATTGAACGTAAGCTAAGATCGATACAGGGACGAACGTCATCGTCTTGCACGAATTCACATGCGGATCCACGAATGGACACACCCAGCGATTCTAGCTTCGACCCCCGGAGTTTCTCGGGGCAGGTGCGCTTGTTCCCCGTGCCGAATCTTGTGATGTTTCCACACGTCTTGCAGCCGCTGCATGTCTTCGAGCCGCGTTATCGAGCCATGATGAAAGACGCGCTGGACGGCGACCAACTGATCGCCATGGCCGTGTTGCGACCCGGCTGGGAGGCTGACTATGAAGATCGGCCACGACTTTATCCCATGGCCTGTCTTGGCCAAATCGTCAACAGCCAGCAACTTGAAGACGGTCGATATCATCTGTTGCTCCAAGGCTTGGGTCGCATCGCCCTGGGTGACGAACTGGCTCAGGCGCAACCGTTTCGTATTGCGAGTGCGGAGCTTCAAACAGACGATTGCGATCCAGACGGGGCAAACCGGCGACGCACCTTGAAACGTGAGATTCTTGATGCCGCTGGTGACACCGTGTCGGAAGTTTCTTCGCGTCACGTACGGATCGAGGAAATGCTTGGCGAAGAAATGGCGCTCGGTGTCCTGACCGATATTCTGGCTTACAGCCTTTCGTTGCCGCTGGAACTCAAGGCGGAGATGCTCGGCGAATTGAATGTCGATCTCCGCGCGGCCATGTTGTTAAGCCATCTGAAAGCAGAGCCTGGTTCGGCGATGCATGACGACAACAGCTTCCCACCAGGCTTCAGCCCAAACTGACCCGCTCGTATTGCAAATCTCCTCAACGGCTTGACCCGGAACCTGCCCGCTCCTACGATCCGATAAGTAGGCAGCCCTCACGCCGTGCTCGAATTCGTAGCTCGTAGAATGGGGTGCTTGCACCCATCTCTCCACTACGGCAATTGCCAACAGAATACTCACAGCATTGCGAGTCAGGCACAGCCTGACCTACTTGTGTTCATTCGCCACGGCCTTGATTTGAGGACGTGCAAGGTCGAAAAATGATGACATCGCGAAACGAAGCGGCGATCACCAACGGGGGTGGATGTTCGGGCGACGAAACTGCTGACGGCGCCGTGGGGGGCAGCATCGACCATCCTCGTATCGAACGTGCTGTTCGGGAAATCTTGATCGCCGTGGGGGAAGATCCCGACCGCGAGGGGCTTCTGGAAACGCAGGCCCGTGTTGCGCGGATGTATGCCGAATTGTTCAGTGGGTTGCACGAGAATCCACGTCTTCACCTGCGGAAGTTCTTCACCGAAAAGTACGACGAAGTTGTCCTTGTTCGCGATATTAGCTTCAACAGCATGTGCGAACACCACATGCTGCCGTTCATGGGGCATGCCCACATCGGCTACATCCCGGACGGAAAAGTGATCGGCCTGAGCAAGTTGGCCCGGGTGGTCGACGTCGTTGCCCGGCGCCCTCAGGTGCAAGAGCGAATGACCGAGACCGTGGCCGATTTATTGGTCGAGGAATTGCAAGTCAAGGGGGTTGCCGTCGTTATCGAAGCCACGCATAGTTGCATGACCATTCGCGGTGTCCGTAAACCTGGCAGCGTTTGCGTCACGTCTGCCATGCGGGGCCTGTTCCGATCGAACCTATCCAGTCGATCGGAAGTGATGACCTTGATTTATGGCGGCAGCCATTGACCCATTCGACGGGTGTCGCCGGGCATTGCTTG
>CAZNXE010000293.1:0-7427 GCA_964576465.1 uncultured Planctomycetaceae bacterium
GTGACCATAATACGGTGCCCCGGCGTGCAAATAGTCAATCATCGCGATTCCCGGGCGTCCGAGCATCTCGGAAAAAGAAGGGTGTTTGAGCAATTCGACTTCTTTGCCACCCACGATTGTCGTGGCCTTCATCGGCAGCCGAACCCGAACGTATTTGGACAGCAACTTGTTTACCCGGGCGTCCTGGAGCGACTTCTCGCGAAAGGCGTCATTCACGCGGGAATCGTCGGCGTCGTAGAAGTGGATTAGCAGCGTCTTGCCCAATACTTCCGCCTGACGCACGGCGTCGGCATAATCGTCGTGCCACAGGGGCTGTTCCGACTGTCCAACGGGCGTTTCCGCGGCATGCACCGGCAACATTCCGGCCAAAATCAGCAGCCCTGATGCGATGGGGATCAAAAAATAGCGACTCATTGCCTAGGTCTCCTCAAAAGTTCCGTAGATACACGATTGATCTGGCAGTGTTGGCTTCCGTCCGAGAAGTGGTCAGATCAACAAGGAAGATGTGGGTATTCGGTTGAATATGATCCGAATACGGTGGGTGGGGTGTCTGTGTTGAGTGTTCCGGTTCGGTTGTTTGAGTGAAACGAAGATAATGGGTTTAGCAAGCAGTGCTGTCGAGTTCAAGCGGGTAGTCGTTAGATTTTTCGCTGCTTGTGGATGTTCCCTGGCTTACCGTGGCCCATCTTGATAGAAGAGGGAGTCTGAGGTCTTCCGCCGCCAGTAAGGGTGGCCTGCTTCGAGGGAGCCAGAGAATGATTGCTTCGCCGTCCCAGTTCATTACATATGCACTCGTCTTAATCTTTGTGGTCGCTGGCGCTTACGGGGACGAACCCGCCCGCCGGGAGATGGTTCTCCGGCGACTGGACCAGCAAGATCGTTGGCTTGGCGACGGGGAGAATGCCAGCCATTGGAGGGGGTGGCTCCACAATGATGGTCTGCGGAAACTTCTGAAAAGCGAGGAGAATCCCGACCCGGCGGACGTCGCTGAGATTCTGGATCTTTACCAAACTGGCGTACGAGGGCTGAGCAACCGCCGATTCGCTGCCGTTCGTCGCGCCTTGCGACGCTGGATTCGGGAACTGCCACTTGTCCCAATGGAGCAGCTCCCCGAGCGTATCCACTCCGCGCAAGATGCATTTGTCGGGATTCCCCAGACCACGATCGAGGCGTCTCACGCGCAGCTTGTCGAGGCGATCGCCGGGTTGGATGCGTATCTAACTCCTGGCGCGGAAAACGGTCGGGCATGGAAAGACTATCTGCTCTGGGACGATCTCCAAGAACAGCTTCAGGCCGATCCGATCGAAGCGAAACTCGGCGTGCTCGATGCGGTGGACCGACGATTGCAGGATTACCATGAGGGGCTCGAACTCGACGTGTTCGTGAATGCATCGCGGGCAATCACGCGATTCATCGACTTGCGTTTGGCCATCCATGGCGAAAACCCGCGTGAGGATTTCCGAACGCGAATTGATTCGCTGGCCAAATCCGTCGAGGCTTACGAGGCGGAACCCAGTGGCGAGGGGTTCGATCAAATCACCGACTCGGTTTCCTGGCTCGAGCGCAGACGCCAGGCGCCGCGCCTACTGCGACAAGTTCGCCTCAATTTCGCGAAGCCAAACCTGGTGATCGAGGTCTCTGAGGGGTTCGTCGATGCGGGAATGGGGAGAGGGGTCGACGAATGCGATCCGGTATCCGACTGCATTTTGGGGACGGCCATCTCCGGCACAGGTCACACCACTGGCAGTGTCCACATCGATCTGGTGTCCAATGAGGAAGTGGCCGCGATCAACACCGTTTTTGTCGGCAACACGCACACGCGGACCATCGGCATCAACGGGCCGGTCCAGATCAACTCACTTGGGAACACTCGCTTCGAGGCGACGAAACGGCTTCTGCTCGATGCGGGGGGACTTAGATATTACAGGGCACGAACCGATGCCCAAACGCGAACACGCACGCTTGGCATATCGAGCCGACGTCGCCTCGGAAGCCGATTGATCGAGCGGATTGCTTCGCGAAAGGTGGCCGAACAAAAGGGTAACGGCGAACGGATCGCGGGCCGTCACGCGGCCACACAAATCGGCGACCGCGTGGATGCGCAAGTTGCCGAGCAGGTATCCGGCGAGCAGGCAGGTCTGCTCGATCGACTTCGCGCGCCCTTGATACGTCGCAACGCACTTCCGCAGCAACTCGATTTTTCGACGACCGACGATGCGTTACATGTTCATTGGTTGCAAGCCATGGCCGGAATTGGGGCCCCCACGGCATCGCCCGTCGTGGAAGGCAAACCCGATGTGGCGATTCGCGTGCATGAGTCAATGATCAACAACCTGGCTGCCGACATGCTGGGAGGCTATACACTCACGGAAGAGGATATCCGAAAGCTGTTCAAGGCGATGGAACGCGAACTGCCCGAGCAGTTGCAACCGGTCGAAGGCAAGGAGTCGTGGTCGGTTACCTTCGCCAGAATTCGTCCGATTACGGTTCGCTTCTGGGACGATCGGCTTGCAGTGACGGTTCGTGGTCGGCGGTTCACCTCGGGCGACAAATCCTATCCGCGCCCGATGAACATCGACTTCGAGTATCGCGTCTCGATGAGCGACGCGACCGTGCGGCTGGTTCGCGTGGGCGACGTGGTTGTTTTGCCTCCGAATTTTCGCAAGGGTCAGCGGCTCAGTATCCGCGACACAACCTTGCGTAATCTACTCATGCGTCGGTTCGGAAAGATGCTTGACGAAGAGTATGTCCTGGACCGGATTCCGCTGCCCGAGCAGTTTGATCAGCCGAGCAGTTTGCTGGTTCAGCACTTTGAGTCGAAACAAGGCTGGTTATCGACTGACTGGACCCTTGATAAGACGACACCTCTGCCGGAAGATGATGCGATCGCCAGCTCGGTTGCCATCGGTCGCTAGCCGGACGCAGTGCCGATACCGTGTCGGTCGAGACGTGGGAGAACCGTCATGAGTTCGAGTGTTACCATCACCTTCGATTGTTTGCCGTTGCGATCGATTGATCGTCTCGATATCCCACTCGATGCATCGCCTCTGTTCCGTGCCCGCTGCGAACGAATTCTGGCGGCGATGGAAAAACATGGCAAGCAAAACGCCTACTACTTGCACACAGCCCGCTGTGTTTTCCGCCTGGCAAATAGTGACGACATTGGAATGCTCGAGTTCGGTTTCGAGGGAACCGTGTTGACGGGTGACCACGACCAAAAGACTCGAGGGGTAGACTTGAACGTCGAGCTGCTGCACGAGACCTGCGAGTGGCTGTCGGAGAGTATCGTCGAGTGGTTTAAGGAAACCGTCTCGAAGGCAGTCACGGTGGAATTCGATCGCTACATCGCCGCCGGCGATCTAAAGAAAACCGTCGAGCGGATCGAAAAGCTCCAAACCGAGAGCGATGCCCAAGGCGGCTTCGTGGGCATGTATCTGTAGCGACCGATTGTTGTCGAGTCTCTGCGTCAGGGCGTGCATGCAGGCCGAACGCTGGCGTTCAACAGCTAGAGGGTGCGTGCTTGCATGCATGCCACTCTGGTTAGGCGAGCGGCGAATGATCATATACCAACCCGACGCGTGAGCGAGGGACCAACCGGTAATACTGCGTTCCCTCGCTCACGCGTCGGGTTGTGATTGGTACGTTCTTATCTGCCGCACGCCTAAAAGACCTTCGACCAAGATACCAAGCTCCAGACTTGTGCATAAACGACAGGCGTGCAAGCAAGCATGCTACTGGTCACCCCCTCCCGTTTTCACTGTCGTCTTCTCGGCACGGATCGACAAACTGAGAGATTTGCATTGAATAAGTAGCATGGCAAGACTTATCTGATTTCGTTGAATCAAACGATTACGAAGAATTTCCTAAGTTTGCGGGTTAGTTGGTCGATATCAAGTTTGCCGATTCCTCGGTTGCGAGGGCTGGTTTCGTGTTGGCATCGCTAGCACGGTTTGAACTCGCGACTAGTAGTTCGGTGGTGGATCGCGGTGGCGTGGTGTCGTAACACGAACGCTTTGCGAGTCCGCGGCGACCAAACATCAAACGAGCAATTCTGCTCCGACCGACGACGCGAAATAGGAAAGTGGATCTATGAGCCGGCGAGCTTCAAAATCCCTCATCATGCTGATGTGCTGCGTTTCGCTTGCAACGGGTTGCAAGCCGATTCAGCCCTTCTTCCTATTTGAAGACGGCGATCTGTCGCACTACAAAGGTGTGGCGACTGAAATCGAGTTCCCCGATGACCTCACGCCAAGCTTGGCGGAAGTCGAAGGGGCCTTGCCGCCGCTAACGCTTCGTAATCCGGAGACGCAGGAGATTTGGGACCTGCGACTGGAAGAGGCGGTACAGATCGCGTTGGTCAACAGTAAGGTCATTCGCACGGTCAATGGGAATATCTCCCCGGTGGCATTGATCTCATCTCCAGACACGGCATCCACGGTCTACAATCCTGCGTTGTCTGAAACAGACCCACTTCGTGGTGTTGAAACCGCTTTGAGTGCGTTCGATGCCAATGTCTCGACAAGCATGTTTTGGGAAAGGAACGATCGCGCGGTCAATGTCGGTGGCGTGGCGGGTCTCATCTTTGCACCCATCTTCGAGCAGGATCTGGGAACGTTTCAGTCTCAGATTCAAAAGGTGAATGCCACCGGTGGTACGACCACCTTGCGACACAACGTTCGTTATGAGTGGAACAACAACCCCTCGCGAGCCATTCCCAGCGATTACAACGTTGATATCGAGGCCGAATGGCGACAGCCCTTGCTGCAAGGGGCGGGTGTCGAATTCAATCGCATCGCGGGCCCTAATGCCCAGCCTGGCTTCTTCTTTAGCAACGGTGTCATGATCGCCCGGATCAACACCGACATTGCCTTGGCCGATTTTGAAGCCAACGTTCGTAACTTGGTCAGCGGGGTTGAAGACGCCTACTGGCAGTTGTACTTCCAATACCGCAATCTCGACTCCGTGTTGGCCGGTCGCGACAGTGCGTTGCAAACCTGGCGTAAGGTGAGTGCCTTGTACAAGGTTGGTGCCCGAGGGGGTGAGGCCGAGAACGAGGCCCAATCCCGCGATCAATACTTCTTGTTTCGTGGTCAGGTCGAACAGTCTCTCAGTCAGCTCTATACCTCCGAAGGCCAGTTGCGGTACGTCTTAGGCTTGGCCACCACCGACGGTCGATTGATTCGGCCCGCTGAAGAACCGACCATTGCCCGTATCAACTTCGATTGGTGGGAAGTGCATACCGAATCGATGGTGCGAAGTGTCGAGCTTCGTCGCCAGAAGTTCCGCATCAAGCAACGTGAACTCGAACTGGTTGCCGCTCGCAATTTCCTTCTTCCGCGACTCGACGCCGTCGGGCGTTATCGCTGGACAGGCTTGGGCGACGATTTGATTGACTCCAACGGTACCGGCTTCAACACAAGTTCGCCAACGGGCGACCTGGCCGGATCGAACGCTTGGAGCACGTTGACCGACGGAAACTTCCAAGAGTGGCAACTTGGTTTTCAGGCCAGCATGCCACTGGGTTTCCGTCGCGAGTTGTCGGCCGTTCGAAACGCACAGCTCACCTTGGCTCGTGATAGGGCCGTGCTTCAAGACTTGGAGTTAGCGATCTCGCACGATCTTAGCGAGGCGATTCGGCAGCTTGATCTGTCCTACAAACTTTCCGAGACAAACTTCAACCGCCGTCGGGCAGCCTCCGACGAGGTGCGTGCCGTCGAAGTATCGTTCGATGCCGGGGTCGCCACATTGGACTTGGTGCTTGATGCTCAGCGGCGGTTGGCCCAGGCCGAGAGCGATTTCTTCCGCGCCGTGGTCGACTACAACTTGGCCATCAAGAATATCGAACTCCGCAAGGGATCGCTGCTCGAATACGATGGTGTCTATCTTGCCGAGGGGCCCTGGCCCGGCAAGGCGTACTTCGATGCTCGCCTTCGGGCTCGAGAGCGTGACGCCGGCATCTTCCTAAACTATGGCTACACCCGACCGCGGGTCTTCAGCCGAGGACCGTATGCCCAAATCACCGGTCATCCGTCCGAGGTTCAAATGGAGGGTCAAATCGAGTACGAGGAAGTTCCTTCGACGAACCAGCTCGAACCAGTCCCTGCACCTGGGGGAAGTTCCGGCGGGCCAATCATGTATCGTGGAGGAACTCCCCAGGCCCAGCAGCCGGTCGCTGAGCCCTATCTGGGAGCAGTCGAAACCGCTGGCCAACGAGAGTTTAGCTGGGGAACGTTGGGGCTCGCTGGGCCCGAAGCCGTGGGGCAACGACCCGCCGACGAAGGCGTGCGGCAAGTCAGTCACATCGCACCGAGACAAGTAAACGCCAATGAGAGCCTCCCGAATACGGCGTCTGCTGCGACTCATGGACCTGCTGCAAAGTGGGCGCGGCCACACAACTAGCACGCTTTCAAACATTCTCGGAGTCACGCGTCGAACGATCTTTCGTGACCTGGAAATACTCCGCGACGCGGGCGTGCCCATCGATTTCGACGCGGTGGGCCAGGCTCACCGCGTTGCGCGGAGCAGCTATCTGCCGCCCACGAATTTCACGCCGCAAGAAGCGCTGGCCCTGATGGTGCTCTGTCAGGAGTTGGGCGATCAAGATGGCTTGCCCCTGCTGAACGATGCACGCTCCGCGGCGCTCAAGCTAGAGAGCACGCTGCCGATCGTGATTCGCGAGTATCTGCGTGATGTGTCCGGCGCGGTCGAAATTCAGATGCCACCGACGAATCCGCTGATCGACAGCGAAGGAGTCTTTCAGCAAATCCTCGCCGCGGTTGACGCAAACTTAGCGATGCGCATTCGCTACGATAGCTTCTCCGAGGAGGAAGTGATCGACACACTGCTGAGCCCCTATCGACTTCTGTTCAGCCGACGTAGTTGGTATGTGATCGGTCGCTCATCGATTCACCGCGCCACACGCACGTTCAATGTCGCCAGAATTCTTAAGGCCACCTCCAACGGCGAGCATTTCACGCTGCCCAGTGGATTCAGTATCGATCGCTATCTTGGCAACGCGTGGCATCTGATTCCCGAACCGGGGGCCGACGAAGAAGTGCATGTGCGTTTTCAGCCGCTCGTGGCCCGAAATGTGGCAGAGGTGTCGTGGCATAAGACGCAACAGGCCACGATTGCCGACGACGGCACGCTAGATTTTCGCGTAACCGTCTCGGGCCTCAACGAGATCTCATGGTGGATTCTAGGATACGGCGATCAGGCCGAGGTGATCGCACCGGTCAAACTGCGAAAGCTCGTGGCCACCCGATGTCGCAACGCGGCACAACAGTACGATGGCGAATCGGCCGAATAGTGCTCCTTCACAGATAAGAATGAGGGTGCCACTGGCTTCGCCCATCGGTGTCTACACAACTTACTAGCTGGTATTGCTCGACGGGTGGCCCAGCCGTTCGGCTGGGTCGCGAAGCGAC
>CAZNXE010000294.1:0-7413 GCA_964576465.1 uncultured Planctomycetaceae bacterium
CGCCCTCGAGCGAAGTGACTTCCACGCCGTCCACGTTCGTCGTCGTCGCGCGAATCTTGGTGGAGTCCTGGTCTGGATTGTCTAGAAACTCGGCGGCAAGGTTCATGAGCGTCTTGATGCCGTTCTGCAAGGCAGCACTAACACTCGGACCACCCTCGCCATCGGCTAAAGATCGGGTCTGAATACTGGCCACCCAAGCCGGGGCAATCTCCTTGTCCGTTGTTTCTTCGGGCACAAGAAACAGACCAAATTCCGGGCCCAGCGCCGGCAACACTTCATCGAACAGATCGAGCCCGAGCAGCATCCCCCTGGTGAGATTGCGAACGGTATCCAAATCGCCTTCGTTGGCGTCAGGTCTTCCGGCAACGATTCCTTTGACCAGCGAGGCAAAGTCCACATTCCCCGTCATGGCAAGAATAGCATCCCTGGGAACCCGGTCCAAGAACGTCGGTTCCCCTTGCAAGCTGGCCAATGTCTCTCGTTGAACGTCGCCGAGAAGACTCTGGTCGAAGTGCAAGAAGCCATTTAGGCGGACGTCATCTCCGAGTTGAATCCCGGTGACCCAATAATCTGAAGCTTGCCAGACATGGTTTACGAGATGACGAAATGCGCCGCCGGAGGGGACCAGGCCTTCTTCGACGATCTCGTTGAAAAGCTTCCGCGCATCCCAACGTTGCGGATTGATGTACACGGTAATCGCTGAGTCTTTGGGCACGCGCTGCCGGGCCTCGCGATACATCGCCAGCGTGCCAATTCCTTCGATGGGCGTAGCTTCACCGGCGTACAATTCCAAAACGGCGTGCATCACCGACTCGGTATTGGTCAGGACACCAATGTTGTCCAACGCGGTCAGATAGACAAAATCATTTGAGTCTCGCTTTCCGATGCTTCGCGCGCGGTACGTTAAACCGGCGTGTTGAAGCTGTTGCGGACCATCACCCTCGCCTCCGGCGTGCATTCCTTGGGACAACGTGTCGATGGTCTTTGCCAATAGCTCCGCATCTTCAGCATCAAGGAGCAGCAATCCGGCGCCTTCATCCAGCTCGCCGCTTTCCGATGGCCATGCCCCGAGAACGACCTTGCGACCGAAAAGCTTTCGTAAGAACCCTGTGGGCGTTTCGCCCAGATGGTTGGCGATTCGATTCAGCACGAGCTTGATCGGCTTGGAGTTTCTATCCGACCACTCGGCAAACGGCGGAAAGACTTCCAGCCGACGAAAGAATTCACCCGATTGAAACTGCTCGCCGTGTTGCGCGAGTCGGCTCATCTCGACACACAAGCCGACGTCGGAAGGGACTAGCGAGACAAGTGACTTAGGTGCGGCACTCAGCGCCGTCGTTGCCATCGGACCTGCGGCGAACAGCATACACAGACAACAGCCTAAGGTAGCCCTGGTCGCCCGCATCATGCCATCCTTTTCTTGCGTGTGGTTCGCCGAATACCGAGATGTGGTGACCTGCCTCACCGCAACTTCGCACTCTCGCGGAGAAGGCTAATCCGAGGTGGAAGACTGTTCCCAGCATAGCTTGATTGCGATGGGGGTGCATCGCAGGGAGGGCGTCAACTTGGGCCTGACGAAAAGCAATCGCGGGTAGTGAAACCGGAAAGCAACACGGCTTGCACAATTTACCTAAACAACTTCCTGTCGACCTACGAATTCGGCTGCCGATCGGTTTCTTCTAACACATCCAGCAGGAACCCGAACGACCCGACGACCGACTCGGTTATTTCGTCCAAACCGTCTCGCTGACTCTCGGGGGGTGTTTCTTCGGCCGATGGCTGCGAAGAGCCGCCGGTTAGTAAACTCGGAATCTCGTCGATTTCGCGTCGTGTGTCCTTGAACAACTTCAGCAGCATGTCGCGATCGAGGTCAACCGGTTTGGCCATGGCAACTTCAACTTCCAGAGGCTCGACCGCTTGTTCCGCCGCGAGGTTGCCCTCCCCTTCGGGAGAAGCGGGCAACAAAAAGGCTGCCACCAATACTGCCGCCGCGGTTGCCACCATCGCGGCTGCAATGAGACCGTATCGCGGAGCGGAAGTAATCGTTTCGCGTTTCAATTCGTCGAGAACGCGCTGGGGCATGGTGCCATCGAGTTCTGGAATGCTGAGCCCGGCAACGCCCTCAAACAACTCACCCGTGGCCACCAGCAACTCGGCGCAAGATGCACAATTTCGAGCATGCTCGACCAGTGCCGCATCGCGCTGGGGCGCATGGCAATCATCCAGAACGACGTTGAGTTGGATTTCAAATTCGTTGCACTTCATGACGGCTCCTCCACTACCCCTCGCGACCGCATGTGTTGGGCCAAATCGCGACGTGCGCGATGGATCCATGTTTTTACGGTGCCCACGGGGCAATCCAATACTTCACCGATTTCCGCGTAACTCAAATGCTGATCGTGAAACAACAAAAAGGCCTGACGATACTCTTCGCGAAGATGTGACATCGCCAACGACACTTCTTCGGCCAAATTACGCGCTGCCTGAGGATCCGCCCGACCGTCCGACGGTTCGTCGACCAGTTCGTGCGCCCGCGGGCGACGCATGCGTTGCGCGAGCATGCTACGGCAACGATTGCCGGCAATGGCTAGCAACCACGGCCGAAAATCACGTTCCGAATCCCATCGATGGAGGTTCTTGAACACACGCACAAACGTCTCTTGCGTGATGTCCTCGGCGTCCTCCCGCTGCCTTAGCATCCGGTAACAGAGGCCAAAAACTTGTCCACTGAAGCAATCAACCAATTCGACCATGGCCGCTTCATCGCCGGCCATGCACCGTTGGACCAGGTCGCGGACGTTTTCCGCCACTCGGCTGACTCCTAAAGGATCAGAGCAGTGCAGTGGTCTATAGACCAGTACCCAAGAGGTACCTGCACGGTTTCAACGTGCCTGCACTGGCCGATGGTTAATCGGATGGCAGCCGCCCCGCAGGGGGGGAGCAGCCGTTTCATAAGACTCGAAATTGCGGGCATTTGCGTCGATCGCCAGTATCTCAGGCAGACGGCTCAGTCGCCCATTGCTTTGTGAAATATATCACGAAGCTCTTCGCCGGAAACGTCTTCCAGACCTTTACCGCTACGGTCTAACGATTCGTTGACCTTGGTGACCGTTTCCTGCATGACCGAATGCGTCTCATCGGAACCGCCGAACAGCACAAAGTTATCACCCCTCGTCAGACGGGTATGGCCGTCATCGCCATCCATGCCCAGCCCCAACAGGGCTGCGCGAGGTTGTTTGTCGCGTGCTGCTTTCAACGGTTCATCCCTTTTTAGATTCGCCGATAAGCCATCCATATTAGGCAATTGCCCCAACATTCCCAGCAGGGCACTGCACTATAGGCACGAGAGGCATGACAGGTCAACAATTCCGAGAAGCGGGCACGAACGATGGTGAACTGTCAGCGAAGACCATTTATTTATCCGACGTTCTTGAAGCAGCAGGAGCGGATGTGGGCTATCGCCGGTTGAAAAGCTTTCGCAACGTGTCGGCGGCTGCAGAGCCACTGTTGCCTGATGACGAACTGGGAAGGGGAGGCAATTTGCCCGGCGTCTTCTTGCCCTGCTTCATCTCTTGGGTGGGCTGATCGGAGGACACTCCCTTGGATCCAGGATCTTCGGGAGATCCCATCAGCGTTTGACTCAGGTCGATCTCCTCGGTCGCCGCATCTTGAATCGTTTGCGTTTCATCGATCCCAGCAGGCACATCTCCAAGGGGCGCGGGGGTGGTTTGCTGCTCTTCCTCGTCGATCCAATGCGAAATGTCGACGTCGTCCGCTTCGGCAAGACCCTCGGCTGATCGGGCCGCGGCCTCCTTGATGCTCTGGACCCTGGGGCGCTTTTTCTTGGGTTCAACGGCCTTTTTGATGCGGACGTCGAATTCGAGAGGACCAATCTTCAGGATACAGCCATCGGTCAGTTCACATTCACCGACAACCCGTTCGTCGTTGACGTGTGTACCGTTCTTGCTGCCAAAATCACGTACGGAAACGAAGTCTTCGTCGACCAACACGACGCAGTGGTGCCGGCTCACGAGATCGCTGTTCGGACGGAGGTGACAGTCGTCGGCGCGACCGACAATGAACTTTGGCCCAGGTAGAGCGATTTCTCGACCCGCGTTCACGCCCCCACGCACGAGCAATTTGACGCTAACCATAAATTTTCGCCTCTGATGGCACTACGGCGCAGATCACCTGACAAGGCATCAAAAGAGATGAAAACGCCGCAACGTCGAACCGTGCCTCTAACTCATCAAACTTGTGGGGCTTGCCTCAAGGGGCGAGACCCCGCTGAGTATTACCCCAACTCAAGATGCTGTTGAGCAAGACGCTGTTGACCCCTACTCCTCACATCGGGCAGTTGCCCAACACTCTCCATACGAATCAGGACCAAAGAATCGACGAGCGAAAATGAATCGTTATGATATTGGCGGCTATCATACCCGCGATGACATATGATGATAGGCACTTTTTAACAAAAAAGATATTTGGCGTCTCTCACTCAACCCCACCTCTTCGGGGTCGGCAACACTTCCACCGAACCCGGCTGAGCGTCGTTCGGCGATAATAGGAACCCAACCGCTTTTCGCCCCCACGGCAATTCTACCCTTCGACGCGATTGGCGATGAAGTCCTTACTTGCATGCTATCGCGGCAGACGAGTTGGGTCAAAGAATTTGAACGCTAAGCGATCAGATGGCAATCATTTACGGGCGTTCCAGTCAGCCTGGCCATAGCGTGAATCGACGAGTCGCTTCGCTTCGTCTCTCTCGGCTTCAGTGAGCGGCTCCTCATGAAACGCCGCCCCAAGACCCTTGGATAACCGTGGCGTCCAGGCGTCGATCAAGCGGGCCGGATCAATGACCTGACCCGTGAGTTCTTCGATGCTTGCCAGCTCCGGAGCAGCCTTCGAGGAGCGAAGGATGATGCTACCATGTTGAAGAATCGCGTCATTAGGACGGCGTTGGGCGCTGCCGGCAATCTTTACCCCCTCAACCAGCACGTCACCCTTCGCACGACGCTGGAAGCACAGAAAGGGCTCCTCCTCGGGCCGCAATCCAGAGTCCGTCTCGCTAAGGTTTGCCTGAACGGAAAAGTCGGCCAGCGCGGCGATCAGCGACCCGTGGATCGCGCGATACAACGTCATTGCGTCGGCAGCCAACGGGTGGCCCCGCGGAACGCAAAAGCTATAGGTCAGTTCGGCGTCGTGAACAATCGCCCCACCGCCAGTCGGCCGCCGTACGACGTGACATTGACGACTGCCGACGTGGCTCTGACCATCGGCCAGGGGTTGAAAATAACCCAGCGAGACGGTGGGAGTCGACCAGCGGTAGAACCGCAAACAGGGTTGACCACGAGTGGCACTAGCGGCAAGCAACACCTCGTCAACCGCCATGTTCCACGCACCATCGCACGCACCATCGACAATCAAGCGACAATCATGGGGCAGACCCTTGACGTCCGCCAAGTGGGAAGCGGAATGCGCACTCAAAACGGCAGCCCTCTTTCCGACGACCACGAGACCGTGACACTAATCTTGCTCGGCCGTCCAGGTTAGCACCGGTTGTCGTGCCGCGCGGACTTCGTCGGGGCGGCTGATCGACGTGGAGTGGGGAGCTTCGTGTAGCAACTCGGCCGACTCTTCAGTGATGCGAAATAGGATCTCGGAAAATGCATCAAGCGTCTCTTTGCTCTCGGTCTCCGTCGGCTCGACCATCATTGCTTCACGAACGACTAACGGGAAATAGACGGTCGGCGCGTGAACGCCAAAATCGAGCAGTCGTTTGCCCAGATCCATGGCCGAGATATCTCGCTCGCTCTTTAGCTTGGCCGCCGAAGCGACGAATTCATGCATGCAACGATCGCCGTGCGGCACCGGCAAAATGTGCTTGACGCGACTCAGCAAGTAATTCGCGTTGAGCACCGCGTTCTCTGACACTTCCCGCAAACCTTGCGGACCATGCGTGACCAGATAGGCGTAGGCACGCACCAGAATGCCGACATTGCCAAAGAAACTTCGCACGCGACCGATTGATTGCGGGCGGTCGCTGTCGAGGTAGTAGCCATCGTCGTTACGACCCACCAGTGGCGCGGGCAAGAACGGGGCCAGAAAGTCGCGTACGGCGATTGGCCCGGCACCGGGTCCGCCGCTGCCGTGGGGACCGCTAAATGTCTTGTGGGGATTGAAGTGCATCATATCGGCCCCAAAATCACCGGGCCGTGTGATTCCCAAAATGGCATTGAGATTGGCCCCGTCGAGATAGACCAATCCACCGGCTTCATGAACGCGGTCGGCAATTTCGACGATCCGCTGATCGAACAGGCCAAGCGAGTTTGGGTTGGTAATCATCAGCACGGCCACTTAATCGTCGAGCTTGGCCGAAAAAACGTCCATGTCGACGCAGCCGGCGGCGGTGCTCTTGATCGTCACGGCTCGCATCCCGGCGATCGTGGCACTCGCCGGATTGGTTCCGTGCGCACTGTCAGGCACCAAGACCTTGGTCCGCTTCTGACCCAGAGTGCGAAAGTGGGCCGCAGCAATCATCAGCGAGGTCAACTCGCCGTGTGCCCCAGCGGCGGGCTGCAACGAAACGGCGTGCAGCCCAGAGATTTCGGCCAACATCCGCTGCAACTCGTAGAGCAATTCCAGCATCCCCTGCATCGAGGACTCGCTCTGATAGGGGTGCAGCGCCAATAGCCCCGGCAGGGATGCTAGTCGCTCGTTGCGTTTGGGGTTGTACTTCATCGTACAAGAGCCCAAGGGGTAGAAATGCGTGTCGACCGACATGTTCTGCGTCGAAAGATTCGTGTAATGACGCACGACATCCGGTTCGGCCAACTCTGGCAATCGCGGCGGTTCGTCGGCCACCGCGGAAGCTGGCAACAACGATTCGATCGGCTCCTCAGGAACATCCAGCGCGGGCATTCTCGCTGCCCGGCGGCCCGGGGACGACAGTTCAAACAACAATTGTGTCGCACGTGTATTACGCATGGACGGTCGATACCTCTCGATTGGCCTGTGCTAGGCAAGCTGCTAATTGATCGATTTCCCCTCGGGTCCGCTTCTCGGTAACCGCCACCAGAAAACAGTCGGCCAACTCCGGATACCACCGCCCAAGCGGTACTCCAGCGGAGAATCCTGATTGCTCGGCGTCGCGGAGCATTTGTTCGACTTGGCCGTCGGAGTCGCGAACGACAAATTCCTTGAACACGGGCCGATCGAATGCCGGAGTTAGGTTCGCCGCGGCAGTCAGCTTCTGTCGCGCATAGTTGGCTTTCTGCAAACACTGCGTGGCCACCTCGCGGATTCCCTGCGGTCCCAACAGCGCCAAATAGATCGACGCTCGCAGGGCCAGCAGCCCTTGATTCGTGCAAATGTTGCTGGTCGCCTTTTCGCGGCGGATGTGCTGCTCGCGCG
>CAZNXE010000295.1:0-7407 GCA_964576465.1 uncultured Planctomycetaceae bacterium
TGAAAGCATATAAGCGTGAAGCCCTCTCCAAGATTAGGTTTCGTTGAACTTAGGTTCTGAAGTCCCCTGGAAGACTACCAGGTTGATAGGCCGGATGTGTAAGCGCAGTAATGCGTTCAGCTAACCGGTACTAACGGACGAATGCTTGGCCACGTTGATCCAACGCTCTTACGAGCTTGATTTCTCCCAGTCTATGGAGAATTCATCTCTGAAGACCGTTACGACGGGCCTCGAAAAATGCGGTGCCATGTTTTTGCAACAAACCAGCGCCGGTGTCCGCTTCATAGGCGGCGCCGGCGATTTTCCGGTGACCATATCTGAAAGGCCACACCCGTTCCCTTTCCGAACACGGCAGTTAAGCTTTCAGAGCCGATGGTAGTACTACAAGTGCGAGAGTAGGTGTCGCCGGATTTAATTCAAACACCCCGACACAGCCAAAAGCTGTGCCGGGGTGTTTTCGTTGGCCCACGGCCCGCCCGGTGATAACATGAATCAGGTTCATCCGGTGGCCCGATTGGCGAGTATCCCCTTTGAGCAGGGAGCGGCCCATGTTCTACCGAGGCCGGCTAAACGTTGGGTGAGAGAGATTCCATTGCTTGTATAGACCGTTTTGACATTCACGAGCGACGCCATGGCAATGAAGAAGGCCGACATGGAAGCGCACCATTCACAATACGGCGACCTAATGTCTGAGGTTCGCTTGGCCCAGGAAATCGGCAACTTCTTGAAGGCACTCGACGCTGCCAAATCGGCATGGCCTTACATTGATGGAATGATGCAGTATGAGCGTCGTTTCAATCAAAAAGAATTCACAACAATTGAGGCAATCGACGTAGTGCTTGAATATGCCCCCCTGCTGTTCGATATTCAAAGCCTTTGTGAACTTGAGAAACTCCTCAAGGGTTCACGGCGCATTGAAAAGAATACGACGGAGGTCTTGAAGGAACGCCTTGTCGAAGCTCGGTCCATGACGTGGGAGGCATACCACCTCTGGGAGCAACTTGAATCGCGCGGTGAAGTTCGACTTGACGTGTTACAAGACTCACTGGAAAGGGAAGCGAATCGATGGCATCACGTCGCTTTCGCTTGGGAACAAATGGGCATCATTGAACGACAACCCGAAGTGAATTCTGATCGATTCGCATTGAGAACACGAATGGACGCCTTAACGTTAGCGAAATGTCCGAAGTGTGGTGTCGTCGTTCGCGCTGCAAAGGCCAAGTTTTTGAGGGAGCAATCATGTCCCAAGTGCAAAACGAAGCATCTGTTTGTCATACTCGTGAAGAAGCCAGCCGATAGCGACGTGGAGGGGTAGCCAGTGGATTATGTGATCATCTGCCTTATAGGCATAGCCGGCGGTGGTTGTGGTGTCTTCTTCGCCCTTTATTCGCACAAGAAGAAGGTAGACGAACTAGCCCGAGAGGCCAATGCACAAAAAACCAAGTATGCCGAGGCGTTCGAGGTATTGAAGTCTAAGCACAACGAGCTTCAAGAGTCCGCGAAGCAATTTACTGCTGCAAAATCAGAGTTTGAATCACGTCATGCCTCCTACCACCAGCTTCAGGATGAGAATGCGATTCTGAAACGCGACCTCATGAATCTCGATATCAATGTTCGCAAATTCCATCTGGATACGGAGCGTCAACATACCGAACAGGAAGCGCTCGACCAAAAAGTCGATACTGTCGGCAGGTATTATCTCGACGACAACGTCAAATGGATCAGCAAGTCGCTCAACGCAAGTAACTTCGCTACCTGTAAGCAGCGACTGGAAAAAGTGATCGACCGATGTCGGAAGATTGGCTTTGGCATTTCGGAGGTTGAAGCCTCGGAGTTGGTCGATAATTTGCGACAGGAGTATGAGTTGGCGGTTCGCGCCGCCTTTGAGCGAGAGGAACAGGCTCGTATCAAATCTCAGATTCGCGAGGAACAACAGCGTGAAAAGGAAATCGAACGCGAACTCAAGCGGCTAGAGCGCGAACGCGAGGCGATCAAGGTAGCTCTAGAGAAAGCATTGGCTGACACAAAGGATGAACACAGTGTCGAAGTAGAACGATTGAGAGCACGACTGAAAGAGGCAGAAGAACAGTCCCAACGTGCTATTTCGCAAGCTCAATTGACCAGGTCTGGCCACGTATACGTGATCTCCAATATAGGCTCCTTTGGAGAAGGCGTCTTCAAGATTGGACTAACTCGAAGGCTTGAACCCGCCGTCCGTATCAAAGAATTAGGTGATGCTTCGGTTCCGTTTCCATTTGATGTACATATGATGATAAGCTCCGACGACGCTCCGACATTGGAGAAGGCTTTGCACCACGCACTGCACCGAGATCGCCTCAATAAGGCGAACCCCAGAAAGGAATTCTTTACGGTCGACCTTGACGTCATCCACCGACTCGTCAAGGAGCACCACGGGGATGTCGAATACGTGGCAGATGCCGAGGCACTAGAGTATCGTCAGAGCAAGGACATGCCGGACGAGGACGAGGAATTCATTGAACAGGTCTACAGTCACTTGGGCGAACCATCTGAATAGCCTATACGTTTCAGGTAACGACCATCATCATGCCCCTTTCTCTCGCCATCCTTGGCGCAGCTTGAAGAGATCGGCGCGGTAATGAATCGACGACCGCGTTCAGAGGTTGGTGCCACAAACCAAATGCGTGACCCTGCCACCCTCTACGGTAGCCAGGACCAGACTTCGATTTTGAAGAAACGGTTTAGGTGGCGGGACATGGCGCTCCAGAGTTGGTCTCTGCGGATTTCTACTCGGGCGTAGCCGGTCATGTCGGGGAGCAGAACCTTGGAGATATCTTCGCCGGTCTTGGGGTTGATCGTGGCGTAGACGGGAACGTAGTGTACTCGGGCTCGTTGCCAGGCAGATTCGGCCAGTTGTTCGCGGTCGGTGCGGTAGGGGGCCAGGGTTAGTTCGCTATCGTCCACCGCGCGGAGAGCGACACGATCGACGGTGGCGATGAGTTGCCCTCCGTCGAGCCCCGTGAAGCGAAGCTTGACGACTTGCCCCGGCTTAATCAGGGCGGCGGCATCTTCGGTGGCGGCGATCTCGACTTTCAGTTTCGACGAATCCTGGATCAAGGCAATCAAATCGCCCGGTTGTACATACTGCCCCACACGCTCTTGAAGCCTCCCGGTAACTACTTGCCCCTTGCCGGGGGAAATGAGCGTTGTCAGTTCAAGCTGTTTCCGATAGTGGGCCAACTCGGCTTCAATCGCCTGCACTTCGGCTTCGGCCGCCAGGATCTCTTCGGCCCGCGCCCCAGAGGCTAACATTTGCAGTTCTTCTTTGGCCGCGGCGAGGATCTTGACGGCTTCGTCATAGTCGAGATGGGTCGCTTGGAGCTTGGCGTCGCTAACGGTGTTGTTTTTGGCAAGATCCGTGAGTCGCCTGTGTTCCCGCTCGTGATACTCCATGGTCCGCTGCGACATCTCGACTTTATCCTGCGCCATCTCGATGGTTTCAGGGCGATTACCGGCGATGAGCAAGTCGAGTTCGGCTTTGGCCTTCGCCAGTCTCGCTTCGGTGATCTCGACGTTCGCCTTTTCTTGATAGGCCGCGAGCAGGACGACCTCTTGGCCTTCTTCGACATAGTCGCCCGAGTCGATTTTGATCTCGGAAATTTGGCCGGCAATGGGCGCCCGGATGCCGAACTCGGCGAGCGGGACCAGGCGGAAATCGCCACCGACTTCGATGTTGTAGGGCACAAAGCCCAGGGCCACGATGCAGGCCAAAATGGCCAGGCGCACGGGCCAGCGAACATACCAAGGTCCGCCACGCAATAGCCAACGCATCGCTCGATTGAGCATCAATAGCCTCCAGATTTCTTCATGGTACCACCACAGGATCAGCAAGACACCCACGGCAAGGCCGATCCCTCCAAAGTAATTCGCCACCACTGGCCCGCCGACAAAAATAACCACCGCATGCACCAGAATTCGCCATACGTAGACGCCCAGCCCGTATAAACGGAACCAGAATCGTTCGACGCCCGAAAGAGCCTCCGGAGCAATCCGCAGCCACAGCCAAGCGGCTGTTTCGGCCAGCGCCCGCGCTCGCAAGTTGTAGACCCCTAGGGCGTAGCCGAGCAGGGCACTGCCTTCCATCGGGTTGAAGATGTTCAGCCGCAAGAACAAGCCCACCAACGACGGCACGATCAGCACCGTGATGGCGGCGTGCAACATCGTTCCCTTGGATACCATGCTCCAGGCGAGAATGACCAGCGAGGTGATCACCAACCGGGACCAAATCCGCAGGCTGAGCATGGTCCAGCGACCGGCATTGGTCATGTAGATGATCGACTCGCCCGTGTTGCAGCCAAAGTAGGGAACGAGCCGGCGATTGAATCGCAGTCCGAACGATTCGACACGGCCCCCCAACCGTCGACATGCCATGCCAGTCAGCAGGGCGTTCGGAAGGCTGATCAGCAGGAGCACCTCACCGATCCACAGCATGACCACGGTGGCAAACCCGAGATCTTCGATGATCGTTTCGATTTCGTCAGGCAATTGCCAGTAGCCCCGCGTCAATGCCGTGGCGGCCATCATGGTAAGCATGAGAATGGGGATGAGGCACAACGGATGAATGATCCACCCGAAAAGGAGTGCCATCAGGTCGAAGAACACATTGATCGCCGAGTTCGTTCCAGGCTCTTGTGTCGTGCTGCTCGCGGCATGGATGTCCGAAGGGGCTTCGCCTTCGAGCAGCCCTCGCGTGCGAAGCTGTTCGACGAACTCTTCGAGAAACCTCAACGAAAGATTGATGTTGTTCTGTTTGGCAACACGCCCGCGAATGTCGGCCAGCGTGTGGCTGCCGTCGAGTTGTTGGGCGAGCACGCGTTCGGCAAGGCCAAACTGAAAGACTTCGCCGTTTCGCGGATCGCGCAGCATGAATTCATCTGGAGCGATGCGTAGGATCTCCAGATCGGCTCGCAGTCGTGGCAGTTGTTCAATGCTTGTTGCCAAAGGATCGCGTCGAAGGACGACGCCTCGAACCGGCGGTACATCACCGCAACAGAAGGAGTTCTCGCCGCGCGGCGAGAGGCTAATCCTTCATGCTAAACTGCCCTGCGGGGCAATCCAAGCATTGGTTCGACTTTGGCCAATTCAACGGTGGCCGAGAAGGGTTGCCCCTTGCGATAACCGGCACAATCATACGACCGATGGGCGGCTATTGGGCGGAGGATTTCGTGCCACGAGGCGAAGCCCCGATCAATTGCCCAGCAGACAGCGGTCGGCCTGCCGCGGCATAGCCCAATTCGTGCAGATGTACCTTGATCTTTTGGTAGTCGCTGAAGGCCTCGGGATAGGTCCACAACGTGATCGTCGTGCGACGAGGATGATGCTCGCGCAGCAAGGCGTGAAATGTCGAGTTGTCCTGCAATGCCCGAGCGACTTCTTCACCAATCTCGCTAGAAATGGGCAATAGTTCCCATTGATCGATTTGGTAGACCTGTCCAGCCGCGGCACCGGCCAATTGAGCTTCGAGGCTAACCTCGCCGCGAACGATCGTATAGCGAACGCGAAAGCCGTCGATCGGTCCGAGCGTTTCCTTGACCTTGTTTTGGGCTCGCAGCTTCCAGATTTGATCTTGCCACACATCCTTAACGGCCTTGATTAGTTTATCGAACGGGACTCGTGTGATGCGACCGCCCTTAAGTTGAAAATGAATCTCCGTGCCGTTGACCGTTCGACTGATGGCCGTACCGTAGGTCTCAATTGTGATGGTTTGCTCGGTGACCGATTGCGCTCGGGAGATTCGCGATTGGAGGTTGCGCTGCTCGTCGAGGGCGGTATTCAGCGATTGTTGCAATTCAAATTGTTGTTGGGCTTCGGCGTCCAGCGATTCTCGCTGCTTGGCAAGCTTCTTGTCGAGATGCGCCGTAAGCACTGCCAATTGGTCTCGCTCAAGCGTGCTGTTTAGTCGCGTGGCCCGAAGTTGATCAACTTGCCCGGCTAGCCGCAGGGCATCGTTCGTCATTGATCGGGCTTGGCTTCGTGCCTTGGACAGGTCATCGGGTTCGGTCTGCGTCGGCTGCTCGGCGTGAATGACGACGTCCTTCGCGCGAACCCCGACGACCATCACCAGAATGATAAGAATCCCGACGATGTTCGACACGACATCGAGAAACGAGTCGGTGGCGAAGGCGTCCTCGTCGACTTTTCGTTTGACGCGGCGTTTCATCGTTGTACGTTGCTTTACTGGTTGATTGATAACGTCGGTTAACGTGTTCGCTTCACCGGAGGCATGCGCACGACGTTGCTCGGCGGATCGATTTTGATGTCCATGCCACTGTCTTGCAACATCGTTGCAAGGTCGTTCACTCGCTGTTCGGCGCCAGCGTCCGCTTGCAGTCGCAGCTCGGGGCGCCAATGCATTCCTTCGCCCGCCGTGCCCCAAGCGTCCATGTGATTGTGAACGGCCGACATCAACTTATCGATCGCATCGGCAGTTCGGCCGTTTAGCGGGATGATCTTCCCCTGCCGCTGACCACGATCGTCGGGCATCACCACCAAGTGGTCGACACGACAGTAAATACGGATCGGTCTGCGGATTCCAATCGATCCTCGGTCCGATTCGGGCATTGCCCAATCGCGCCCACGGCTGTCGGCCAAACTGGGTGTCGATGACCCCGAAGACGAACCGCCACTGGTAGAACTTTCCCCGTCATCCGCCGAGCCTTCGGAGGTGGAACTGCCGCCGTTGGAAGCGTTCCCGCCAGGGTTTGGGCCGTTGCTGTCTTGACCGTCGCCCGTGTCTGAAGAGGCTGCGTTCGATCCGGTTTCTGCGCCGCCGAGGCTTGTTCCATCTGCCCGTTTGCCGCGGTTGCCAGCGTAAGATTCCGAACCGAACTCGGTACCGCTTTGTGACGAATCGCCCCCTGACGAGCCGTCACCACTGCCGACATAGTCTCCGCGTCCTCCGCCCCGACCACGTCCCCCACGTCCCCTTTCCTCGCCATCGGCACCGGGAGCGCCGTCGAATCTCTCGAAACTTGTCGGTCTTCGGCTGCCGTAGTAGGACGGCGCGATCCGTGCCAGTTCGATTTGCCGCTGCCGCGCGCGCTGGACGGCTACTCGCTCGGCTTCGGCCAATTCCGGTTCGAGGGGAGGATATTTCAATTTCCAATCTTGCTCGACAAGCTCGTATCCGAATTCCGAGCCCCACGATCGCAGCGCCGCCCGCGCCACGGCATAGGAAACAACACCATCGGGGCGCACGAGAAAAAACGGATAGGGCTCGCCGACAGGCCCCTGACCCGCCAAGGCGTTGTCGGCGAAGTACTCGTTGGCTGATCGCAGCGCCGCGGCCAGCGGATTGCTCGGGTCCAAGGGACCGTAGAAATCGGCCACGGTAAGGCGAATGCCCTCGGGTTGAAGAATCACGGCATC
>CAZNXE010000296.1:0-7304 GCA_964576465.1 uncultured Planctomycetaceae bacterium
CGGTGGCCAACATAAACCCAAGTACGAGTTGTCGCGGACTGTCTCCCACGATGCCGACGATGGTCAGCGCGATGCGGCGTTCCAGCCCGCTACGTTCGATGCACAGTGCAATGAGAAAACCACCAAGGAACAGAAAGATCATGCTGTCGCCGTAAGAAACAGCGACACTTGCCACGCCGCCAGCCCCCCGAGCCGGGGCGAGCTTTAACAGTGGCAGCAGCACTAGTGGCAACAATCCGGTTGCGGCCGGAGGGATCGCTTCGGTCAACCACCAGGCAGCCATCCATGCGACGACCGCCGCCATGTAGTTAAACTCTGGATGCGACGCATCGAGCGACATTCCAACGTGTGGACCAAGACAGAAAGCCGCAGCCGCGATCGGGCCAGCATACAGGCCCACGGCTTCGACGACCGTCCGTTGTTGAGCGTCGTGCTCGATCATTTCGGTCAACAGATTCACTCCGTTGGGTTGTCTTTCGCGTAAAACCGTCGACGGTCGTGATCAACGACGCTTGAAGGTTCCTTTGATCTCAACGGACAGTTTGCCCGCGTTGTCCGAAGCATCGCTGTCGTACATTCGCAGTAGCAGTCGACCAGAGCTTGGCGCGTCGAACTCGAAATTCGAGCCGATGAGAAACGGCTCGGGTTCCTCCATGTCTGGCGAATCGATGATCCCCACCAGGGCACCCAGGTTGAAGTCGCGGAGCTTCTCAGGAATTTCCATGCCGTCTGCCGCCAGCTTATGAATCATGCGAAAAGTCCATTGTCCCTTCGCTTCGATATGCACGGGCTTGCCCGCGATGAGGGTAATGCCGGCGTCTTGCCAGGGGCGATTGGCGTAAACATCCATCACGACCCGTTCGGCCGAGGATTCCCGGCGATGAATTTCTCGGAGCTTCTTGATCGCCGGAGGAAAGTTGGGAACCAGCTTCAGAATCTGGTCGTAAACATCGCGAGCTTTTTGGTTTTCGTTGTCGCGTTCATATTCCATCGCAAGCTGCTGGGCCTTACGAACGAAATCGCGATGCAGCGACAACAGCCTGGGATCGGAGGGTAGCTCAACTTTCGGCGTCTCGGGCTCTTCGGCTTCTGTCGCCGCGCGAGAGTTATTCTGTTTTTCTCCACGCGGTTGCCCCACGGTGTTTGTGCTCTGCGCGACAGTGAACATGATCGCCAGCAGGGCGACGATCAATCGATGTTTCAACATATCCAATACCTTCTTCTCCAGTGCCGGCACGAAGTGCGGAGCGGACAACAGCCCCACCATTGCCAATCGTTGCATTGTACCGCGCGGCCGCGAATGGCTCGACACAAGTTGTTGATCTCGACGTCGATCAATCGTTGTTGTCCGCAAAACCGGAACACTCAAGGCGCGGGGGTTGGTCCGCGGCCTTTGGTATTGAGCCATGCGTCGTCGATCAGCAGGTCGTCGAGAAGCTTACCCTGTTCGATGGTTTCGCCGACGATCCGCGGCACGTCTTCCAACTGAACCCCGCCATACCAAATGGCCTGCGGATAGATGACGACGGTCGGCCCCAATTCGCACTGTTCAAGACAGCCACTAAAGTTGGCCCGAACGAGCGGTTTCAGGCCCCGTTTTTCAATCTCCACCTTAAAGGCACTCCGCAGCGCTTCGCTTTGCTGTGGATCGCAACAGCCACGAGGATGGCCTTCGCTACGGCGGTTACAGCAAACGAAGATGTGATGGGTGAATTTCGGCATGGCAGAAAGGCCCACGAAACAAGATAGATACGATCAAGTTCGGAACGCCAAAAGCGTTGTACAACAGAGCCTATGGTCGCAAAGCGCACCCTGGGAAATGAGGGCAAACACGCACACACTCCAAAGGGGTTTTACAACGCCGCAGGATCAGTCCCAAACATACCCTGTTTTGTTGAAAACACGAGGTGGACTGTGAAACGCCTTCGGTGGAATGAAAAAGCGTGCGACGATCAGTCGTCGCTGAAGAAGCGGTCGTCGATCTGTTGCTGGCCCCTTTGGATGTAGTATTCGACCAGCTCGATCCTGAGCTGACGTGGCGAAAGTTCCTCGGCTTTCCAGAGACGCATCAGATCGGCGTGCCGCTTCTGAAGCAGCGTCCTGCGCTCGACGGAAATATTGTTTTGTGAAGTGTTGTCTTGCGAGGCGTCCGCGCCACTGAACTGAACGGCATCTCGGGCTTCGAGGAATTCGCCGCTGACGCCGTAGGCGATTTCATCCAGTGTTTCGACCACGGCGGCAGCGCGCGCGGCAGTGACTAAGTCGGTTTCCGATCCCACGCCCGCGGCTTGCGCGAGGGCCTTTGAAAGTAGTGAATTGGCGCTGGACATTTGGGCCACTTTGAGTCGCAGCGATTGATAAAGATCGCTTGAAGGCGTAAGCGTTCGGGTCTCGAGGCTGGAAGCAAAATAGTCGTAGACCACCTGTTCAACCTCGCGCCGCGGATCGTACATCGGCTCGGAGCGGCCCACCACATCGAGTCGTGTTGAAAATAAAGCGCCGGTTGGAGAAACGAAGTCGTCGCCGACCGACAGCCCCAGCGTGCCAATGTTCTCCAACAATCGTCCGCCGGCCGGATATTCTGGAATCGGAAAGAACGCTTCGCGAGGTTCGTCGGTTTCCTGAGCGCACAACAGCAGGAGACCGGCACAATATCCGGTGATCTTCTGATCCGTAAGCGGCTTGCCGCGAAGTCGCACGATGTTTTCGGTGCGGAAGGTAAGGTCGAATTGAATCGGGTTGCCGATCACGGTTGCCGCGACATCGCCCATTGTGTCGGCAATGGTCTGGTCTTTCGCGCGGAGGAACAGGTAGTCGAGCGTCCGCTGGACAAAGAGATCGACGTTGGTAGCCGGCATGTGCGTGCCGCGTTCTGGCAGATCGACGACGACCATCCGGCGAACGCCATCGGTGCCTTCTTCCAAGGCAACCACACCGACATGCGTATACAGCCCGGGAGATAAATCCGTAAACAAGTTATACGGCGACGGGTTCCGCATCAGCAGCCAATCGCCCGGATGAACATCGTACTGCCCCAGATGATAGGTGGCCTCTTCAAGTCCGGTCTCGATGCGTGTATTCAGCCATGTGAGAAGCGACGAACGTCGATGATATTCTGCGGCGTTTAGTGCCGCGGTGTGCATCTCACGCAGGGTTGCTTGAAGATCACGAGGGAGGATTGCCGGTCGCGGCAACGTGGGATCTTGATTGGGACGCGGCGTTTGAGGCAAGCCGAGCAGTCGAATCGTTTCGGCAGTGTCGATGACCAGCGACGGCGTGATCGTGTCGCTGTTGAGGAACTCAGCCAACTGATCCAAGACGTTGTGTGCTCCGGTGGCGGCAATCACTTGTAGGATGTGCGACTTGGTTTCCGCCGCGATGGCTACCTCGTCATTGTCGGCCGTTTTTTCCAAGGGGTACACCAGGCTTCCGGCGGCAATCGTTGCCCCCACGGTGCATTCAGTTTCGATGAACAGGTCGAGCAACTGGCGATACAACGCAGGAGACTCGACAAGCTCCCATTCGATGTAATCAAGTGCGTCGGGATCGAATAGCGCATAGCGAAACCGGCCGGCAAGGTCGGTCATCACCGCGGAAACCGCCAGAAACTCCCGGGCTGCATCTCGCCGTTGAGAACCCTCGGGCAATTCAGCAAACCCCGTGCGGAGCGAGATGGCTGATTCAAACATCGCTTCAATGCGACGATTGGCACGCACCAAAGTGGAAGCGTGGATGAGCAATTGCTCAGGCGCCACGCCATCGTCGAAACGGCTCACGATCACCGCGGCTTCCATCACCGCCGCTGCCGCTTCGCTTACCTTGGCAGCCGTATCGGGGACGAACTCTAGGGACGTTTGCGGTAGCGCGCGGCGTAGATCATCGATCGCCTCATCCAACTGCGCCGCCGCAGTTTCTGCAATACGCGGGGAGGCATCCGACGGCGACTCAGATTGGCCATCGACGCCGGTTGCGATGAGCAACGACACAAATACGCAGAGGGAGGTCAGCACGCTATCGGCTCCAAAGTGCAATGCGGAGACGCAGGTTGATCGGAAACCTGCCTCTATAACCTACATTCCAAGCAGGCAGCGCATGTTTCTGATATTGCCGATTTTAATGAGTGGGCCGGCACTTTCACCCGCCAGTTGCGGCGATCATCTTCGAGCTGCCGCTACAGCCCCCAGGCAACCAGAGAAAGAAGGCCATAGATGATCGCCATGAAGACAACGATCCAGATCGCGGTCCGCAACGCATGGGAGAGAATGAACCGCGTGTCTTCGTAGCGGGTTCCGGAATAAACCAGACTCACCGCCACGATTAGCGGCAGTGCGTACAGTATGTCGTTGCTTGCGGCAAACAGGGCGACGGTGATTAAGAATGGTGCGGACACAGTTCGGCTCGGAGCGGGGTTGGCTGTTTTTGTGAGGGGGTGGCAAGTCCTGCTTCTTTCCGTTCGGCAGGCGATTTACCTGTGCGGCAAACAGGGGCATCAGTCGGGCGGACGATCGGGTTCCGCCGATTTGTCGTCGCCAGAGTCTCCGTCGTCGGACTTTTCTAGTTCTTCTTCGATGTAAGCAGGACCTCCCCACGCATCCCAAATCACCAGCACGTTGAGTAAGCCGGCAATCATCGTGTACACGGTTCCCAGCTCGAGATACCGATGGTACTTGCGATGTATGGAATCAAGCTCGTCCTGATTGCCGGGAGGAACGTACCAGCCGCCCAATAGCGGAGCATGTCCGGCGGCCTTGCGTCGGGCCTCGATCAAAGCCGGCAGGGCTGGCAGCCCGGTGGCAACTTGGCACAAATAAGGATACCGCTTGTGGTCGATTCGCCAGGCGGCGTACACCGAGCGGCCATCGGCAAGTGCTAGCCCGTAGAAGAATGTGATGAGGATGCAGCTCATGAACAGCGCACCCTTGGCGTACCGACGTTGATAGATATGCCCCGCTCCCGGCCAAAGCCAAGCCAGGAATGCAGCCAGAGCGGGATCGCGGAGTTCGATGTGTTCCGCGGCAGCTTGTTGGGCCGTTTGCCGTTGCACGTCGGTTGCCATGCCTCTCAATGTCAATGGGTCAGAAATCGTTTCGCAGTGAACTTCGATTGTTCACCGGCGACCACGTCTTACCCTCAAGTAGTTCTTCGTCGCAAGCTTGCAAATCTTCATTCGCCGCAGCGGGCCGGGGCAGAAACTCGCCAACAGTACGAAAGCTGTTACTCTCGCGGGGCTTACGCCAGCAAGCGGTCCGCTCAAGCGTAGCGGCAATTCTAACCCGCTCGCCACGATTTGCCACCCCGGATGAATTTGCGTGAGGGGGAGGATTCATTTTCTCCGTAGGCAGAGATACCGGAAACCAATGCGGTGAAGCCACCTTGTTTCTTATGGTACATGATCCCGTCGCAGCAGTTTTAGCAGCTCTACATCATCCATGATCTTGATGCCGCGTGCGGAACAGTACGAACGAACAGCATCATTCAGAAAGTGGCGATCGCGTGTGCAAATTGTATCCGCTCGGCCGAGCACAGCGGTGTAAAGGACAGCGTTGCCCTTCGGATCATCCGGGACTATCGCTGGAGGCATCGCCGGCAGCGAGATCATGGCTGCCACTTGTGTGATGGATGTCATGGCTGCCACTTGTGTGATGGATGTGATGAAATGAGCAACCTCTTCATCAGAGAGGTCATGTCGCTCGCGAATCCGTGGACGTTGAAGAACGTCAGCCAGCTCCAAGATAAGTGGCTGAGATGAAATGAGAACGTGCGGGGAGACAGCAGCATACTGCAGAAGTTCCCACGCCGGTCCGCCAATCGAGGCGGGTGTCGCTCGCGTCAGAACGTTCGTGTCTAGGACCATCCTCATCAGGACGGTTTACCGTAGCGAACTTCGTCACAAACATTCGTCGACCAATGCCTCCCACTCCTCTGGAGTAGTGCCGGTCTTTTGCATGTTCTCCTGTGCCTTCTTTGAAAGCTGCTGTATGTCAGCCCAAGCTTGATCTCTTTGGGCACTCGAAGGCTCAACGGATGCAGAGACAACCATTAGAATGATTCGCTGACTTTCGTCGAGTTGCTGACCGAGCACGGTCTCATAGCGTCGCCGCTCGGCAGCTTCAAGGTCTTTCACATTGAGAACGATGGATTCCATGCCTCAATTCTACCACACAACACCCAACGGATGCCAAGAGTATGTCTTGCCGGAGACGTTTCTCCAGTGAGAACTACGGCCCCCCGCAGTTCGCTCTCAAATGCACCCGTGGGCTAGAATTGCCGCTCGCCGATCCCCGTTCAACTCGGAGTCTTCGATGGCCGACCGTTTCTATGTCGAATCACCAGTCTCCGGCGATCGCGCGGAACTTGTGGGATCCGAAGCCCATCATGCTACCCACGTGATGAGATTGGGAATCGGGGATGAGCTAACACTCTTGGACGGCACGGGGGTGGAATTTCACGCCCGTATCGAACAGGCCGATCGCCGCCGCCTTGAGTTGTCGATTCTCGACCGCCGCCCGGTCGACCGAGAACTGCCTTTCTCGATCTCGCTCGCCGTCGCGCTTCCTAAAGGCGACCGCCAACGGTGGCTCGTCGAGAAGGCCACCGAACTAGGAGTTACAAGACTTATCCCGCTGGTAACCATGCATAGTGTGGCCAAACCGAGTATATCATCGCTCAAACGAATTCGCCGCACCGTGGTCGAGGCCTCCAAGCAATGTGGCCGCAATGTATTGATGCGGATCGAGGAGCCCGTCGCGTGGTCGAACTTCGTGGCGAATGTTGGCGTGGATGAACTCCGTTTGGTCGCCCACCCTTCGCCCAAGGGTGTTTCGTTGGCCAAGGCACGGCAATCGCGGGCAGCTACACAAGACCTTGTCATTGCGATCGGACCTGAAGGTGGTTTCGCCGACGCGGAGATACAAGAGGCGTCCGAAGCCGGCTGGAAGACCGTCTCGCTCGGCCCGCGACTGCTGCGAATTGAAACGGCGGCCCTTGCCATGGTAGCGGCCATGGTTTCGGATTAAGAGTCGATCCCAGAACGGCTGTAGGGGATGCCCTCCGTGGCATTCCGTGCTTAACGGTTGGGCCCCGGAACGCCAGAGACGGCGTTCCCTACAGGTAGTGTGGGATAGGCTCTAAGAGTCGATCCGAACAATCGCCAAGGTGACGCGATGGCCCGTCTCTCGCGAAGTGAATTGCTCTAGATGAGCGCCTGCCCCGCGCCTTACGGATCGCTGTCGGTTTCTTCTTCGTTGGTTTCGATCGCGTCGCCGAGGAGGTCTTGGTCGAAGTCGTAGAAGAACCAGTCCAGG
>CAZNXE010000297.1:0-7300 GCA_964576465.1 uncultured Planctomycetaceae bacterium
GGTTTTCGAGTTTTCCATTTTAATCAAACAAAAGACTCGCTTGATTGGGGTCTAGTTGCGAACAAAACATTTCTGTCACGATCGATACGCACTTTGAAATCGTCGAATTGGGTCATCAACGTGTTCCCTCCCAGTCCGGGCGCGGCGTCGCCCGCATCGGCGACGATGCGTAGATTCGAGAAGTTGCTCCCGGACAGAATCGCCTCATCCCGGGCTGGATTGAATGTGTCGTCCGCCGCGTAGAGGACCGAGAATGCAACCGTACCGTCGCTGTTGATGACTGGCCTTCTCACATCCGTGATGACGTTGAATGCCCCCAATCCCGTCACGGTTTCGCCCTGGAGCAACAAAGACCGTACCGGATCAATCGCAATGGCAGGCGTTGCGGCCCACAAGATGAGGCCCGACGCAAGGAGGGCAGAAATCGGCTGCATGGACTTAAATAGTTTTCCGAAAAGCACTTTCATCACGAACGATCTCCTGGATATTGATGGGCTTCGCTAACTGAGCGACCGTCCAGAGAGACGGACATCACAGCTGCCTCTAACATCTAAATGAGATTCGCGATCCGAAGTTGCTCAAGCAAACAAAGAAAATTTGCCTCCTCACTGGATTCGGGAGTAGAGATCCGTTGATCGGGAGACCAGCGACCATGCTTGGACAGCCAAGCAGTGAAAACTCAATCCCATCCAGCTAGCTCTTCTTCAGTGCAAGCCCTGGGCTCCAGTCGCTTTGGTAAGCCCTCGACTCGCCCCCCCTAATGGCGCACATCGTGCTCTCGGCTGAACCGATCTTGACCACATATGCCAATCGGTTTAAGAACATCCGCCTTGAGGAGTCAAGTTCCGAGACGGGATCATTTTCGATTCGTCGTTTACAGGAACGCACCCAGGAAGACGGTCTTTCATGAAACGACTGGTGCTTGCAATCGTGCTAGCTTTATTGGCCATGGAGGCCCATGCGCAGCGCGTGCAATTTCCCACCACGATCAATGGCAATGCGGCCGTGTATCCACCGCCGGTAAGTGGTGCCCCGCAAGCGTTTGGCTCGGGTTCGGTCTATGGTGCTCCGCCACAAGCCACGCTCGATGGCACGATTGCGCCGCTCAACCCCGGCTGGGATCCTTACGCCGATCCATCGTTGTCGCCTCCGCAATTGCTTCCGCAGCAGAACTACTTAAACACCGCGCCGGGGGGCCCTTATGGCGGTAGTCAATCACGACTCATCGATCAGGTTTTCTTTGAATACACACGGATCAATCGCGACGGTGCGGCCGGCCTTGGCTTCGACTCGGTGGAGCTGAACGTTACCGGCACCGTGCCGATCTCTTATAGCCAGGCCCCATTGCTCATTACGCCAGGTTTTGCGGTTCACTACCTGTCGGGCCCTGACTCGACCGCGGTGTTTGGAATGCCTGACTTGCCGGCGAGGGTCTACGATGCTTATCTGGACACGGCTTGGCAGCCACAATTTACCGAGCGTTGGGGTGCCGACATCGCTTTTCGCATTGGTGTGTACAGCGATTTTGAATTCTTCAACAGCGACAGCCTGCGATATCGCGGTCGAGCCCTGGGAACCTTCACGGTTTCGCCACAATGGCAGCTAATTGCCGGTATCATCTACTTCGATCGCCTGACGACCAAACTGCTTCCAGCCGGTGGCGCGATTTGGACACCCAACCCCGACGCCCGTTACGAATTTCTCTTTCCGAATCCGAAACTCGCTCAACGGCTAACCACCATCGGCAACACCGACCTATGGGGGTATGTCTCCGGAGAATACGGCGGTGGTGCGTGGACCTTCCAGCGAGCTGGCGGGCTTGATGACGAGTTTGAATACAACGACATTCGGGTCATGCTGGGCCTGGAACTCTTCACACTTCAAGGCTCGCGTGCTTGGGCTGAAATCGGATATGTGTTCGATCGTGAGGTCCACTTCCGCAGGGCGCCAGGCGACTTCAACCCTGGGGAAACAATCTTGCTGCGCTCGGGCCTAGCCTACTGACGGACCGATTGCGTTCTTCCGGCAAACGGCAAACATCAGGCACCTCATCTCGCATGAAACCGATCATCTCCGCCACCCGTCGGTTCAGTTCGCGGCAATTCCGGTGGACAGTCCATGCGGAGGAGCTTCGACCTGTGGATCGATTTGCGCGGCAGTGCTTGTTTCGCGGAATCTTGGTTTGCATCGTGGGGGCCCATATTACCTTGGCGGTCTGCGGTGCGTTCGGCCAGATTGTGCGGCTGCCATCTACACCGACGGCGCGAACCGCGGCCACCGAATTTTCGGCGTCAACGGTTACCACACAACAACCGCTCACAGCCACGGTCGATTCCTTTCAAGCTTTCGATACCGTGGAGATTCCTAGGGCAGACGCCCCTGGAAACACGTTCGGTCCAATCGTGGATTACCCGCAGGCATCAACAACAAAGCCATCATTGCAGCTTCCGCCGGGAGCGAAGCCGGGGATGCTACAACGCTTGACGTTTACCGAGACGTGGTTGGCTTCTGGCGATGACGTTGGCTTGGGATCCAACAGTCTGGAACTTAGCGCGATTCTAGCGGCGCCGATTTTTTCCACGCAGCCACCCTTTCTGATCACGCCTCGCTTCGCGGCACATTTTCTCGACGGGCCAAGCAGCAGCGATCTACCGTCTAGTGTGTTCGACACATCGCTGGAGTTTCGCTGGCTCCGTCCCATGGGTGAGCGATGGACGGCCGATCTTGCCATCGCTCCAGGTTTCTATAGCGACTTCGACAATACGACTTCCGATGCGATTCGCATCACCGGTCGCGCGGTGGGCATCTACAAATGGACGCCGACAACCACCGTGGCGTTGGGCGTGGTCTATCTCGACCGTGAAGATGTAAGCCTGCTGCCCGTGGTGGGGCTGATCTGGAAACCCGACGACACGCTCAACGTCGAGCTTCTCTTTCCACGGCCCAAGATCGCCAAGCGCATCGTGTTTGGAGTGGACGCCTCGTGGTGGACGTATATCGGCGGCGAATTCGGTGGCGGTTCCTGGGCGATCCAGCGGGTCAGTGGGGTGGACGACGTGGCCACCGTGCGCGACCTTCGCGCAATCTTGGGGCTTCAGCGAAAGACGAACTCCGGCGGATCGATGCGATTTGAAGTCGCCTATGTTTTCGATCGCCAGCTAGAATACCTCACCGCAACGCCAGACCTCCCGCTAGACGACACCGTGATGGTTCGGGCAGGCGCCAGCTACTAGGCACGCTTCCCCCTGCGACGTTCTGTCGCTCCGCTCGACAGATTCGCTGGTTTCCATCGATCGCCGCGCTGCGATAGAATGAGGTCCGGCGCGATTCTTTCTCCGTGCGATGTTCGCCAAGTGCCAAGTTAGAACAGAGGACTGTTGCCATGACCGGCTTCTATCAGGATGCCCCGCAGCTTGGAAATCAATTCGACGATGACCGACTGCTGCGTTCTTATCTCCAGCGGATGATGCAGCCCGACGAACGACAAGGGGTCGAGTCAGATCTCTCGCGGTTCGCCGATCGTTTGTTGGGCGACATTGCCGACATGGCAGCCGATGCCGAGGCTCATCCACCTCAACTCATTCAATTCGATCCCTGGGGACGACGGATCGATCACATTGAACTCGCACGGGGATGGCAAGAACTGGAAACCGTCAGCGCCGAGGAAGGCTTGGTGGCGATTGGTTACGAGCGGCGTCTGGGGCCGCTGTCGCGGATCCATCAATTTGCCAAGCTTTACCTTTTCAACCCCTCCTCCGCTGTGTTTTCCTGCCCATTGGCCATGGCAGACGGCGCCGCGCGGTTGCTTGAAGTGCTGGGCGATGATGACCTGCGGAAGAATGCCTTCGCCCGACTTACGACACGTGATCCCGCGCAATTTTGGACCTCGGGCCAGTGGATGACCGAACGAACTGGTGGGTCGGATGTGGGCATCAGTGAGACCATCGCCCGGGCGGATGGCGACATCCATCGCCTGTACGGCTGCAAATGGTTCACCTCGTCCACCACCTCGCAGATGGCCATGACGTTGGCACGGATCGAACCGCCCGGTGGCGAGGCCACCCCTGGTAGCCGCGGTTTGAGCTTGTTCTACGTCGAGACACGCGATGCCGATGGCCAACTGAACAACATGGTCATCAACCGCCTCAAGGACAAACTGGGGTCCAAGGCGTTACCCACGGCCGAACTCGAACTGCAAGGGACCGTCGCCCGCCTTGTTGGCACGCCGGGACGTGGGGTGGCCAACATTACGACCTTGGTCAATGTAACGCGGCTTTATAATGCCGTTAGCGCGGTCTCTCTCATGCGTCGTGGTTTGGCGTTGGCCCGCGATTACGCCCGACGCCGTGTTGCGTTCGGAAATCCATTGGCTGAACAGCCTTTGCATGTGGAGACGTTGGCCAATCTGGAAGTCGATTTCACAGGCTGTTTTTTACTTGCGTTTCGCGGAATCGAATTGCTGGGGCGTGAAGAGTGTGGCGTGGCGACGCCTGAAGAATCGGCGGTGCTGCGGCTGCTGACACCGATTGCCAAGCTGTATACCGGCAAACGTTGCGTTGCCTTCGCAAGTGAGATTTTGGAGTCGTTCGGTGGGGCTGGCTACGTCGAAGATACGGGCCTCCCAAAACTACTCCGCGACGGACAGGTACTCTCGATTTGGGAGGGGACGACCAACGTTCTCAGTCTTGATTGCCTGCGGGCCATCGACAAAGAAGCGGCCTTGCCCCCGCTGTTGGACGACATACGAAAACGAGTGGCCGCCACGACGCTTGCCGAACTGCAACCGTGCGTGCAGCGCATTGGCGATGCACTCGAGCAGATCGAGAAGTATCTACCGACAGTTCTTTCAGCCGGGCGCGAGGCAATCGAGGCCGGCGCGCGACGCTTCGCCTTTGCACTTGCTCGCACCTACGCGGCCTCGCTGCTGATTGAACATGCTCAATGGGTGTCGCAACAGCAGGGGGATGCCCGTGGGTGTGCCATCGCACGACGTTGGTGCCGTGACGATTTAGCTCAACTGAATGTTTTCGATGCCGGATATTTGCAAGAGTCGCATGCGTTGGCCATGGACGAGCCGTTGGACAACGTGGAGACGAAGGATAAGGTGGCCCCCAAGAAGTCGGGCGAGCTTGTTTAGTAACCATGCAAATGGGCTTCCGATTCAGATCACCTTCTTAATCAATGACCGGCGATGTTCATGCACACATCGCTGTGCAACACAAGAACTGACAAACTGAGGGAAATCTCCGACCGCCAATGACCACTGATCTGACCTACCGAAACGGCGTTCCGCAATACACGCTGCTGCACTACGAACGCGACTTCGCCGATCGGCACTTGCTGCACGAGGTGATTTCCAAGTGGGCACGTGAGACACCAGACCATGTGGCCATCATCGAATTCGATACGGGCAAAGAGTACACGTATCGGCAATTCGACAACATCACCACGGCCGTTGCGTTGCGTCTGATCGAGTTGGGTTTTCGTCCTGGCGACTTCTTTGCCACCTCGCTGCCGTTGACCGCCGAACATGTGCTCTTGGAGTATGCCTGCTTCAAGATTGGCGTTGTACATGCTCCGCTTGATTTGCGGTTGAAGGCTCCCGAGGTGATTCGCTCGCTGAAACTTGTCGAACCCAAGGGCTATGCGCTGTTGGGCAAAACGCCGGTGGCCGATTTCAACTCACTCGGCATGGCGGTTCAGTCGGAGTGTCCGTTCATTGAGCACTTCTTGCAGTTCAGTGCCCCTGGCGACGGCATGAAAGGAGCAATCGCAGGGGGGCAGCTCTTCGCGGATGCGACTTCCCAGGCTCTCAATCCCGACTGGGATCCAACCGCCGAACCGGCGTGGCAAGAGTTCAAACGCGCTACGGATTCGGTTCATGAAACCGACGGAGCGCAGGTGATTTATACGACGGGCTCGACAGGCTTCCCAAAGCCGGCACTGCTCTCGCATCGCAACATCACCTGCCAGAACATGTGTCTGGCTGGCGGGTTCGACATGTTCGACAATTCGATCATGCTGGTGAATCTGCCTCCATCGCACGTTGGCTGCCAGGCCGAACAATTGATGACGACCTTCTTCTCCGGCGGCACGAGTGTGATTCTCCACATCTTCGATGCTGAAAAGTCGTTGCAGGCCATCCGACAGCATCAGGTCAACGCCTTCGGTCAAATTCCCGCGCTGTTTGCCATGCAGTGGCGGCTGCCGAATTACAAAGACTACGATCTCTCATCGTTGCGGTTCGCGTTGTATGGCGGCCAGCAAGTCTCGCGACAGTTTCTCGAACAACTGACCGTGATGGCGCCAAAATTCGGCACCGGGTTGGGCCTCAGCGAGATGGCGGGCTTTGTAACCTATAGCCCGTTGGACGGAACGGTGGACGATCTCCTCGCCGGAGTTGGCTACGACATGCCTGTCACGCCACTGACGATTCGCAAGCCGATGAACGACGATGGTACCGCCGGCGATGAACTGCCGGATGGAGAAGCCGGAGAGATTTGCTTCAGCGGGCCGCAAGTGTTCATCAGCTACGTCAATGCTCATGAGGCCTACCAGAAAACGGTCTCGAAAGAGGGCATCTGCTACACCGGCGACTTGGGGTGCAAGACCGAGAAGGGGCTGACGTTCTCTGGCCGCTCAAAGCTTGTGATCAAACCCAAGGGCTATCAGGTTCACCCGGGCCAAGTCGAACAACATTTCGCGCTGCTGACCGACAAGGTGTCCTCATGCGCGGCGGTTGGCGTTGCGCATGAGATTTTCTCCGAAGCGATCGTGTTGTTTGTGGAACAGAAACCGGACGTTACGCTGGCATCCAAGGAACTCGAAACGCACGCCAAAGGAATCGCGGCCTTCATGCGGCCATCGCACTATGTCATCTTGCCCGCGGGCGAACTCCCCCTGAACCGAATCGCCAAGACCGATTACGTTGAATTGAAACGACGCGCCGCCGAGGAAGTCGAGCGTTTGCGAGCCGCCGGCGGTTGGGATAGTTAATAGCCCATTGAAGAACTCAATTCGGCTCCGACCATCGGTATCTACACAGGCTTGCTAGCACACAAGCAAGACGATGGGTGGCCCAGCCGCGAAGTCGGCTGGGTCGCGCAGCGACAAGATGCTTTGGGAGGCGTGTGGCGGAACGATTGAGTCGAACCTTGGTTCAATCCGTGCCCTAACAATGGACGATTTCAGAGATAAGGTCGCTAGAGGATTTTGGTTGAGGAATACGCAAGCCAGGAATCCGGGTTCTCTCGCAACACAGAACCTTACCCGAGGCATCTTGTCGCTACGCGACCCAGCC
>CAZNXE010000298.1:0-7296 GCA_964576465.1 uncultured Planctomycetaceae bacterium
GCGGCGGTTCCGAAATGCCCCGCGAACGGAGTCACAGCGAAAAGACGGCCCGTGAGATCGATCAAGAGGTGCGACGGATCATCGATGAGGGAATCGAGAAAGTCAGGCACATTCTAGAAACTCGCCGCGACTCACTCGATGCACTCGCAAAGCGGTTGATCGAGAAAGAAGTGATCGACGCCGACGAACTCAAGACGATCATCGAAGAGAATTCGGCTGCTCCGGTGATCGTGCCCGGCACGCTCAGCGAACCCAAGCGAGCGGCTTCCGAAGCGTCGCAGCCACCGCAAACTGGCGAGGCCACGTCATAACAGTCCGGTCGGAGCCGATTGAGTTTTTCAACGGGCTGTTAACGTCAGCTGCGCCGCAGCAGTTGAGGCCAGTTGTACGCCCCCAGCAATGCCAGATTCACGATCGTGGTGATCTGACGTCGGCTCACGGGCTTGGGCAACACCGAGAAGGCACGTAGCCGCAAGGCTTGACGCACAATCGATGCGTCCGCATCGGCCGAGAGCAAAATGCACGGGAGGACCGCTTTGATGGCCTTCACCCGGCGAATCGTTTCCAGCCCCGTCAGCTTCGGCATGTGCATGTCGGACAACAGCAAATGCACTTCTTGGCTGCGAACGATCTCCAGCGCCTCTTCGCCATTGCTGGCCAAAACGGTCTGCAAACCCTGGGGTTCGAGAACCGAACGTAACGCCTCCCGGAAACCGAGATCATCGTCGGTGATGAGAACTGTGGGAGGTGTTGCGAGCATGGAGCCCTCTCCTGGGCCGATCACGGTTCGCCTCACAAGAAGGCCGAACCCGTCGCCGGAACGTTTTCAATTACAGCAACTCAAATGCCAATGAAGAAGGTGTTGCGCCGCATCGCCCAGCTTCATCTGTAAGTAGCTACTACTACTAATCTTATAGCACGGACTAAGAATCAACGGAAGGAAAAACAGGGGAAATGCGATGCCCGTGGTGGCATTCAAGGCATGAACCGACTGCCATATCGGCAGAACTTGCCACCCCCCGCATGGATTTCAAGAGATTGGTTCCGGTGTGAGGAACATGCCTTACTCGGTCCGCCACTGCACGTTGGCGTTGCTCTCGATTGCCACTCCGATTCCTCGGTTACGGCCTTTGTTGTGGCTGGTCTTGATGAGCACGACGTTGCGACCTTTACGCAGATGAACCGGAATCCGGTCGTACAGATGTGCCGAACGGAATTCGACCTGTTGATGCCTCACCTTGCCGTTAATCCAGATGTCATACGATTCATCGTTGGCAATCAGCAAGTTTGCATCTTGTTCGGCGGCGCTGTCGGCGAAGCCGGCTACATAGATCACGGCACCGTTCTGGAGCTCGCGTTGAGCGCGACAGAACACATCGAGGTCAATCAAATTGAAGGCAACTTCTTCCCATACTTGTCGACGCTTGGTATCCACAACCTGCCACCGCCGTGTTCTTTTTTGGTCTGTGTAGCTCGCATCCAGATCAATCTGGTCGGGAGATTCATCAGGGCCGAATACTGCATTCGGAATGCCTCTCGACTTGTCGGCAAATGGACCAACGACTCGCAGTCGCCCGGCGTGTTGGACGGAATTGCGTAACGACGCGAGATATGCCAGCAGGTCGGCCGCGTCTTGAGCTGTGACATCGCGTAAGACCAGTTCTGGCATCAGCGATTTGCTCTGCGGCTCCAGGGCCACCACGTCTTTGGCAGCCGTACGAATCAGATTCCCACGTGCATCTTTCAGCACCAACGCGTCCTTGGATCGCTCGATAACGAAGCCGACATAGACTTGGCCTGCGTCGGTTTCCAACAGATGCGCGACGTATTCTGGTGCGATCGCCTTGGAAGGCTGCAAAATGGTTTCCAACATCACCGCGGGCTCATACTTCCGACCGATCTGGCTCAAGTCTGGTCCGACAGTGCCGCCAACTCCGTCAATCGCATGGCAGTTATTACACTGCGCGGCAGTGCTGCGGAAGAAAATCTCGCGTCCGCGGTCACGATCACCTTTCAAAGAGAGGATCACATCCGGCTCGATCGCGCTGCCCAGCCGAACGGGCCGCTGGTCCTCTGGCAGGAAGGTCTCGAACAGAACGCGAACGTTGGAGTCGGGATGCGTCACGGCTTTGGCAATCGCTTCGGCCCGTTGCTTGCCGGCGAGTCGATCGTTCTTAACGAGACGCAGTAGCACCAGTGCGCCATCGGTTGTTTCGAGCAGCGCGTCGACCACCACGGTTCGTAAAGAACCTCTTGCATCACCCGTTGCTGCAAACAATGGTTCGACCAACGGCCATGCCTTCAGAAGAACCAACCCCCGGGCGGCTGCCTCTGAAACGCGCGTTTCAGCGCCGCTATCGATCACCTGCGCGAGCACTGCACCCGCACTGGCGAGTTGTAAACTGATGGCCGTGTCGATGGCCTTAACCCGGGCCGTTGAATCGATCTCCGTCCTTTGGCAGATGGCCAATACCTCGTCGCCTAAGGTTGCAAGATGATGGCGGGCGATCAGGGCCAGTGCTTTCTGTCGCTCACGATCGGAGGAGAGCATCTTGCGCAATGTGCGAAGAAGTTGTTTATCGTCGTGCAACGATTGCCACGCCTTGCCCAGGTTGTGATCGATGGCGGTGAGTGCCCGATCTCGAAGCCGCGGGTCGACATCGTCGTTCAGCATTTCCATCATCGCTTGTCCCGCGGCAACATCGGGCAAGATCGCCAAAGCATCCACGATGGCCAATCGCTGTTCAACGCTCCGCTCAACGTCGGCTACCGCGGCGATGAGTAGTACGGTCGATTTCTTGGAATCGAGAACTCCAAAGAGTTGAATCTTGCCGGGCGAAAGATCATCTTCCTCAGCGAGCTGCTGGAACAGCATCGGGCGACGCCCGTTTGCGGCAATGTTGATCGTCTCGAGCAAATAGCGATCGGTCATGTCGGCCGCGCGTGCCATTTGCACGAGTGTCTCTGCCGCGGCATCACCGGGTATCTTGGGTAACGACAAGAGCACCTCGCGACGGACTTCCACGGCCGTGTCGTTGGCCAAGCCGAGTATTTCCGTGGCATACCGATCGCCATGACGTCGCAAGATTCTTACGGCCAAGGCGCGGAATGTTGCGGGAGCCGCGGACAACTGTTCAACAACGTGTTGTCGCCCACCGTCGCCGATCCGATCGAGCACCCACAATGCCCGGGCCACGTAGTTCGGATCCTCGGCTGAAAGCAACCCAACCACGGCATCAATCGCCGCGTCGCCGTCGGCCAGCAGCCGCTCTCGTGCCAGAAACTGTGTCGCTAAGTTCGGGCTTTGCAAGCCGGCGATGGCATCGGCAGTGTTCGCATACGGGCCCGGTTTTTCGCGGCGTTCCAGTTTGGCATCGCGAGGGACCAGTCGATAGATGCGGCCTTGATGTGGATTGTTGTAGGCATGACCGCCGACGGCACCGTCGTACCAGTCGGAAATGTACAAACTCCCGTCGGGCGCTGTACAGACGTCGTCGGGCCGGAAGTAATCGTCGCCTTCGCTGGCCACCACCACGCGGCTCGTAGCCCGCATGCCGGCCCCGGTGGGTTCATGTCGATAGACGCGGACTTCTCTCGGTCCGGCGTCTGTATGAATCGGGGCATTCTTCCACAATGGGCCAAAAGCGTCGCCTTCGTAATAGCAAATGCCGCACGGTGAGCCGAAGCCGGTGACCAGCGTACCGGGCACATATCCCGGGATGTGGGCGCGAAAGTGCCAGCCTTCGGCAAAGGGGATCGCCGCATCGATCTTCTCCGGCGGACGGCCGAACCAACCGTAGTTGCCGCCTTCGAGAATCCAACAAATTCGCGTACTAAAGTTTCCGTCGTTGTCGTTATCGCTCAAAAAGGCTTCGCCGAATGAGTTGACGCAAACCTCATACGGATTGCGAAAGTTGACCGCCACGGTTTCAAGCTGACTGCCGTCAAGCTCGCCCCGAAGAACCGCGCCCCATTGATAGGCAATGTGCGAACCGTCGGTCCCGGTGACATCGAAACCATGGTCGCCGTGCGACATCCACCATTTGTGATCGGGCCCCAGCACCAGACTGTGCGCTCCGTGGTCGTGATTGAAGCCGCCGAAGCCGGTGAGTAGTTTTTTGGGCGGTCCGTCGGCGCGAAGATCACCGTCGCGGTCTTCATACAGCCACAAGTCGGGGCTCGTCGCCACGTACACCCTGTGCCCCGCGACACAGATACTCATGGGGTTATGGACTCCGTCGGCAAACACGGTCACTCGGTCGGCGCGGCCGTCACCGTTGGTGTCTTCCAATACTTTGATCTTATCTGCCCACTTCCCGTCGCGAGGGGGCTTGCGATAGTGTTCGATCTCGGCGACCCAAACACGCCCTTGCGTGTCGATGTCGATCGCCGCGGGGTTTGTGATCAGCGGTTCGCTGGCATACAGCGAGATCTCCGTGTCGTCCGCCACGCGTAACGCAGCCAGCGCCCTCTCGGGCGGAAGTTGCGCGGTTACCCAATGGGCATTGGCGACCGTGAAACAAAACGCCATCAACCAACGAAACGACGGCCACCGCTCATCACGCATCATTAGAACCCGCTAGCTCAAGTACCTGAAAATAGGCACATTTCTCAAATGATGTACCCGCACACAGACAGCCTGCCATGATAGCAGGCCCTCTGGCAGGCGGCCATTTGAATCGCGAACAGCACGCGGCGGCTAGGCGGAACTCTTTTGCATGCTGAATTGGACGACGTCGATGTGTCCCACGCGGAAGTGATGTGCGGATTCGGTCAGATAGCGCATGTAGTGCTCGAAGACTGTTTCCGAGGTTAGCTCGATGGCCTTGTCCTTGGCCGCCTGTAGATTCTTTGCCCAAGAGTCGAGCGTGCGGGCGTAGTGCATGTGCAAGGACTGGAGTTTGGTGATCTCGAACTTCTGTCCCCGGGCGATGTTGATGATCGTCTCTCGCGGCGGAACTTGGCCTCCTGGAAAGATAAGCTTCTTGACGAACCGCATGTAGTCGAGAAATGGCTCGTCGAGCATTTCTTCACCGGGTGCGAGAATCTCTTCGCTGCCGTGAACGATCGAGTGGATCATCATCTTGCCATCGGCAGGAAGGACCGCACGGCACTTCTCGAAGAACGCTCCGTACCGTTCAATGCGAAAGTGTTCGAGGGCGCCGATACTGACGATGCGGTCGACCGGTTCCTCGAAGTCTTCCCAGCCTTGCAGGCGAAACTCAATGTTGGGATTGCCCTTGGCCCTTTCGACCGCCAATGCGTGTTGGTTGTGGCTCAGCGTCAGGCCAACCACCTTGACACCATATTTTTCCGCGGCCCTGATCGCCGTGGCGCCCCATCCGCAACCGACGTCCAACAGTCGCATGCCGGGACGAAGGTCGCACTTGCCGAGCGAAAGATCGATCTTGGCGACTTGCGCTTCATTCAACGTCGTGTCGTCGTGCTGGAAGTACGCGCAGCTGTAGGTCATCGTCGGGTCGAGAAAGAGCTGATAGAAATCGTCCGACAGGTCGTAATGCGCTTGGACGTCCTCGTAGAACGGGCGTAGTTTGGCCATGGTTTCTCTCGCGGACTTTGGAGGGTGATGCGTGGTGTTGTCGTGGTCGCTCGCTCGAACCTGTTAGCACAACGCTCAGGCAGCGATGCGTCAAGATGCAAAGCAGGACATAGTCAGAATAGCGCAGAGAACGCTGAATCGTTTCAAGGCTCGTCGAATTGCTGGCTCCCGTGACGATTCGCGGAACCAATCGCCTGCTCGTGCGTCAGAATACCCAGTGGATCCAATCGCTCGGAGCACCCGCTCAGGTCGCTATTGCAGCTCAACTTGTCAGCATCGACCGGCCTCACGGTGACATCATATTGATTCACAAGCGTGGTCAAAAGGACATCATTTTGATGCACTTGGGGATTGTCTTGGAAGTTGAAATGAGAACTGATTGATATTTGTAAACTATATGACAGTAATACTTTGAGACGATTATTCCCTTGTTGCAAGGCCCTGGTCTGTGCGATTTGGCATGTAGCTAGCAATCTACTACCTGCAACACGGCGGAAACAACTCCCGCCTGATTCACGAGCACAACTTGGACTACGAGGGGAAAACCATGTACCGCAACCAAACGACGCAAACGCAACGTACGAGCACTGTCCGAAACGCCAATCGGAATATGTGCGGTGGCATCAGCACATTCTTGATCGCCAGCGGACTGATTCTAGTGACGTCGCTCGCCACGGCGGGTGAATCGCCTTACTTTGGCCGTCAGTCGGCAGCTTACGGTCGACGGCCGGGTGCCGCGGCGTGGAACATTCAGCGGCAGGCGATTGATCGCGTCAATGCAGTGCGGCACGTGGCCGATTCTCGGGCCGCCCAAACACGGATTCGCCAGCAACTGGGCCGCTCTTGGTTCGCTACTCCGCGAGTGAACGTGCAACTGGGGCAACCGACGCCACCAGCGTTCGTTACGCCAAACGTCAGGCTTCAATCACCTGGTCACGGCGTGATTCGAATTCACGAGTTGGGATTCGATGCGGTTGCCCAGTATCACGATGGTCGCCCCCAAGGCCTGCAGGTGGTGCGTGTGGCATGGCAAGGCGTGGCGGCAGATATTGGGCTCGAACCGGGTGACGTGATCTTGCAACTCAACGGATACTCTGTTCACGATTCGCAAGGTGTTCGCCAAATGCTTCGCAATACGTATGGTGGCGAATTGCAATTCGTGATTCGCGATGTCCGCACAGGCCGCACCGATGTCCGCAATGCCCAACTGCACCAATAGCGGTGGTTGTCCAGACGAACCAAAGTTCGTCACAAAGATGATGAGTTTCACCGACACCGGTGGCGGCGTCCCTCTTCGGGTGGCGTCGACTCCGGTGTCTTTTTTTGTGTCGTAACCGAGGGTCTTTGCACTTCGAGGTGCCTGGGCTCTACAATCATCTGTGGCAAGGGTTGGCGGCGTGTGGACCGCCAGCTTGTCGACGCCGGATGATCAATGTCCAACTGTTGTGAGGAAAAGACCGCCATGCACCGTCGATTGTTCTCTCTCTCCGCCGCGTTGTTGTGGTTGTTGCTTGTGTTGGCTCCGCTGAGCGCGGGGGAAAGGTTGGAATCGCAGTTCTTCGATTCCGACGGGACAAAAATCCACTACATCGTGACGGGCGAAGGCGAGCCGGTCGTCTTGATCCATGGCTTTACCGCCAACTTGCAACAGAATTGGAAACTGCCAGGCATCATCGCCGCAGTGCGAGATGACTTTCAGGTGATCGCGATCGACAATCGCGGTCACGGTCGTAGCG
>CAZNXE010000299.1:0-7264 GCA_964576465.1 uncultured Planctomycetaceae bacterium
CTACGACGCTCTGTCGTTGGGCAAAGCGGTGGTGACCTATCCTGGGCAATTCCAACGAGGGCGATTCACGTTGGGGTGCTATCGAAGGATGGACTACCTGTCGTGCGTTGCGAGGGACCACGATCATTACGTTGAGATCGCCGTTTCGCTGGCCAGCGATCAGGAGTATCGCGATCAGGTCGAGTCGGAGATCGTGCAGCGAAGCGCCGCATTGTTCGACGATCAGCAAGCCGTCGACGAACTCCATCGCTGCTTGGGGCAGTTGGTCGCCATCGCCCGCGACCGAAGTGTGTAACGTCGGCGGCTCGCGCCTTCTGGCGATTCTTCTCGTTGCTTTTACTTCTTCCGCTTCTTCACATCGGGAGCCCTCTTGAAGAAGGCTTCATCGACGGTGGCGGGAGAGACATTGGCGACCGTTAACGGCGTCTTGTCGTCGAATTCTTTTTGCTGAGCGGCCAATAATGCCATCATCTCCGCGACGCGGTCGGCGTAGGCCGGATCATCCGCCAAGTTGTTCATCTCGTTGGGATCGTCCTGGAGATTGAACAACTGTGTGACGTCGACCTTGGGATAGCGAATCAGTTTCCAATCCCCATTCCTTACGGCCCGTTGAACGTCTTTGTAGGCAAGATAAATCGTGTCGCGACCGTGATTCCGCTCGCCGCGGATCGCCGGAGCCAAGCTTCTCCCGTCGATGTGGCCGGGGGGAGATTGTCCGACAAGATCGACGACCGTTGGGAAAATATCTAACAAGTATCCGAACGCCTCGCTGTTGCCATGCGGAATACCCGGCCCGGAGAAAATCAGTGGGGCTTTCATGCTGTGCTCGTACAGGTTTTGTTTCCCGAACAGGCCGTGGCTGCCGACTGCCAAGCCGTGGTCGGAGGAGAAGACGATGATCGTGTCGTCGAACTCGCCAAGCTTCTCGAGCGTCTTGAAAATCCGCCCGATGTTGTGGTCGATCGATGTGATGCAGGCGTAGTAGTCGTGCAGATGTTGGCGAACGACATCCTCGCTCCGCGGCCAAGGGGCCAGTCGCTCGTCACGAACGTACATCTCTCCGTTATCGAACGGATGATACGCCGCGTAATTCTTCGGCAGCGGAATCGCATCTCGCTTGTAGCGATCGAGCCAAGTATCGGCCGCCACCCGGGGATCGTGCGGCCCGGCGAAGCCGATGTACATGAAGAACGGTCGATCTTTCTTCCACGTCTGCTGGAGAAAGTCGATGGCGTGGTCGGCGGCGGTTCGACCGTGATGGCCCGAGGTTCGCTCTTTCTCGTCGTTCAAGTAGCTCGAATGCTCGAATGCGGTGTGGTAGGTGTGTGGCGTGTTGCCACGCTTCGACTGATGATACGTCTCGTACCCGGCCGCTCGCATCACATGGCCGAACGTACCCACTTTCTTGTTCGTGTCATAGCGAAACAGCGACATGCCGCTGTGCATCATGTGCCGGCTCGGCAAACAAACGGCGCCCGAAGTGCTTCCCATGCAGTACGTGTTATGAAACACAAAACCGCTGTTAACCAGTCGATCAATATTGGGCGTCTGAATCAGATCGTTGCCCAAGGCACCAATCGTGTCGGCCCGCTGATCATCGGTGAACAGGAACAGCACATTCGGTTGCTCTCGCGCCTCCACGATGCCCGCAAGGCCGAGGACAATGTTTGCCAGGATGAAACTAAGTCGCCGCATGGATGGTCGCTCGCATGGTGAGTACTGAAGGTAGGCTGCTGGGACAGTTCGTGTCGGATGGACTTCCAACCTGCCCTATTCGCTACAAAACATGGTATCCCACGACCGCGGGGAACACGACACTTGGACAAAGGATCCCAGGGCGAATAATATTCTCAAGTAGACGCATCGCCGTCGTAACAAGGACACCAAGCGGGCGTCGTGCCGTAGTGAGCGGACAAAACCTCGACAACATCACGAAGAAAAAGCCCTTACAATGGCGTGAGGTGCGTCTTTAGCGACTCGGTACAAGTCGCCGTGGGTCGACGGGCACAACGCGAATCTGCCGGTCCCCGACAGCAAGAGACATCGAGAACAACACCTGAGTCAGGAAACAATACATGAAATTACATCCCGTGAAACTGCGAGTCGGCTTTCTGCGACCCTTGCTCGTTAGTGCGGTCGTACTCTTGATGGCGACGCTGGACGCATTGGCCGATCCGCCGAAGCCCGACTCCGCGTCGGAATCGCGGACTGACGACAGCCGCCTTAGGACTCGACTTATCCCGAGTCGCTCGCAGGACAGCTTCGACTTCGAGACAGACCTGATTCAAGGAACGATTCGGCTCGACGGAGCGTACCACGGAGTCACACGGTTAGTTGACAAGCGAACCGGTAAACAGGTGATCGATTCCAGATACTCCGCACTGAATCTTTTCAAGCTAATGGCTGTCAACCAGGCGATGGATCAGCCGCGGCACATGGAGCGCACCACCACCGTTGCGGAGCATTGGGTCGAAGCGAAGTGGACCGCGACTGATTCGCATCAGACCGAGATCACGGCGCGCTATGAGATCGTCTCGCCGGACGCCATTGATGTGACGGTCACGGTACGATCGCAAGGGACGTATCGCGGTTACGAACTGTTCATGTCCAGCTATTTCGACAAGGCATTTCGACCTCACATTTATCTGAGGTCGCGAGATAAGCAAAAGAGCGATCTTGTGTTGCCCACTCTCAACGATGTCTTCCGCGAGACGGTCCTGGTGTTTCCGCGAGATGCTCACGCGGCGCGGCGCTGTGTCGATGGCCGCTGGGATCGCAACGAACGAGGCACGCCCACGGTCCAGATGTGTCCCGTGCGGCACTTCGCACACTGCATGGCCTTCATGACCGACCCCGACGACCAATTGGGGGTCGTGATCATGGCACGCCCCCGTGACTGCTATGCAATCAGCACGCGCTATCACGCGGAGATCGAGGCCGACCGGTTGACCGACTACAGCGCTTTCGATTTTTCGCTCTTTGGAGACGATTTGTTGCCCCACGATGAGCGAACCGTGAAGGTGCGCCTGGTCGTCACGCAACTCGATGACGCCCTATCTCAACCGTTGAAACGGTATCAAGAGTTCCTCGCCGAAGATGAATGACGAACTCGATCACTCACACTAAGCAGACTTGAAGGAGAAAGACCGTGAACGAAACTGGAAATGTGAAAGCCTCACGCCGAGGGTTCTTACATTCGTCTGCCGCGGCGGCTGTTGGCGGAACGCTGGCTGCTCAGGTTGGCTTCCCCAACGTCGCCACGGGCGCGGACAAGAGCGAGACGCTGCGGATCGGTCTCATTGGCTGCGGCGGACGCGGAACCGGTGCGGCAGTGCAGGCTTTGCAGGCCGACGAGCACGTCGAACTGGTTGCAATGGGAGACGTGTTCGAGGATCAATTGCAGAAGAGCTTGACGCTGTTGCAAAAAGAGCAACCGGCGAAGGTAAAGGTTTCGCCCAGCCGGTGCTTTGTGGGTTTCGACGCCTTCCAGAAAGTGATCGACAGCGATGTCGACGTAGTGCTCCTGACCACTCCACCCGCGTTTCGCCCGCAGCACCTTAAGGCCGCGGTGCAAGCAGGCCGGCACTCGTTCATCGAAATCACCGCCGCCGTCGACGCCCCGGGAGTGCGTAGCGTGCTGGAATCGGCCGAACTGGCCCGAAAGAAAAACCTGGCGATCGTCTCTGGTTTCTGTTGGCGCTATGATCCCGCGCTGCGGGCAGTGTCTGAACAAATACGCGCCGGCGCGATCGGTGAAATACGCTCACTCTATGCGACCTATTATCGCGGTAGCTTAGACCACAAATACCACGGCAAGCGCACACCGCGAATGACTGATTTGGAATGGCAGATCCGCGACTGGTACGGCCATCTCTGGCTTTCCGGAGATGTGACCATCCTGCTCTCCGGCGGCCACAGCGTGGACAAGATGTCGTGGTGGCTGGACGACGAGATGCCAACCAAGGCTGTGGCGCTGGGCGGCCGCGGATTTCCCATCGAGGACTGCAACACCTTCGACAACGCTTTTGTTGTCTATGAATACGCCAGCGGAATTCGTGGATTTCTCGGCTGCCGCTCGCAAGCAGGCTGCTACACGTCCAACGCCGATTATATCACCGGCACCAAGGGCATCTGTACCATCGGCCACAGTCGCACACCGGTGATTGAAGGAGAAACCGACTGGCGTTACCCCAGACAGCGCGACCGGAAAGAGGTATCCAAATATCAGGTCGAACACAATGAATTGTTCGCATCAATCCGCGCTGGCAAACCGATTAACGACGGCACGCGCATGGCGAACACCACTCTAATGGCAATTATGGGGCGCATGGCCGCCTACACGGGCCAAGAAATCACCTGGGACCAAGCGCTCAATTCTCAGCAAGAACTCGTTCCCGACAAACTAGATTGGGACACAAGAATCGACAAACCACCACTCTCCAAACCGGGGCTAACAGCGTTCAGTTAATCCCCACGGCGACAGGTGAGAAGGCCCGACTGACAGGCTGTTAAGAAGTCGGAAGTTCCAACTTCATCTCTTCCACCGCATCGGCGGTGGCCGCGACTAGCTCGTCGATGTCCTCGGGATAGACGTGGCCAATCGTGCCCACGCGGAAGGTATCGGCGTCGCTGACCTTGCCAGGGTAGAGAACGAACCGCCGACGTTTCATGGCTGTATAAAAAGCATCGAATGTGAAATTTGTATCGTTAGGATACAGAAATGACGTGATGATCGGAGAACGCCACTGCTGCGGTAACAACGGCTGGAAGCCTAGTCGCTCGTAGCCTTCAACCAACCGGCGGTGATTCTCGCAGTATCGCTCGAAACGCACGGCGACGCCCCCTTCCGCATCGAGTTCATCCAGCGCCCGAGCGAACGCCCGCACGACATGCGTTGGCGATGTATAGCGCCACTTGCCGCCCTTGGTTTCCATTTCCCACCACTGATCGAAAAGATCGAGGCTCAACGATCGGGCCCAACCTTTGGAAGCTTCGAGCAGCGATCGCTGGGCAATGACGAAGCCGAAGCCGGGCACACCCTGAATACATTTATTGGCACTGGACACCAGGAATTGAGCGCCGGTGTCCTCCATGCTCATCGGAATTCCACCGAAAGAACTCATCGCATCGAGAATGTAAACGCGGTCGTGTTCACGAGTCAGGCGACCCACCTCGGCGGCAGGGTTGAGCATGCCCGTGCTCGTCTCGCAATGAACCATCGCCACATGGGTGATCGATTTGTCCTTCGCCAGAGTTCCCGCAATCTCGTCAATATCCGCCGGACGAGTCTCGGGCAGCTTGAGTTCCACGCAATCGATTTGCAGCCGCCGAGCGATTTGAACCATTCGGTTGCCATAGGCGCCGTTGTTGACAATCAGCACGTTTCCATCGGGTGGAATCACCGAACCGATGGTCGCCTCGACACTAAACGTGCCGCTGCCCTGCATCAGCACGCACGTATATTCGTCGCTTTCACTCGCGAGCCGCACCAAACGTTGGCGTATGTTGGTGACGATATCGTTGTATTCATCGTCCCACGTGCAGAAGTCACGCAGCATCACTTCCTTGACCCCGCGCGAGGTGGTCAACGGCCCGGGGGTGAGCAACAAATACGGAATCTCGGGATCCACCGGTTTCTCCTTTACGTGCAAATTAACTCGCGATGTAATAACCCCTCACAACGATCGCGAATCGGTTTAGGGTCGTATCCCGTCGGCAATACGTTTCTCGATTTCGTCCAACAGCTCAGGGATTTCGGCGGCCGTCTCGACGACCCAATGCGCGCCGGCGTCTAACAGTTTCTTTCCCGCATGGTCGATGCATTTTTTCCGCTCTTCGTCACTCAACTTGGCTAGTTCCGCTTCGGTGAGTCCCACGTCATTGCCCGTTCTCGTAACGCCCACGGTCCATGTTCCGGCGCAGCGTCCTTCGCCAATGTCATGCACCGTGTCGCCAATCTTAACGACCGCCGTGGGAGGATAGACATCGAGTTGCTGCATAATCGAGAACATGCCCCACGGCGCGGGTCGACCGGCCGGAACATCGTCCACGCACAGGCTGACATCCGGTGCGAAGCCTTCGCTGCGAGCACGCTCGACGACCGCCTCGGCAGCTTGGCGAAAATAACCGGTCGTCGCGCCAATCTTAACGCCCCGCTCGCGCAGGCGGTCGGCAGCTTCGACAATGCCCGAGATCAACCCGCTGGCTTCGGCGATGGCCTTGCTCACCTCGGGTTGCAGCAGTCGTTGATAAAGTGAATCAACATCGTCCTCGACGAATGGACGCTTGTGAATCAACTGCCATTGTTTTGCTACCTCCGGCAATTCACCAAGAGCACGGATGTGATCTTTCTTATGGATGCCCATCGGCCCTCGGGCCTGCTCCATCGTGACTTCGATTCCGGAATCGGCATAGACTTGAATGAACGGTGCGACCGGCGCGAAACAGCCAAAGTCGACCGTGGTGCCAGCCCAATCGAAAACGACCAGTTTGACTGGACCGCGGTAGTCAAACTCACTCATATCCTTCTCCCTCTCTCGTTGCGCGACAAGAAACAGGGCACCCGGTGGTTTGTCGCAAGACGAACACGCATGTCGCGATCACCCACATCGTGCCCAGTAGGGCTTCACTTGTATCCGATCGACGGTGTCTGTCAAACCACCTGAGAACGGGGCGTTTTCAGAACTTGCGGTCCTCTGTACCGGCGGCTGCCGTAGCAGACTCGTCTGCCGCCCAGCTTCGTCGCGGTTCCTCGAATCGACGTATGGTTGAGTTGACCGCCGTGTATACGCTCAGCCCGCTCGCAGCTCCCAGGGATTGCGATGTTTCGTACGATTCTCACCTGGCATCTCCACAACGCGTGGCGCAGCACCCAACTCAGGGCCGCGGCCTTAGGGTCCGTGCTGATCGTAACGTTCGTATCGATCGCGGCGGTGGACCAGGGTCCGGCGGAACTTGTCGAGCGGCTCACGTGGACGCAGTTCTTGTTAGCCGTCGTGTGCGGTGGTTTTCTTACGGCGTGGCGCGTCACGCAGTTGCCCAAGTCCAGGACGTACGAATTCAATTTATTAACGCCTTCCAGCGATTGGGAACTGCTGGCCGGTGAACTTGTCGCCGGCATGTGCCGTACGGCTGTGGTCACCCTGGCAACCGCTCCGTTGCTGGCAGCATTGTGGGGAGTTGGCTGGATCGCCGGTGCCGGCTGCCTGGCGCTGCTGATCGTGCCGCTGGCCGCCGGATGGCTCTCGGGATTATTGATGGCGGT
>CAZNXE010000300.1:0-7142 GCA_964576465.1 uncultured Planctomycetaceae bacterium
GGTTTCCTGACCATGCACACCGCCCTAGCTTGCCAAATGTTCCAGGATACAGTCGGCCATCTGAATCGTCGTCAACGCCCCCCCCAAATCGGCGGTCGCAGCCCCCGAAGACAGAACTGACGCAACCGCGCTGCGGATGGCGTCTCCTGCGGATCGTTGTTCTAACCAATCCAGCATCATCGCAGCGCTAAGTATGGCCGCCACCGGGTTGGCAATTCCTTTCCCAGCAATATCGGGTGCCGAACCGTGAACCGGCTCGAACATCGACGGAAACTCCCGCTCGGGGTTTGTATTCGTGCTGGGGGCAAGTCCCAGCCCGCCACCAATCACACCCCCTAAATCGGTCAACAGGTCGCCAAACAGGTTCGATGCCACAACCACGTCGAAATGTTCTGGAGAACGCACGAAGTTCATCGCCGCCGCGTCGCAGTGCTGCTTGTCAGCTTCCACTTCAGGGAATTCACCGCGAATCTCCTCCAGAATCTCGTCCCAAAGCACATAGCCATATTGGAGAGCATTCGACTTAGTGATCATCGTCAGACGATTGCTTCGTTTCCTCGCCATGTTAAACCCGAACCGCAAGATGCGTTCGATTCCACGCCGGGTGTGGATCGCCGTCTGCAAGGCAAATTCGTCGGGCCGACCAACCTTGAAACGACTCCCCGAATTGACATATTCGCCCTCGGAGTTCTCGCGAATCACCATCATGTCGATGTCTTCGGGCGTCTTTCCGGCAAGCGGCCCCCGAACCCCAGGATAGAGCTTCGCCGGTCGCATGCACGCATATTGGTCGAACGCCTGACGAATCCGAACCAGCGGTTCCAGCGTGACATGGTCGGGCAGCTTTTCCGGCCAGCCGACCGCGCCAAGAAAGATGGCATCAAAAGGCTTCAGTATCTCAAGGAAGTCCTCCGGCATGACGCGCCCGGTCTTCTCGTGATAGGCCGCGCCCCAGGGGAGTTCGGTCATCTGAAACTCGAATGCGCCATTGCTGCTAGCCACGGCTTGCAACACACGCACTGCCTGCTCGGTCACCTCGGGTCCAATTCCGTCGCCAGGATATAAGGCGATTTGGTAGCTTTTCATGCGATTCCTCGACTGCACTGGCCCGTCGCTCGGCACCTCGGGCTGGATTGTAAAACCTTCAACATCAGAGATCAGATGTGATAGCAACGCCAGGGCCCGTTGTCGACCGGTCGAATCGCGAGAAAACGTATCACAGCAACCACTTGCGTGGCAAAGACAGCCGGCGGCAAGAGAAACACGAAGAAACACCGCGCGATTGGCATGCCTCGTGCAGTAGATACCTCTCGACTTGGGTAGGCCCATTCGGCCGCACGCGGACCCGCACTCCGCGTGTGGCCTACCAACATCGCGCCGCTGGGCAGCGCACCGTGAATCTTAGACGCAGCGTCGCCTTGAATAGCAGCGACTAAAGCCCGTCGCGGGCACAGCGCGAATTTTCACGGATACAAAAGGGTCCGCTTGGCTTTCGAGCAACTGCCAAGCGGACTCTTTTTGTTTACACCTATCTGTCTCAATCCGCTTTGCCTGAAGGATCATCGGGTTCGGATTTGAAGTTTACGCGACGCAGCAAGCGATAAACTCTGTAGTTTTCCAGCGGCACCGGACCAAAGGAATAGGGCAAAGTGCCATGCACCGTCGAATAAAAGGCCGCCCCCGTCCCATGTGACATCGTCGCCGACAGGCGACCTTCGCCAAGCCGCAACACTTCCAACTCTTCAACAATATTTTCCGGCAACCGGATGACATTGTCGGCATTCTCTGGAATGGCCATTACCTCACCGACGGCAATACTATCCCGCCGCAAATCCACGGGCACGCCCCCGTTTAGCTGCATGTAGTACTGAAAACCCCAGTGCCCTTGAAACCAAACGGGCGTGCTGGCGTCTGTGCCGGAATACTTCGCCGTGATTTGCTCGGCGGCGGTTTTAGCAGCGACCGCCATCTGTTGATCGGCCCATGCAAGCCACAAACCCAACAGCAGTCCCGGCGCCAGTGCGGCCCACGGTTGCCAACTCCGCAGGTTCAACAACGACGACTTGTGGGCCTCTAATTGCCGTACAAGCAGGATGCCGACCGCCGGAACGGCCGTCAACAACGAACGACCGTTGATCGACCAATTGACGTACGCGGTGAAAGTCAGCGTGCCAAGCACCCACAGCGATAAGAGAACGGTGTCCGCATCGCGCTGCCGCGACAAAGCAGCGACCACCAGTCCAATCACTCCTGCTCCAATGGTCGCCATCACGATCACGTGTAGATTGAACCACATAGCGGTTTGATGCGGTGGCGGAACCTTGGAGCCGACCAATTGCGAGGCTTCGCTGATCATCAACCCCGAGGCTACCGCAACAATGGCCAGCGAGAGCCAGCCGGCCCATTTCCAAAGCCCCGTCCAAAAGAAGACCGTGTTTGCCAAGCAGCCGCCCAAGAACACCAACGCGACCAACGACGTCTCCAACACCGGAATATCGGCCCGCAGCGCACCCGTTGAGGTCTGTTCGCCGCTGTAGAGCACGGCTCCCAACAACAGTCCGCGACCGTATTGATTCCAAGTGACCAAGTCGTAGATGCCAAGCACCGCCATGGGCAGCAGCAGCCATGCCATGCGGTAGGGAACCGACCTCTCTCGCACAATGGTATAAGCCGCCAATAGTGGAATCAGCGCGACTGCATAGTATTTGGCCAGCGCCGCCAGCGCAATCAGTGCGGCGGCCACGAATAGGTCGCCGTGCGACTTGCGATCAAGGCCGCGAATCCAAAACCAAACGGCCCAGCACCAGAGTGCCAACATCAGCATGTCGCACATCAGCGTTGTCGCCGAAAGAACGAACACTGGCGCCGTAAGCGCGAGCAGCGCGGCCAATTCCGCCCGACCGCAGAGACGCCGACCGAGTTGGTACGTTGCCACGACCGTCAACACGGCCAGTGCGAAGCAGGCCAAATGCAGCACAATTTCGTCATAGCCCGCCACGGCTCCAACGACCGCAAAGTAATAACTCATCAGCGGCGGATTCGTCACATAATCGGCCAATCGCCGCGTCGTACCAGACCAATTCAGGTCGATTCCGCTGTGGTCCCATGGCACTTCGGCAATGCGTTGTGCCCTCCAAATGAAGACAGGATCGTCCAGATGGACGGGCTTGTTGACCAAGGGCAGCAACACAACCAACGTGCCAATTGCCAGCCACAACACAACCTTTCGAGGCGGAAGAGCCACTTCACCCGGTTGGAAATCGGTCGGTTGCCGATCCTGGTGACTTGAACCGTGGGATACCGATTTCGGCTTCTGTTGCGGCGATTTCTTACGGCGTTTTTTCTCGGGGCGACTCATGACGATGCCAGCATAGTCGACGTTCGACGCAAAATCGACGAGCTACAAGTAGCCGTTCGCAAACCTGGCACACCGTGCGCCCTCAAACCCGCTTCCGCTAGCAACGGTACTTGTTTTGATCGACCGGAATTCGCTATACTTCGCGCGCACCGCCCGCACGGGTTTGGCGAACCGAGTGGGACGGTGACCGTCGCCCAAAGTGATTGAATGCTAGTAGCTGTCTGCACAAAAGGAGTGAGACGGATGGCAACCGCGACATCGGATCTCTGCTGCATCGAGCAAATAGGCGAAACCGCCGGCGATATTTGGAAAGCCCTATCGCTCAAAGGCCCCCTCAGCTTGGCGAAGTTGGCCAAGGAAGTGGACGCCCCGCGTGATCTCATCATGCAAGGCGTTGGCTGGCTGGCCCGCGAAGACAAGGTCACCATCGAAGAAGAAGTCCGCAGTCGGGTGGTGTCGTTGAAATAACGGCAACTCTCGCGGCGTTGTCACTTCTTGTGCGTGGTCCTTGATACGAATACGTTCGCACGGCTACTCATTTCCCGCGACCGCCGCGGTTGTGCCGAGGCTCCGGCGGTGCCAAGATGGTCGCTTCGGTGCTGGATTCGGAATGCCCGTCCGACCACCAGCGCGTTGTGGCCCGTGGTCCCAGGAGTTTGCTGTGCAGTTTCTTCGCTCGACATCCTTTGCCATCACCGTCTGCTTGGGTCTCCTTTTGCAATCGTTTGCGGTCGCCGGGCAGCCGGAGGTCATCGAACTCTGGCCTGATGGTGCTCCCGGGGCAACAGGAACCGCCGAACACGACCGCCCCACTTTGAGCCTCTATCGGGCAGATCAAACATCCGGGAAACAGACCGTCGTGGTTGTGTGCCCTGGCGGCGGATACGGTCATCTGGCGGTCGATCATGAGGGCAAGCAAATCGCCCAGTGGCTCAACGGCATCAACATCACCGCCGCGGTGCTCCGCTATCGGCACGCCCCGCACTACCAACATCCCGCGCCGATGAACGACGTTCAGCGGGCGCTGCGGTTGGTTCGTTCTCCCGACTCGCCATTGAAACTCGCCGTCGATCATGTCGGCATCATCGGTTTTTCCGCTGGAGGACATTTGGCCTCGACTGCGGGAACCCACTTCGACGCCGGAGATCCTGACGCCGAGGATCTGGTCCGTCGCGTCAGTTGTCGCCCCGATTTCATGCTGCTTGTCTATCCGGTGATCTCGTTTACCACCGAGTTCACGCACCGGGGGTCGCGACGCAATCTACTGGGCGACAATCCATCGACCGCGTTACAGAATTCGCTCTCCAACGAAACACAGGTCAGCGAGCAAACGCCTCCCACATTCTTGGTCCACACCACCAGCGATCGCGTTGTGCCAGCGGAGAACAGTGTGCTCTTCTATCTAGCGCTTCGCCGCAGCAAGGTGCTCGCCGAATTGCACGTCTTTGAAGAGGGACCGCATGGCTTTGGGCTGGGCAAATCCGACCCGATTCTCTCAACGTGGCCACAACTAGCGGCCCAATGGATGCAACGGCACGGCTTTGCAACCGCCCTCCCCTCGTCCAGCGGCGAACGAATCAAGAAACCGAACGAACAACCGCGAAGGTGACTATATGCGGGAGTTCGATCGTCGAGAGTTGCTGCGAATGTCCATCACGGGCGCCGCGGGGCTTAGTTCAACTGGTTTGTTGTCCGGCTGCACAGGGCGACCGGAACCCTCGACCGATGATTCAGCGGTCGAAACCGGACCACAACTCCCCCCCCGGGTTCCTGGATCGCTGCGCCGCGCCAGTCGGGCGGAAACAGAATTTGAACTAAACGTAGTCGCCGGACAGTTGCCACACGATCTTCGCGGTCACTTGTTCAGCGTCGCCTCACTTCCCGATGACGGGGATGCCTATGTCTTCAACGGCGACGGCATGATCCAACGTCTCGATTTCGCCGCCGACAAAGTGGTTCTGCGTTGCCGCATCGCGAAGACGCCAAGCTACTATGCCGATCAGGCGACCGCGCATGGCGAAAACGAGTTTCTCGACGCCGGAGTCCTTCGCCTTTCGCCGACGCTTGGTGCCCGAAATCAAGCCAATCACGCCGTGGCTTCCTTCGGCGACCGGCTGATCGTTTCCTGCGACACGGGGCGACCCTACACCATCGACCCCAACAGCTTGCAGCCCATCACACCGCTGGGTGCCAATCGACAATGGCGATCGGCGATCGACGAAACACTTCTCTCGGGTCCGTTCCCGGCAGTGCTCACCGCTGCCCATCCTTGCTACGACGCAGGCACTGGCGAGCTGTTCAGCGTCAACTATGCCCCCGTGTTTCCCAAGGGCAAAGCGTTCACCGACTTGTTGCGATTCAACCATAACGGATCGTTGCAACGATGGAAGATCGTCGACGGCGAAGGTCGTGACGTGCGCATCGAGCAGTCGGTGCATCAGTTGGCCATGACGCGCGATTTTGTCATCCTCGCCGATACGGCATTTCGAATCGGGCAAGCGCAAATCTTCGGTGATCATTCGAGGAGCCCCCAATCGCCGGATACGCCGCTTTACATCATTCGCCGCGACGCGTTGCAGGAAAACGTCGATCATGTGGCGGCGCAACGTATTGTCGTGCCCCGCGAAATGCTTCACTTCTTGGCCGACTACGACAATCCCGACGGTCGAATCACGCTCCATGTGGCACATCACTGTGCGTGGGACATCTCCGACTGGCTTCAAACGGATGATCGATTGGGCACGGTGCGACAACCCGTGCGGCGGGGACTACGCGGGATACCAAGTACGCCGCTCGACATTGGCGTACTTGGCAAGCACGTGATCGATACGTCTGCCGGCACCCTTGTCGATTCTCAATTGCTCGAAGATCACGATTTCACTTGGGGTGCGACACTGCCGATCGTGCAAGGCCCGCCTCAGGCAAACCAGATCGAGTCGCTCTATTGGTTGTCGTTTGGCTTTTCCGAAGAGATGCTTTCCTGGCGCACCTCCTTGGCATATGAGGACTACAAGTACCGCCGCGTATCCTACTCAGAACTGCCGATCTTGGGCCGACCTTCGACGTTGTTTCGCGCCGACACCACGCAGATGAAAATCGCCGACGGCTATCAATTCCCGCCGGGGCGATTCGCCACCACCGCGGAATTCGTACCCAGGGACGATGCCGGCGATACTGCTCCAGCCGCCGGGTATCTCGTCTGCGTGGTCATCTCCGACGACGTTACGACAGACGGATCATCCGGCGATGAGTTTTGGATCTTCGACGCGGCCAACCTGAAACAAGGGCCGGTATGTCGATTGGGGCATTCGCAACTCGACGTCGCCTTCGCGCTGCATTGCACTTGGCTGCCAAAACTGCCTTCACCCAAGAACGACAACCCAATCCCCATTCGAGAAGACTTCGCCCAGCGGCTCACGGACCAGCCCGAATGGGTCAAGGATTTGTTCGAGCGAGAGGTGTTTCCAAAATTCGAGGGGAGCGCGAAGTAACTCGGCAGTGAATCGGGGGCGAATTCAGGTTTGCGACTACGACTGCGGGACCACAACCTATGGACTCGTCTCGACCTCTCTTGTCGATCATTCGCTCGTTGTGCAGGCCAAGGGTTCCGTTTGTGGGTTACAATCAGGGCCGTCCTCCATCGCTGGCTCGAGAATTTATACATTGGCCCACCTGTCTTGGTTATCGATTTGTCGTTGGACGGTGGTGAGCGTATCAACCACGGCGTTTCTCGCGCTGTTCTCGCCGCTGTTGGTCGATCCGTCTCTGACTTGGATGTATCGTC
>CAZNXE010000301.1:0-7120 GCA_964576465.1 uncultured Planctomycetaceae bacterium
CGGGATTCGTAATCAGCGAGACCGACGATTTATCTTCCGACTTCACGATCCCCGTAATCACTCGGCCATCGACGGTCATCACAAGTTGAACCGCGTATTTTGGATCGATGCGATGTGACGGATCCAGAATCTCGCGGAGCACGGCATCCCGGTCACCCTTGTATCGCTTGAAGACATCGGCAAGTTCAGGACCAACCGCACCGCCTTGACCATTCACCTGGTGGCATTGGGCACAGGTTGCTTCCTCGAACATCCGCCGACCGATCCCGGGCGACCGACCGCGAAGTCCGGTTTCCATTTCCTGCCGGAAGTCGTCCATCGTCCAACTCTGCACGAACGAACGGGTGCTGCCGATCGGATCAGTGGGTTCCGTCGGATTCCGCAGCCAGGCATCAAGATCATCGACAACAATCATCACGCCATACATGCGCATCCAATGACGCGGAAACGTACACACATAGGGATACTCACCAGGTTCCTTGGGCGCCGTAAACGTGAGCCGCTGCTGCTGGTTTGCCTGCACCATGTCGGTGGCGAAGAGCACCTTGTCCGATATTGGGATGTAGGGTTTTCCTTCAAACCCAGGGTCTAGGCCAAGTGCGGCCCCCGCGATGGCCACCTCCTGCAAGGCACCAGGAAGAGTGACGACGAAATTGTGCGGCATCAGATCCTCGTTCCTCAACACCACCTGCACGGGGCGACCAGCTTCAACAGCGAAATAAGCCGTGTCGTATCGCATCTCCTCTTGTATGGTTTGGATGCGGACGACGCGCACGGCAATTGCCCGGAGCCGCTGACGGTACGACCGCGTATATTCCGCTGTCACTTCGGGCAGCAATTGTTCGGCCAACTGCATGGCATCGATAAACGCGTCGGTCGTTCGCTCTTCCGCGGGCGTTGCTTCCGCCTGATTGACAAGCACGTCGACCAGCAGTGCTGCCGTGTCGGTCGGGCGTTTCTCTTTCGGGATGTTCAACAATGTGAGAATCGCGGTAGTCCGAAACGTTTCATCAGCAACAAATGGAGCCACGAGTCGAAAGACTTTCTCCTGACCTTTCGGGATAAAGGCCAGCGCGGCAAGGGCGGCCTGTCGCACTTCTGCTGGGTGCGCATCACCAAGGAACGGGATGATCGCATCGAGCAGATTAGCTCGCTGTGCGTCGTTCGGAACAAGTTCGATCGAAGCGAGCCAAGCGAGTCTTGCTGCTCGATCTACTGCCGCATACGTGGATGCGGCTTGTGACTCGCTCGCGGCGATTAGCCCGGCGAACCCGACTGTGCGTAACAACGGCTGGTCCGCTTCCGTCGCGGACGTGAGTAGCTCTGCATGTTGGGCCAGTTTTTCGGAAGGCAGATCGAGCAACATGGCTGCCAATTGTCGTGCGACGCGTTGCTGCTCTCGGTTGTCGGTCTCAAGGTTCTCAAGTGCCGCCAACAGCTCGACAACCGTGTCAGACTCGTTGATGGCAATGAGCCCAGCCAGTGCCTCCTCGCGATGATGCCGCGACATTCCGGCGCGAATGAGAATGGCCGTGTAGACCGGCTTGTATCTGGGATGGTCTGTCGCCCGCTGAACAAGTAGCAGACGTTCATTGTCGAGCCGATTCAGTTGATACCACACGATTCGCGGACTCTTGTCCAGCAGCACGCGCGGTCGCGCGATCGGTTCATCAGTGTTTGCGCCGTGATCGTGGTTGTGCTCCTGCGCAACACAGACAACCGGGTAACACAGCCCTAGGACAACTACAATGAGCGCGCGTACAACTCTCGACATCCGCTTCCTCTTCTTTGCTTCGCCATACCATGTCGCTGACATCCGCTATTGGCTTTCGAGTGTCTGCATGGTCTCGTTCAGCGTGTACTCGATCCACGTGTCAGTTTCGTGGTTCAATACATCCAGGGCGACTTCGATTGCCGCTTCTGAGTCAAACATACTACACGCCCGTACTGCTTCGAGACGTACGCGCGGATGCGAATCGTTCACCCGAGCATGCACCAACTCTAGTGAATTCTCAACGCGAGTGACCCAAAAGGATAGCACCCTTGTGGCCGCAGCGCGGGCTTCATGACGCTTCGCGTTCAGCAATGCCTTAAGTAGATCGACGTTGATCGTGTTGTGTGTCTGATAGAGCCAGAGCCCTTCAAGCTGATGATGTTCGCTCTCGGGATCGGACGCATCAAGCGTGGAGAGCCACACTTGGAGCGCCGGGATCACATCACTCGTATCACGTGCGGCCAGTTCACGACGAACGCGGTAGCGGAGACGATCATCTTCGTCCTTCAGCAGTTCTAGCAACGTGGGGATCGTCTCCCCCGCAATCTTCGGCGGCGTGACCAGGGGGCGATCGTCATAGCGAACGCGCCAAATTCGACCGTGACTATGATCGCGGTGTGGCTCGCGAAGATTGTGCTGCAAGTGGCCAATCAGGGCATTGTGCCAGTCGACGATGTACAGCGCTCCGTCGGGACCAAACTGCAAAGCGACGGGGCGAAAGTTTCCATCTTCGCATTGGACAAGCGGTTCGATTTCCTCACCGCCAAACCCCGCACCATCGTCCGTCACTTTGTGTTGCAGCACGCCACGAAAGCCGATCACATTGTTGAGCAGGAAGTTGCCCTGTGCGTTCCGCGGAAAGTTGCGCCCGGAAACAAACTCACACCCCGACGTGGGACGAACGCGTTTCTCAAGGAAAGTCGGATAGGGTTCAAATTCGGTGATTTTAACGAAATCGCGATGCGCATCTCGGCAGCCGCCGGGATGCTTGGCAGGATAGATGGTGCGCCCTGAAATCGGCGCGGCCCAATAGTTGAAGCCAGGCGAGGCATCGGCAATGAAATTCTGCCCCCAGCGATCGAACACGTGCCCCCACGGATTGGCAAATGTCAGCGAGACATGAACCTCGAACCTTTCGGTCCGCGGATCGTAACGCCAGATACCCGCGTCGCCCAAACGCTGCGGGCCATTGATGCTTTCGACCTGCGACTGCTTAAAAGTTCCCTCTTGAAAGTAGAGCCCACCACCGGGCCCCCACTGAAATGCGCAGATGCCATGGTGAGAATCGGCCGTATCAAAGCCGACGAGTTGGCGAATGCGTACATCGGCACGATCGTCGCCATCGGTGTCTTGCAAAAACAAGATGTCAGGTTGCTGGGCAACATAGACGCCACCCCGCCCCAACTCAAAACCGGTTGGCTGGTGCAACCCGGCGGCGAACACGGTCTGTTTGTCTGCCCGACCGTCGCCGTTGGTGTCCTCAAAGATAAGCAGCTTGTCGTCGAGCACCGTCTTTGGCTTCCATTGCGGATAGGAGGCCATGGTGGCCACCCACAGACGACCACGGTTGTCGAAATTCAGAGCGACCGGGTTTGCAAGATCGGGGAAATCCTCCTCGCTCGCAACGAGATCGATCGTGTAACCGGGAGCCAGCTTGAAATGCTTCAACTGCTCCCCAGCCGACAGGTAGTCGAGCGTTCCAAGTTTGCCGGCTTTGCGATTGGGATCGTCTTGGCCGCCAACGTTTGTCTTGGGATTGATAAAGGGCAGCGTGTTGCTGTCGTCGCACTTGGCGGGCACCTCTTTCCCTTGGGCCAGCTTCCAAATCCGGGCGTCGCGGTTGGCACACATCTCGTCAAGAATCGCCCGTTCGCGTTCCATCACTTCGCGATTGCGATAGGTTCCATCGGAGCCCGCCTCTCCCCGCTTGCCATAGATCGAATATCCGTTGACGGCCCGATATCGATGCCACCAATGAAAGTTCTTATCGTCGATCTCGCCTTTCAGAGGTGAATCAACAACGGCAGAAAGTTCCTGTTCGCCGTCAGCCGCGCCGAACAGTCCTTGATCAAGTATCGACGCCAGGGCGAGGTAACCGGCATCGTTGAGATGAGCGCCGTTGAGCGTCAGCCGCTCATCGATCGATTCAAAGAGATGTTTCGTTGGACGGTAAAGATCGACAAAGCCGACGTTCGTGTTCGACGCCACGTCTTGCAACGCGTCGGTGTAGGAAGCAAGACGGTCGTTGTGTTCTTGCCCGTCAGGCAGATTCACATCACCGGTGTTCTCGAAGGCGATCGGCGAGACGAGCACGATTCGAGGAGGCCCCTGGCCATCGTATTGTTTCTCTTTCGTCTCATTCACCAGCCGGGTTACATCGGCGGTGAACGCATCAAGACCTTCATGTGCCTGAAACGATTCGTTCAAGCCGAAGAAGAACAGAATCACGCTCGCCTTGCTGTGCTTGAGATGGTCGTCAGGCGAACCGAAATTCAAGGATCGCATGCGATGAAACGGCTCGTCGGCAGGAAAGCAGAGGTTTCGCACCACAAGGTCGTGCTTGGGAAAACGCTGATAGAGCAGCGTTTCCCAGTAATTGTGATGTTGCATCCGCTCGCCCAGGGCATTGCCCACCAGACAAATGTGATCGCCCGATTTGAGTTCGAGAGCGGCGGCAGATTGCTGATTTTTTTCGGGGGTGTCTGGTTTTTTTGCGAGACCATCCTTGTAGCTGACGAGGAGCGTTTCGGTCGGTTTGACTGTGGCATTGCTTAGCGACGGATGGTCACTCTGCAATTGCGCTGAAGTCGTCTTTGGCCCATCGCCGTCTATCGACTCCGTGCCCGTCAATGTAGAGACAGAGCCTACAAGCACGGCAAATAGCATCAGCAGTCGCATGGCGTTGGTCATCGTAGTCAAGAGCCTTGCTATACGGGGAGTGGACAAACAAGTGGCCCCAGCGTCCAGGCAGGCGAGGCCCAAAAGTTCGAGCGTAACAGCTTGAAGAACCACCGAAAAGTAATCGGCACCCAATTATGGCATGTTGGCTGGACGTTTTTTCACTATTTCAGGGGAGTTTGATGAACCGCTTGAATTCCATGAACATCAGCCGCTTCTTGTGTTTTCCTGGGCCGGTGTTCAAAATAGCTCCTCACCCTGGAATTCATCGCGGGAGCCTGAATGACCTTTCATCGCTTTAGTGGAACAGACACGTATCTCGTTACGCCGGAACTTCGCGATGCCGTGAACGTCGCGGTGGCCTTGCAAAAGCCGCTGTTGATCCGCGGTGAACCTGGCACGGGAAAGACCGTTCTGGCAGAGGCGATCGCCGAGAACCTCAGCTTGCCGCTGTTGACGTGGAACATCAAGTCGACCACGAAGGCTCAGGAGGGACTGTATGTCTACGATACCGTGCAGCGACTCAACGATGCCCGATTCGGCGACAAGGATGTCAGCGACATCCGCCCCTATATAAAGTTAGGCTCGTTGGGTCAGGCGCTCACCGCCAAGCAGCGTGTGGTACTGCTGATCGACGAAGTCGACAAGGCGGATATGGAATTTCCCAACGATCTGCTGCACGAACTTGATCGCATGAGTTTTTCCATCTCGGAAACGGGCGAGAGCTTCACCGCCGAACATCGTCCGATCATGGTCATCACCTCGAACAACGAGAAAGAACTGCCTGATGCCTTTCTCCGCCGCTGCGTGTTCCACTACATCGCCTTTCCAGACAGAGACACCTTGTCTGACATCGTTCGGGTTCACCATCCCGATGTCGAGGACGAGCTTCTGAAGCAGGTCTTGCTTCGCTTCTACTGGTTGCGCGATCTACCTCAAGTGCGAAAACGCCCTTCGACCAGCGAACTGATCGACTGGATTGCGGCCTTGGTGCGAGGAGGCGTCGACAAAGCCGACATCACGCGCGAGTTTCCGTTCTTGGGCGTATTGATGAAACGCGAAAGCGACTTGGAAGTTGTGTTGGCCGCAAGCCGATCGGGACGCAGAAGATAACCATCCGCATGGGGCACGACATAATTTGGATTCGATGTTCGTCGACTTCTTCTACCATCTGCGCAGCACGGGGCTGAAAGTCACCATCACCGAGTGGCTCACGCTAATCCGCGCGCTCGCCGAGGGACACAGTCGGGCGGACTTCAACACGTTCTATCGCTTGGCCCGTTGCCTGCTGGTCAAACGCGAATCAGACTACGACACCTACGATCGGGCGTTCGCCGTATTCTTTCGAGACGTCGAAGACGAAATCAACGTCAGCGACGAGCTGCTCAACTGGCTAGAAGACCCGATCCTTCCGCAGATTAGCGAAGAAGAACTGTCGCGGTTGTCCGAGTTCGATCTTGATGAACTTAAGGAACGCTTCAAGGAACTCCTCGAAGAGCAGAACGAACGGCACGACGGTGGCAATCGATGGATCGGAACCGGTGGCACTTCACCATTCGGGCACGGCGGAGCCCATCCCACCGGCCTTCGCATCGGGGGCAAAGGCGGAGGTCGCTCGGCCGTTCAAGTGGCCGACTCACGGCGTTTTCGCAACCTTCGTTCGGATGTCGTCTTGGACACCCGGCAAATCGGCGTCGCCCTGCGGCGACTGAAACGTCTCGACAAAGCCGAAGGCCCTGAAGAACTCGACCTCGAACGCACGATCGATGGTTGCGCCCGGAATGCGGGCGAGATCGAGCTTCTGTTTTCTCCACCGCGCCGCAACCGTGTGAAGTTGATGTTGTTGATGGACGTCGGCGGATCGATGGACCCTTACACGCATCTCTGCGAGCGACTATTTAGCGCGGCCCATGCTGCCAATCATTTCAAGAAGTTTGAATACCGATTCTTTCACAACTGCGTTTACGACCGGCTGTACAGCGACTATTTCTACCGCAAGAGCGACGCCACGATTGATGTGCTTAAGCAACTCGACGATTCATGGTCCATCGTGTTTGTCGGCGATGCCTGGATGGCGGGCTACGAACTGACGCATCGGGGCGGCGCCATCGACTACGGCTACAACAACGCCGAATCGGGCCTGATGTGGTTGCAGCGCATCCGCCAACGTGTGCCAAAGTCGATTTGGCTAAACCCGGCGCCGCCGCATGTTTGGGATGCGACGTCGATCCATCTGATTCGTCAGGTCTTCCCAATGTACGAGCTAACCATCGACGGAATCACCGAAGCCGTCGATGTTTTGCGCGGAACGCGCCCGAACCGACCGCTGGTGAACTAGCCATGCCAACCCAAAGTGTGGCCTTTGCTTTCCGCCATTAAGGCGAGCGGCGAACGAGAATATACCAAGGGGACGCGTGAGCGAGGGACCAACCGGTAATACACTGCGTT
>CAZNXE010000302.1:0-7059 GCA_964576465.1 uncultured Planctomycetaceae bacterium
TTTGATTGCCTTCTCTTGATCATCCGTGGTCTTGCTGCCGCCGGCGCGATAGCGACCCCTTGGGAAGTTGATGTGCAGCGCGGCAGGGTCAACGAGCGCCATCTCCGGCGGAATCCAGCCATGCAGGTTCATCAAGACGCTCTGGCCGCTGATCGTGCCGCCGGTCGGCTGGCTGAGTACGGACAGGATTCCATTCACGCGCGTCACTGGAATCAACTCGCTGTCGGCATGCACGGCCACCGAAGCCCGAAGGTCGGCATTGTACGGCCCCGATTCTCGATAGTCGTGCGTTTCACGAATCGAGCCGATCTCAACCAAACCGAGCGCGCCGCCGGCGTTGATCATACCGGGATAAACAGAAAGCCCCGCCAGGTCAACGATCACTGTTCCCTCGGGAGCCGTGAGTTCGGCTGAGCCAATCGCTTGGATCTTGCCATCGACCACAAGGACTGAACCTGCGTCGATGGGATCGCCATCCACCACAACGATTCGCCCCCCGGTGAGCAGATAGCTGTCCGTCGGTGATTCCGCAACAACGATCGACTGGTTTCGCAACGCCTCCGGCGCAAGTGGGGAACCCAATCCATTGGGTTCATGAGAACCGTTTCGCTCGAAGAAGACTTCGCCATCGACCAACGTCATTTCACATCGAGAGAACCCGTTGAGCGGATGGCCGTTGAAGATTGCCAGGTCGGCATCTTTGCCGACTTCGATCGACCCCATTCGATCGTCGAGCCCCAACTGTCGCGCACCGTTGATCGTGACCAACGCCAAGGCCTCGTCTTCGGAAAGCGGCCCATACTTCAACATCTTGGCCGCCTCTTGATAGAGATGGCGGACTAGTTCTTTGTCATCAGACTTGAGCGTCACGTTGGCACCGGCTTCGATCAGCAGCGGCGTATTGAAGGGGATCGCGTCGTAGGCTTCGATCTTATAGGCCCACCAGTCGGCGAATGCCGAACAGCTTGCCCCATGCGCGGCAATCTCCGGGGCGATCTTGTAGCCTTCCAGCACATGTTGCAGCGAGCGGATGCGGATCCCGTAGCTTTCGGCCATCCGCAGCAGCATCAAGATTTCATCCGCCCGATAGCAATGCGAATGGATTCGCAAGCGACCATCGAGCATGTCGGCCAATGCTTCGAGCCGCAGATCACGTCGCGGCTCGAGCATGTTCTCGCCCCGCCCTTTCGCTTCAGCGAACGCTTGCCACAGACGTCGATACATTCGCCCCTCGTCGAACGAACGGCGGATCGTCGATTCGACACCCAGTCGTGTGTCGGGAAACCGCTTCTTGCTTCGCTTGGGGTTTTCGCCCAGGGCAAACTTCACCCCACGCGGTGCCTCGTGAAGAATCAAATCGTCCCCCGGCTCGCCCCACCGCAGCTTAATCACCGCATCCTGACCGCCGATGGCGTTGGCCGAACCATGCAAGACACGGCCACAGGTCACTCCGCCCGCCAAGGCGCGGTAGATCGTTAGGTCGTCGCCGTTGATCACATCGCGAATGCGAACCTCCGGAGTGACCGAGACCGTTGCCTCGTTGATACCGCGGGTGATGGCGAAATGGACGTGGCAGTCGATAATGCCCGGCATAACGTAGAGGCCCGTGGCATCGATCTCGACGAATCCCTCTGGTGTTTTCAAATCGGTGCCAACCGCGGCGATTTTTCCGTCACGAATGATGATGCTGGCGTCGGGAAGCGTCCCTTGCGTCACGGTCAGCACCGTCGCGCCGCGAATCACGGCGTTGCCGCCGGTGTGTGTTGCCGGCTTACGATCCGCCTCGATTTCGGTTGCGTATGGCTCGATCTCGACTTGTTCAGAAGCTTCGTCGTCCTCGTCGCTTGTAGTCTCGTCCGTAGCGTCCTTGGCCAAATCATCCAGCGGCTTTGATTTTTTCTCTTCAGAATCATCTTTTTCGTCTTCTTCCCCATTTTCGTCATCGTTGTCGCCAGCGGGCTTTGGCTTGTTGAACTCGAACTTCTCTGTGTCGACAAACGCATAGCGCAGCTTCGCGTCCTTGTCCGAGAACGATTTATCGAACACGACGATGTGCGCCAAAGAGCCTGGCGCCACTTGCCCTAGATTGTCGGCGACGTTCAAGATGGATGCTGCGTTGTGAGTCAGGGCAGCCAGTGCATCGTCAACAGACAACCCCTGGTCGATCATCTCGCGGAGATGTCCGAAAAATTTATCGGGCTTCGCGTGTCCATGTGTGCTGAGGCAGAAGGTGACACCTTTTTCCACGAGCACCTTCGCGCAGTTGACTTGCTCGTCCCACAATCGCTTTTCTTCGGCAAGTACGCGGGGTGAATCGGGGAGCCGGTAGGGATCGTCACTCGCCTTGTCGTCGGATTTTTCTGATGTCTCGGGTTCGTCCGGCTTGGTAAGTTCTTCGATTCGGGCTTCAATTCGTTCTCGGATCCCCTCCGGCAAGTCGGTTCGGTTCAATCCTTTTTTCAGTTGGTCGAGCGAATACTCGGCCAACAACGGATCGACCTTCTTCGACGCATTGCCGGCTTTCGGTTCCTCGGGAAAATCGATTTGCAACACAACCGGTACATCGCCGGCGGCCAGACGATCGGCCACTTTCCACGCCTCGCGTCCGCCAACGATCACCACGCGAACCCCAAATTCGTCGGCCAAGTCCAGTGCGCGGTGAATTTCATCGCGCGTGTCGGCCTGCCAGAAGACACGTTGCTCGCGGCGCTGTACGACGCGAAGTGCCGCCAACGTAGGGTCGACGGGCGGACGGCGACCACCAAACCGCCGGAAATGCTCCCATTGGTTTTCGTAGTGCGTCGCATCAAGCATCGCCTGCCGCAGGTGAGCGATACATCCCATCAATGTCGACGGATAACCACGCTCCCCGGGCGATTCCAGCGCGACATGCAAAGCAACCGGAGCGGCGAGAATGATCTCGCGCCGTGGATGACCGCTCAAACTCGCTAGAGCGCTTTGGCCAACCGCGATTCCGCCGGAGGGGGCTGCCAGCATCACGGTGAAACCAGCAGCGCGACGGGCCTTGATCTTCTTGTCGTCGAGCAATAACACATCACTGACTTCAAACTCGGGGGTCAAGCCCGAGCGGTTGTCTGGTGGGGTTGCCGCGAGCGCGAAGCTGGAATAATCAATCGAGCGGCCACTGCCGGTACGCGAACGCTTGGCATCGGAGTCGACTCCATCGGTAGTGTACGCATCAATGAAACCTGCGTAGACGATCATTCCCTGCGCGTCGATTCGCTCAGCCTCCGGTGGCACATCGACTTCGCCAACGGGTCCAACATCGACGATGGCCCCATCGCGCAGCACCACGGTCGCCTGTTCAATCACCTGCCCCGGCGAGACCACGACTTGCCCGCCTTCAATCGCAAACACTTGCCCTCGGAACCCGGGTCGGAGTTCATCGGTCTGCGCAAAACATGGTGTGCCGTAGCTGGCAGTCAGCAACACGACGAGCAACGGAGTACCCAACACTTGCAACGCACGACAAAACGACATGGGACGAAACCTCAACGATGAAACACGAACGCCCGCACCGAATCGTTGGCAGTGATCGGTGTCTGAAGCGTTTCATCGTAGCACAACGAATTTGCCGAACCAGCAAACCGACGGCTTCAGCGACATCGAAGCAGAGAACAAGGGGCGTTGCGTCACGCAGCGCGGGCACCGATCATGACGGATTCATGCACCCCGGGCCTGAGGACATGCACCGAACCATGCAACGATTGCTCGATCAGATTCCCGATTTGGAAAGCGAGCTGCGCCGACTGCTGCGGCAGATTCCCCGTGGTCGAGTTGCGACTTACGGAGATCTGGCCAATGCATTGGGCGACCGCGCGGCTGCCCGTTGGGTTGCGCAGTATCTGCTCGACCACCCACACGGTCCGCGGTGTCAATGTCATCGGGTGGTCCGCGCCACGGGAGAATTGGGCTCCTACATCGAGGGCGACACGTCGGCAAAACAAGCAGCCCTGAACAACGAAGGGATTGCTGTACAAGACTCGATCGTGGACGTTCAGCGTTACGCTGTGCGGCGCTTTCAATCGACTCGCCCGCTGCGCCGCTTGCAGACGATCCAGAAACGATTGCTCAAGCGGCGTTTGCTGAATGCTCCTTCACGCCTGCCCGAGTTGATTGCCGGCGTGGATATTTCGTATGTCACGCCACGGCGTGGGGTGGCGGCATATGTCTTGTTTGATATCCGTCGGCGTGAGGTGGTGTGGTCGATGACCCATTGTCGGAAAGTACGCTTTCCGTATGTTTCAGGCTACCTATCGTTTCGCGAGCTACCGCTGTTGTTGGGCCTGTTAGATCGCGTGCGTGCGGCCGCTCGAATGGCGGAAGTCATCCTGGTCGACGGTTCCGGCATCATGCACCCGCGCGGTGCCGGTGTGGCAACACATTTGGGGATCGTGGCTAATCTGCCGACCATTGGCATTACGAAGACGTTGCTACTCGGAACGTTGCGACAGCAGCCGACCACGAAGAGACCGGTCGTCGAAATGCATCACGAACAAACGCCACTGGGTTGGGCGATTCGTCCACAAGCAACACGCAAGTCGCTTCTCTACGTATCGCCCGGGCATCGCACTGATGTCGAGTTTGCACGACAGGCTGTATTGCCCACCTTGTTGGGCCACAGACTGCCTGAGCCGATCTATTGGGCCGACCGCATCAGCCGCACGGAAGCCCAGCGAATCAAACGCGAAACGCAAGCATAAAGAGAAACTCCGCACGGTGAATCGAGCTGCGGATTGGCTTATCTTCCGCCAGCGCGTCAGAGCCCGAAGTAAGGTGTGCGGCAAATAAGAACGTACCAATCACAACCCGACGCGTAAGCGAGGGAACGCAGTGTATTGCCGGTTGGTCCCTCGCTCACGCGTTGGGTTAGAAAATTCTCATTCGCCGCTCGCCTAAGCAGCCGAATCGTTATCTTTTTTGTCCCTGCGAGCCGAACGAACGCGATTTGTACCGAAAGGCTTTCATGGGCCCCTTGGGCGTGTTAAGCTCCCTGGCTTAATCGTCGGCGATGGATCGTGGCCGATGTTTGAGCTTGCGAAATGTTTCACACCGGGGCGAGTTGAGAGAGCCATGCGTTACGTCGTTTGGGGACTTGTGCTGCTGCTGGTCATTGTGCACCAGGACGTTTGGTACTGGAACGATGCCACCTTGGTGTTCGGCTTCATGCCAATCACATTGCTGTTTCATGCCGGCATCTCGCTCTCGGCGGCCGTGGTGTGGTACATGGCCATCATCTTTTGTTGGCCAAACAACTTGGAGGATCAGGTGATCGAGGCAACGCGCGAGGAGCAACAAGCATGACCCAACTGGTCATCATCTCCATTTACTTGGCCTTGTTGCTTGTGCTAGGTGCCGTGGCGAGCCGCCTGTTTCGGGGGACCAGCGCCGACTACATGTTGGCCAGCCATTCGATTGGCCCCTTCTTGTTGCTGATGTCGCTGTTCGGCACGACGATGACAGCCTTCGCGCTCATCGGGTCGACAGGGGAGGCTTACAAAGAGGGTGTCGGTGTGTACGGGCTGCTGGCTTCCTCCAGCGGCATTATCCACTCACTCTGTTTTTTCACGATCGGCATCCGGCTGTGGTCGTTTGGAAAGCAGCATGGCTACCGCACGCAGATTCAGTTCTTCCGCGATCGGCTGGAAAGCGACAAGATCGGCCTGTTGCTGTTCCCAATTCTCGTCGGTCTGATCATTCCCTACCTGTTGATCGGCGTGATCGGCGCGGGCGGGGTAATCAATGGGGTGACCCAGGGCGCATTTGTCGATTACGGTTGGTTCGAGGGCTACGGATTTGGCGTCCCGGGCTGGCTGGCCAAACTTGTCATCTGCGGCGTCGTTTTGCTGTACGTCTTCTTTGGCGGCATGCGTGGCACGGCGTGGGCAAACGCTTTTCAAACCATCGTCTTCATGGGCATGGGCATCGTAACGTTCTATATCATTGCCACGCAGTTAGGCGGGCAGGACAGTTTCATGGCCAACCTTCGCACGGTGAGCCAGGCCGTGGGTGAAGAAAAGCTCATTCGCGGCGAGCACATGTCAAAACTAAAATTTTTGACGTACATGTTCGTGCCACTCTCGGTGGGCATGTTTCCGCATTTGTTTCAACACTGGCTCACGGCTCGCAGTGCCAGCAGTTTCAAACTTCCGATCGTCGCGCATCCCATCTTCATCATGATCGTTTGGGTGCCGTGTGTTTTGGTTGGGGTGTGGGCCACCACTGAGTTAGCAGCAATCCCCGATACGGTTCGCCCCAACCATGTGCTCTCGTACATGGTCAAGAACTTGGCCGGAAGTACATTGGGTGGCCTGCTAACGGCCGGAATCTTGGCGGCGATCATGTCGTCGCTGGACAGCCAGTTTCTATGCATCGGTTCGATGTTCACCAACGACATCGTCGTCCACTACGCTGGAAAAGACCGCTTCAACGACAAGCAGATCATCACCATCGCCCGAGTGTTCGTCGTGGCGATCGTGGCGGTTACCTTCTTGCTGAGTCTTACGGAACCACGGCGCGTGTTCACGTTGGGCGTGTGGTGTTTCAGCGGCTTCTCGAGCCTGTTTCCGCTCATCCTCGCGGCCGTTTACTGGAAAGGTCTAACCAAGGCCGGCGCGTATGCATCAATCGTGGTGGCTGCCTGGAGTTGGCTGGTGTTCTTTGCACTGTCCGACTTCGCAAAAGACTCGGGCTATACATTCTTGGGAATGATGCCGGTGGCGTCGATGATCGCCTGTTCGAGTGTTGCGCTGGTTGTCGTGTCGCTCCTTACGCAGCGACCAAGCGAGGCCACGCTGGCCAAGTTTTTTCGTCGGTAAGGGCGTCAACGTCTTGTAACTCGCTCCGCTGATTGCCCCTGGTGCGGCGTTTGGCACAGACCAGTCCACTCACAGTTGGCGGCCGGCTGTGTTCTTAAGGGGTGAGCGCAGCGAAGGCCGGAATCACACAACCGATATCCAGAACCTAACCTCGTACCCGTTACACAAGAACGCTACTCTCGTAACCTCTGGTACAGAAAACGAGGACAGAACAGGCGAG
>CAZNXE010000303.1:0-7044 GCA_964576465.1 uncultured Planctomycetaceae bacterium
TGCTCTTCCGATCTTTGAACGCGTAGTTGACATAGAAGAAGTCATCCGAACCGACGTAACCCACCCAAAAAATGGCACGCGCCGCGATCCAAACGGCCAAGGGCAGCAGTAAGACCAGCCAGCGTTTCCGTGTTAACTCATTCATGCCAGCACTTAGAAGCGGCCATCGCTTACCTGGAACTTGGTTGGCTTGCCCAACGTGCGTTCACCTCGTGAGATCCAATCCGCAACCCAATCGAGCAAGCACTCGATCTCCGGTTGTGGCTTGCCGAATAACTGGTGACAGCGCGTGGCATCGTTCAACAGTGCCGTGGTGCCCTTGTTCTCGCTGAACCGCGGCTCGACGTTCAATCGCTTGGCAAGCCCAAGGGCAAGATCACGGACCTGATGACGCTGTGTCCCCGTGATGTTGAGAATACCCGCCGGCGAAGTTGCCAGGAAGAAGGACTGCAACGCCACCGCATTGGCATAGCCTTGCCATACGAGATTCACCTGAGGAACACCGAGGTCGATCGCTTGGCCAGACAAAAGCTGCGTGGCCAAATCGACGAGGATGCCGTAACGCAGCTCGACCGCGTAGTTCAGACGCAACAAACAAACGGGCGTCCCGTGGGCAGTGCTGACGTATTCGATCACACGTTCACGCCCCCAGGCGGTCATGGCGTATTCGCCACGGGGATCGCAAGGCGTCGCTTCGGTGGGCTGGGGTGCATCAATGGGCGTGAACGGATAGACATTGCCGGAACTGAACGCCACGATCCGCGCATTGCGATACTGCTCGGCGAGTGTGCCGATGAGCTGGACGTTCACGGTCCAATGTTTGCCCGGCGGATCGCCTTGACTGAACTTGTGCCCCAGCATGCACAGCACATTGGGCACCTCGGGCAAACGGCTTCGAGCGTCGGCATCGAGCAAGTCGCAAGCGAGTGTTTCTACGCCGTGCGAGGCCAGTTCCGTCGCAAGCCCCTCTTGGCTGAATCGCGAGACGGCGATCACACGCAGATTGCCGTTTCCGGCCTCGACCAGCGAGCGTCGGGCCATTCTGGCGAGGCTTGGCCCCATCTTCCCACCGGCACCAAGAATCAACAGGTCGCCGTCTAGCTCCTCCATCGCGCGAACCGTACCTGGGGTCGGTCGCGAGAGCCGCTCTTCAAGATCGGCTTCGTCAGTGATAGGGGCGTTGGGGTCGGGTAACATGGGGGTCAATATACACCGCCTCGCACACCGTAGACCATACGTTGAATAACTCAGAGCCTAACCCAGAACCTGTGTCGGGAATCTTGCAGCGATATTTGATCGTCTGGCTTTCGCTTCTTTCGCTGCTTGCCGCCATGTGGCCAACGTGGTGTTCGGCCTTGCCCGACCCGTTTGTGGCGACCGATGCGATCCATCTCAAAATACTCTTCGGCGTGACGATGTTCGCCATTGGGTGGATGCTGCCGCGAGATGAAATCGACCAGGTGATTCGTCGCTGGCCAACCGTCTTTGGGGGCACGGTTGTTCAATATGCCGCGATGCCGGCATTGGCCTTCGCAACCGCGAGCTTGTTCGGCTTCGAAGGCGACACGCGGTTGGGCATCGTGATGATCGGCTGTGTTCCCGGGGCAATGGCGTCCAACGTGCTCACGCTCGTCGCTCGGGGCAACGTTAGCTATTCGCTAAGCCTGACAACCACAGCCACCTTGCTGGCGCCGCTGTTTGTTCCGGCCATGTTGTGGTTCGCCTTGGGCGAACGGGTCGCGATTCCCGGTCAATCGATGTTTCTCACACTTTGCGCGATGGTCGTCTTGCCCGTGCTTGCCGGTCATGCCCTTGGGCGATGGCAGCCCAATTGGTCACCGCTGGCCAAGCGAATCGGCCCGGTGATTGCGAACCTGACCATTCTGTGGATTATCGCCGTGGTCGTGGCAAAGAACCGTGGGGGTCTGCAACAAGTCGATGGGCGGCTGGTGACCGCGTTGTTGTTGATCAATATTGGCGGATACGTGGCGGGGACATTGGGCGCGATCGCCCTTGGTTTACCCTCGGGAATGCGTCGCGCGCTGACCCTTGAGATTGGCATGCAAAATGCCGGCTTGGGCAGCGTGCTGGCCGGAACCTACTTCGGAGATGCCGCCGCACTGCCAGCCGCGCTTTACACGTTTGGCTGCATGTTCACCGGCACCCTGCTGGCCCGAGCATGGTCGTGGCGTGATTCTGATGTGACAGAATGAAGATTGTGCGGTGCATGGTGTTCGTTGTTGGGTGCCACTCGCAATCTACTGGCCGGATTGAACCGCATTGGGCCAGCGCTACGCGGTTGCTTGTGCTTCTTTCCGCTGCATCCAGCGGCCAACATTGATCGCCATGCTGGCCGTGATGTAGTAGGCCACGAACAGGAGTGATGCCCAAACGAGCCATGGCTGTTGGTCAGGATATTGATACAAAATCGTCAACATCACGGCACCCCACAACGATGTTGCGACCAAGGTTACCCGCTGTAGAAAACGAGTCCGCGTGGGGTAGATATAACACAGTGGAACGAAAACCAAGACGCACAGCGTGAGAATGATCGCCAGATTCAACCAAGCATCAAGCTGCAAGATCGCCAGATAGAACACCACGATGTTCCAATAGGAGGGAAACCCTTTGAAATAGTGGTCGTGGGTCTTCGCATCGCCCTGACAAAACTGGAACGCCGAAGAGAGGGCCATCAGCGCCGCCACGACCATCGAGACATCGACGGGCACCCATGGCATACTGTCCGGGACGAGTCCCTTCCAATACACCAGCAGCGCCGGCACGATCACATAGTTCTGATAGTCGATCACGTTGTCCAGCAGCGTGCCGTCGAAATCGGGCAAGATTTCTTTTACACGCACCAGTCGGGCCAGCGTTCCATCCATCCCGTCGACGAACACCGCGACCCCCATCCAAAAGAACGCTTCTTGCCAGTCTTCGTAGAACACGGCCCGAATGGACATCAGCCCACACACGGCCCCCATCGCCGTAAACAGATGCACGCTCCAGGCCATCGCCTTGCGAAGGGGTGAGTAGACGGGGGCCTGAGGGTCTTGTGCCATGAAAAGAGACTCGAAACTTCGGGGAGCCGGCGGGAGATCGGCTTCGTCTCGTGCTGGAACGGGCGTATCGCGCCCGCGAAGAATTACGTATCCTCACGGTTCGACTTCAGCTCGCTGGACGGACAGGAATCTGGACGAAAGAACTATCTTAGCCTGAGAATCGCAGCGCGACCAATCCCATGGCGTCCAGAATGCCTGGTGGGTTGCGGCACGACATTGGGCGAATATTCGCCGTAATCGGTGTGGTTTACGAGGAGTGCGTCATCGACTTCAAGATTGCGGGATTGTGCAGCGTCGCGGTCTTCTACGCGGCGATGTTCGCGCTGGGGCTGTGGGCCGCACGCCGTACCGATCATCGGAATACCGCTGGATTGCTGGTCGCCGGCCGTGCAATGCCGCTGTGGATTGGTGCCTTCACGATGACGGCAACCTGGGTCGGGGGCGGGTATATCAACGGCACCGCCGAAGCGATCTACGATCCCGCGCGGGGCCTGGTGTGGGCGCAAGCGCCTTGGGGCTATGCGTTGAGCCTGATCGTGGGCGGTCTTGTTTTCGCGGCACCCATGCGGCGGCGGCGCTACACGACATTGCTCGACCCCTTTCAAGAGCGATACGGAAAACGGACGACCGCCGTGCTGTTCGTTCCGGCCCTGGTTGGCGAAGTCTTTTGGAGTTCCGCGATCTTGGTGGCGTTGGGCACCACGTTCGGTACCATCTTCGACATTGACACGCGGACGGCCGTCTTAATCTCGGCTGCCGTGGCGATCGCCTACACGGTCGTAGGAGGGCTGTGGTCGGTGGCCTATACCGACGTGGCGCAACTCTGTTGTATCTTCGTCGGTCTGTGTGGCGCCTTGCCCTTCGCGCTGGCGCGGTGCGGTGGACTAAGCGATTTGTGGACACGCTATCAAACGCAGTTTGGCAGCGCGGCGTCGCTGGTGCCGCCAGTGGAATCGTTCAGTGGCCAAGGGGCGTGGGGATACAGCGGTTGGAGCTGGCTCGACATGTCGTTGCTGCTCGTCCTGGGGGGCATTCCCTGGGGGGTCTATTTTCAACGCGTGCTGGCATGCCGCGAAGTTCGACATGCCGTGTGGCTCTCGTTTGCCGCCGCTGGCGGTTGCCTGTTGTTGGCCATTCCAGCCGCATTGATTGGCGCAGCCGGGGCGACTGCCGATTGGGCAGCCGTGGGTGTCGAGCCACCTAAAGCGGCGATGGTGCTGCCCTATGTGTTGCGCTACTTAACCCCGCCGGTTGTGGCGATCATTGGGTTGGGTGCCGTGGCGGCGGCCGTCATGTCGTCGGTCGATTCGTCGATTCTCTCGGCGTCGTCGATGTTCGCCTGGAATGTCTATCGCCCTTTGGTCCGACCCGGGGCCGACGAAGTTGAACTCCGCCGCGTCGTTCGCGCGGCCGTAATCGTGATCGGCTCTCTGGCCACGGTCCTGGCGCTGTCGGTCAATAGCGTCTATGCATTGTGGTATTTGTGCGCCGACTTGGTGTACGTGATTTTGTTCCCGCAACTCGTCGCGGTGTTGTTCTTCCGTCATGCCACGGCCGCCGGTTCGCTCACAGCGGTCGTGGTTGGCTTGCTGTTGCGATTGGGCGGGGGCGAACCCTTGCTGCATCTACCGGCCTATTTGCCCTATCCGATGCAAGATTCCGAAGGGGTGATTTGCTTTCCATTCCGAACCTTTGCCATGTTGATTAGCATGGCAACCCTGTGGGTCGTTTCGTGGCTCCCCTTTCATGGAACGCCGGAAGACGAGAACACCGTCAAAGGAAAATAGACTCATTCCATCCATGCCCAGGCTTGATTTTTTGCGACCAGCCGCCGATCTTGGCAGTTTCACTGATACATCATTCGCCACGTTTCGTATGAAGCCGTGGCCATTTCAAATGGGAGTATGAACCATGGACGTTTGCGATAAGGCCGCCATTGTGACCGGCGGCGGAACGGGAGTCGGAAAAGCAACCGCGTTGGAGTTGGCACAACGGGGCTGTTCGGTGCTGGTCAACTACAGTCGTTCGCAGGCCGAGGCTGAGGAGACGGCCAAGGAAATCGAGTCTTGGGGCGTCAAGGCGGTGGCCCTGAAGGCCGATGTCGCGGACGACAAGGCCTGTCGCAACATGGTCCAAACGGCCGTCGACGCGTTCGGGGGTTTGCACATTCTCGTGAACAACGCCGGAACGACCTCCTTCATCAATCACAACGATCTTGAAGAGGTAACCGACGAGGTGTGGGATCGCATCTTGGCAGTCAATCTCAAGGGAGCCTTTCAATGCGCGCGAGCCGCGCGAGACGCGATAGTGGCCAGTGGCGGGGGAGAAATCGTCAATGTCTCCAGCGTGGCTGGAATCATCGGTGTCGGAAGTTGCATTCCCTATGCGTGCTCGAAAGCCGCGCTAAACAACCTCACCGTAATGCTCGCCCGGGTGATGGCTCCGCAGATTCGTGTGAATGGCGTGGCGCCCGGCTTCATCTCGGGCCGATGGCTTGAACAGGGCTTGGGCGACAACTACGAAGCGATGAAAAAGGCCTACGAACGACGCCTGCCTGCTCGCAAGATTTGTGATCCCGAGGATGTGGCCGCAGCGATCATCAGCCTGATCACGGGATCGGACCTAGTGTTGGGTCAAACGCTCGTGGTCGACAGCGGCTTGGTGATTATGCAACCTTGATCGAGCGATCAAGCCGGACAGACCGTGCAATAGGTCAATAACTTGCCTCGTTGCTCGCTAGCGACGATGATCGGAAATAGTGATCGGAAGAGGAGAAACAGTTTCTCGCGTTGCGTGTCCCGCCGCGCGCAGGCATGTTCTTCGTTTGCCGCGGCAAACGCTTCTCGTGTAAAGGTAGATGCGGTGCATAGCAGGGTCCGTATTTCTCGACGACACCGTGCAGCAGGCCTTGTCTGCTGTGTGGCCCTGCTGATGGCCACGACCGTGTTGGCCGACAATCCGCATGACGGGGGAGACTACTACGGCGATCCTTTACCCTCCGGCGCCATTGCCCGACTGGGCTCCATTCGTTTTCATCATGGGGGCGACGTCGTTTATCGAACGCGGTTTGCCCCGGACGACAAGACGCTGGCCTCTGCCGGGAAAGACCACGTGGTGCGCGTGTGGGATGCCCTCAGCGGGCGGCAAATTCATCGGCTCCTAGGCCATCAGGGCGAAGTCCGAGATGTGGCCTTCTTTCCGAAAGCTGACCGGCTGGCCTCGGTGAGTTGGAACAACAGCGGAAGCAACGACCAGTCGCTTCGCATTTGGGATCTTTCCTCAGGCGAATTGATTCGCCAGATCACTCTACCCGATACCGGCAGCTTGTGCGTCGCCGTGGCACCCGATGGCAACACCGTGGTCACCGCCCAGCCCAATGGCGATATCGATGTATGGAATGTCAGCACGGGCGAGAGGCTGCGCACCGTGTCGATGGGGTCAGTCGCCGCAAGATCAATCGTGTTCTTGAACGGGGGCCAGACCTTGGCCACTGGAAGCATCTACGAGAAGACCACGCAGCCGGGGTTCTCACTCTCGTTGTTGGACTTCGCGGAAGAAAACTCGAGGCAGACTTTTCAGTTTCGTCTGAACAGCCGAAGCCGAACCTCGGATATCGACCCCCGGACCGGCGCGGGCTGCATTCTCGCGCCGAGTGCCGATGGAAGCACGCTTGGGGTGGCTAGCAACGATGGCGTGGTGCGATTCTTCGATGTCGCGCAACAAACATTCACTCATGAAATAAGCGGTCTGCCCAACAAGACCACCACCCTTTCACCCGACGGACGACTTGTCGCCAGTGGTCATCAAGGCATTTCTCTGCGCGATCGAACCAAAGTCGAACAGGCCCAGGCCTTCTGGTCCGGCAATGCCTCGGTTACCGCGGTCGACTTCTCAAACGACGGACTACAACTTGTCGCGGCGACCGATACGGGCGTCATTCGGCTGTGGAACATTGAAACGGCCGAAGAGTTGATCGAACCCG
>CAZNXE010000304.1:0-7026 GCA_964576465.1 uncultured Planctomycetaceae bacterium
ATCCGATAAAGCATCTTCCACCATTCGACTGAAACTCGGTCCCGTTTGTAGAAGTAATGAGCAATAGGAGAGCAAGAGGCGGTCGCTTGCCATAGTGACCTCGCCGCTTGACAATCGAAATAGCTCGAAAAAAGCAGTTTTTTCCCAAGGACAGGTGAACGATGCAAAGGGCTTGCACAATCGCGGCTGGCGTGTTCTTGCTAGCGGCATGGACATCCTCAACGGGCGCACTCGCCTCTGAGAACACCCCCGAAAAGACAGCAGAACTGCTGGGTCAGTCGATCGCCGACTTCACGTTGCGCGATTATCGCGGACATGAGCATAGCCTGTCCGATTATGCGGACAGCGAGGTAATTGTCATCCTCTTCTTGGGCACCGACTGCCCGATGGTCAAGCTGTACGGACCCCACCTAGACGAGTTAGCCAAGAAGTATGCCCCGCAAGGTGTCACGTTCTTGGGGATCAACTCGAATCGCCAAGACCCTCCAACCAAGATCGGTGCGTGGGCTCTGCGGCATGGTGTCGAATTCCCGATCCTCAAGGATCCACGCAATGAGATCGCCGATGTGTTTCGGGCGATCCGCACGCCAGAGGTTTTCATCCTCGACAAGCAGCGTGTCGTTCGCTATTGGGGTCGGATCAACGATCAATACAGCTTCGCGTCAGGCGTTGGCTACGGTCGCCCGAAGGTCACCCGACATGATCTCGTGGAGGCGGTTGATGAGCTTCTCGCTGGCCGTGAGGTGAGTGTCCCCATCACGGTGGCCAAGGGCTGTCACATTGGCCGCGTGCCAGAAATCGAACCGCATGGCGATATTACCTATTCCAACCAAATCGCACGCATCCTTCAGGCGTCGTGTGTCGAGTGTCATCGTGAAGGGCAGATTGCCCCGTTTCCCCTGACGAATTTTGAAGAGTCGGTCGGCTGGGGAGAGATGATTCGCGAAGTGGTTCATGAAGAGCGCATGCCGCCGTGGTATGCCAACCCTGCTCACGGCGAATTCGCCAACGATGCGCGGATGAGTGACGAAGAGAAACAGTTGATCGACCAGTGGGTCTCCAACGGAATGCCCGAAGGCGATGTGTCGGATTTACCCGAACCCCGCCAGTTCGCTGAAGGATGGGGAATCCCCGAACCGGACGCCGTGTTCTATATCGCCGATGAGCCTTTCGAGGTTCCAGCCGAAGGCGTCGTCGAGTACCAATATTTCACGGTCGATCCTGGATTTAAGGAAGACAAGTGGGTCCAGGCTTTCGAGGCGCGTCCGGGAAATCTCTCGGTCGTTCACCACATCATTTGCTTCATTCAAGATCCGAAAACGCATAAACGGGGTTTGCGTGAAGGAAGTGGTGCGCAGGTCGGCTATGCACCAGGTTCTCCTCCTCGTATCTATCCCGAGGGAATCGCCATGCGAATTCCGGCGGGTTCAAAGCTAGTCTTCCAAATGCACTACACGCCGGTGGGTACACCACAGCTCGACCGCAGCAGCATCGGCTTGGTTTTTGCCGACCCAAGTAAGGTTACCCACGAGCTGAAAGGTGGTGTCTGCGGCACGGTGGCCTTTGAAATTCCACCGAACGAAGCCGACCACGTCGTTACGTGCAAGACCCGTCTTCGTCGCGACACGACATTGATCAGCATGCTACCCCACTTGCACCTTCGTGGAACTGCGTTCCGATACGAAGCTGAATATCCCGATGGCACGTGGGAAGTGCTGCTGGATGTACCTCGCTACGACTTCAATTGGCAGTTGTGGTACGACGTGATGGAGCCGAAGTTGTTGCCCAAGGGCACCAAGCTGCACTGCACGGCCCACTTCGACAACTCGGCAGACAATGTCTACAACCACGATCCGAACGATACCGTTCGATTCGGCGACCAGACGTGGGAAGAAATGATGTTCGGCTTCTATACGGCGATCGTACCTCGCCGTGCAGTCGAAGACACCGTAGCCAGCCAGCAATAGTTCGACCGGCAGGTGTCGGCTTTCAAACGAAACGACAGTGGGCTCGTGAGGCATGTGCTTCACGCGCCCGCTTTTCGTTGGCGGAACACGAATGGATACAAAACCCGGAAGATGCTCGCGACCGTTCGTCTCAACACAAGAGGCACACATTCCGTTCGCTACGGGGAGATTGGTTATTGCCAATTCAACTGTCTGTCGCCTATGCTTATGGTATGGACCGTTTCTCCTTCAGCGTGTTCGGGGCAAGTACCAAGTCCTAAACGGCAAAATGCCCCAGCCGTTTGCCGGAGAAATGTCCTGAAGACCACCGACGGTTTTCTTTGCCCTCCTACCACAACTGAGTGTTTTTCTCGATGTGCCTTGTGAATGCCACAACACTTCTTGGGAAGCATCCCGCCCCTACATCCTGGAACGTCGTAACGAAGTCGGTGAAGAAAACGACTATTCGTCTTGTTGTATTGGTCGCCGTTCTTGAGTTTCCCAGTCCGTGAAGCGGCGTCGAAATCACGGAGTGATTAAGCCCGCATTGGAGATTCGACATGGATCGACGTGTTTGGCTCGAATGGACAAGCCGTCTGTTGGGCTTGGCATGCGCGGCCGTGGTTGTTGTGCCCGGCGTGCGTTACATCATCGATCCCCTGCGTCGAAAATCTGCCAATGGCCAGGAATTCAAACGCCTGACGCTCTTGGAAGACCTGTTCCCTAACGTGCCCAAGCATGTGCCCGTCACCGGTAGCCTGCAAGACGCTTGGACGCATTACGATGAAACCAAAGTTGGCGATACCTGGATCATTCGCCGTACCGCGGTGGACGTTCCACCGGAAGAAACCCAAGTCGACGCCTATAGCATGACCTGCCCTCATTTGGGGTGCGACATTAAACAGGGAAAGGGAGATATCCCATTTTTCTGCCCATGTCACAACGCTGAATTTGGAATCGATGGTGCTCCGATTCGTACCGCCGGCCGAGGGAATGCAAACCCCGCACCGCGCGGGATGGATTCACTCGAAAGCCGGCTGGTTCAAGACGAGGCTACCGAGCAGTGGTGGGTTGAGGTGAAATTCCAAGAGTTTGTTATCGGCGCGTCCACCAAAATCCCCAAGGCGTAGCACACGCTCGTGCCGCACCTGAACGATTGCGGGTCGAATAAAGGAGAGCCAAGTTGATCGATCGCTGTTTCGATTGGCTTGATAGCCGAACTGGTTATCGAGGTTTACTAGCGCCAATTCGCCGCCGCATGTTGCCAGACGGCCCCAGTTGGTCGCTGACAACCGGCAGTTGTCTGTTTTCATTGCTCGCCGTCGAAGTCGTGACCGGCTTGCTGTTGATGTTCACTTACAGCCCTTCGGCCAGCAGTTCTTGGGCAAGCGTTCACTACATTGAGACCATGCCCGGCGGCAGCTTTATTCGCGGCCTGCATTACTTCACATCACAAGCCCTGCTCATCGTGTTTGCTCTACACACGATTCGCACGCTGATCCTGGGCGCCTTTCGCGCACCGCGTGAATTGATCTGGGCCACCGGTTTGTTGTTGATCCCGATCGTGCTTACTTGGGCCATCACGGGGAACCCGCTGCCGGGCAGCCAAAAAAGCTATGCCCAAATCGACGTCGAGAGCAAGATCATCGGGTCTTCACCGGTCGTGGGGCCCGTGCTGCAACGAATCTTGATCGGCGGCGACAAAGTCGGCAACTTAACGCTCACGCATCTAAACTTTTTGCATGTGGCACTACTGCCGCTAATCGCTGGTGTGGTGCTCGCGATCCATATCAGCCAGATTTACGTCCATGGCGTGTCGCAAAACAGCGAAATTCCCATCTCAGATCGCTCGCGACCCTATTTTCCATTCCAAACGATCCGCAATCTAACCGTCTTTTCTGTCGTACTGGCGATCATTGGATATCTGTCATGGTCTCTTGGTGCACCGCTTGACGCCCCCGCGGGTGCCAGCCAGGGGCCACCGCCGCGCCCCGAATGGTACTTCCTGTTTCTCTTCGAGTTGCGAGGCTATTTCACAGGTGAGTATGAGTTCATTGCCACGGGGGTGATTCCAGCGGTCGTCCTCATCTTGTTGCTGGCCATCCCTTTGATCGACTACATTCTGCCGAGCAAAGTGAGCACGGCATTTCGTTATCTCTTGGCCGCTTGCGGGCTGGCGGCATGGGCAGGGCTAACCTGGGTTTCGATGGCGCGCGATCGCAACGATCCCGACTTTCAGCAAGCACTTGTCGACGCAGAGAAACTATCGACCCGTGCCCGGGAATTGGCCGACGCGAACCTCATTCCTCCCGGCGGCGCCACCTTGTTGATTGAACGCGATCCCAAGACTCAGGGCCCTCGACTGTTTAAGCAACATTGTGCTCTTTGCCATGGTCACGACGCTATCGTGATGAAAAAAGATCCGAACACCGGCGAAGAACATACCACCACGGCGCCAAACCTCACCGGGTTTGCCAGCCGTCCTTGGTTGTCAGGGCTGCTCGATCCAGAACAGATCGCCGGTCCCAAGTATTTTGGCAGTTGCAAATTCGGCGATCCCGACGAGGGTCAGATGGTTGCTGCCGTGCAGGATATGTTTGCCGATCTTGACGAAGAAGAACTTACCGAAGCCCTACGCATCCGAGACCTCATCGTGTTGGCCCTTTCCGCCGAGGCGAACATTCCCGCTCAACGCGACGCCGATCAAGAGGATGCCGAACGGATCGCTGAAGGCTTTGCATTGATCACCGACGGCGAACTTGGCTGCATCGATTGCCACAAGTTCCACGAAGCCGGCGAATTAGGGGAAGCCCCGGATCTAACAGGCTATGGTTCACGAACTTGGATGGAACGCTTCATCTCCAACCCCGCGGATGATAGATTCTATGGGGAGAACAACGATCGGATGCCAGCCTTTGCTCCTGGTGGGGGCGAACCTGCAATTTTCACTCGAGACGAACTGTTGGTGATCATCGATTGGCTTCGCGGCGATTGGTATGAACCGGATACTTCTGAAACGATTGACGAAACTAATTCGCCGTAGCGGCCTGCTTGCTGTCGGCCGCAAGCCGCTTGTCTTTACAATCGTTGCAACGCTACCCTCGTGGCCTTATGCTCGTCTCCCCTGAGATGCGTTGGGGGGAGTAGCACGCTCGACATCAAAGTCTCGATCTAAATTCACCGTTCCCTGTTCCGTGGAGGAATCTTGATCCATGAGTGACCTAAAGACCCTCTTGCTCGATATCGACGACCACGGGATCGCACGGTTGACGCTCAATCGTCCCGATGCCCGAAATGCGATGTCACAGCAAATGATCGAGGAGCTGCAAAGTGTCTCCGCGCGGCTGGCAAATGACGACGATGTTCGGGGCGTGGTGCTATCGGGCAGTGGAGAAATATTCTGTGCCGGCGGCGATCTTAAGGGAATGGCGGTTCAAGCAGCCGCCTCGCGTGAAGACCGCGTTCGCGACGCGACCGCTTTGGCTAAGCTGCTCAACGATTTGAATACCCTGCCGAAACCAATCATCGGGCGCATTAACGGGCCTGCCTATGGTGGCGGGCTGGGGTTGATTTCGATCTGTGATATAGCGATCGGGCTTACAACGGCCAAGTTCTGCCTGACCGAGGTGCGTTTGGGTTTGCTTCCGGCAACCATTTCGCCTTACGTCGTGGCCAGGCTTGGCACCCGAAACGCTCGCCGGGTGATGCTCAACGCAACGGAAATGGACGGTGCGACCGCTGTTCAACTGGGACTACTCGATCGAGCCGTGGAGCCCGACCAACTCGATGCGGCTGTCGATCAAGAGATTGCCTCGCTGCTTCGCTGCGCCCCATCGGCGGTGGCGGCATCCAAGCGTCTGATCCAATTCGTCAGCTCCAACGACGTCGAAGCCAATATCGAATACACCGCAGCCGCGCTGGCCGATGCCTGGGAATCGCCCGAGGTCCAAGAAGGCATCGAGAGTTTCATCAGCAAGCGAAAGCCGAAATGGTTCTCGGCCTACTAAGGCGAGTGGCGAATGAGAATATCCCAACCCGACGCGTGAGCGGACCAACCGGTAATACACTGCGGTCCCTCGCTCACGCGTCGGGTTGTGATTGGTACGTTTTTATTTGCCGCACGCCTTATGTGCCATCCACCAACAGAGATTCGGGCAGATCGACGTGTCTTGAACGAATGAATTCGCCCAGCCCTTTGGCTTGTGCATCGAATCGAGGCGAGGACGAAACCCCTTCGCCCAGGAGCCCGACGACGACAAAGTTCAACGCGTGCATTCGAGGGAACTCAAAACGCCTGACATCCAATTCGACCGCTTCCGGCAACAGCTCGCGAAAGCGATCGATCGTGAGATACGAAGCCAGCCAGGCGTATCCCTCGTCGCCTTTCGCCCACAAGCCGATGTTGGCGTTGCCACCTTTGTCACCCGAGCGAGCACCGATCACGGTACCCAGCGGAACACGTCGTGTCGGACCGGTCGGCGGTGACGGCACGACGACCGGCGTTACATCAGCATCGAAATGCTTGCCCCGCGGCGCGTCCTCCGTCACATCGATGCGACTACCGTCTTCAAGTACGACCACCTGCTTCACGACGCCTGCCGGCACAAGCGTTGGCCAATAAACTCCGTAGGGAGTTCCCTTTGCCGGCGGCGCGGTCATGAACAAGCCGGGATAGCTAGCCAGGGCCATCTCGACGATTCCGCTGGAAAATGCCCGACCGACCTGCTCTGGATTGCTGCTCTTCGCGGTCACACGAAGGAGCGAACAGGCCTGACCATTCGTCGCGGCATCTTCGGCATCCGTCCGCACAAGATCGAACTCCAGAGAATCGAATCCTTTTCCGCCGTCGAATGTCTTGAGCAGTGTGCGGCGGACAAGGTCTGCTTTGGCTTCGATATCCAAACCGGTCAACACCAACGTCATCCCGTTGCGAAACCCACCCAGGTAGTTAATGCAAACCTTTAGCTGCTCGGGCGCTGGTTCGCCAAGCACGCCTGCAACTCGCACGCGGTCGGGACCAACCGGCTCGATCTCGATGCTGTCGAATCGCGACATGACATCGGCGTTCGCGTAGCGCGGT
>CAZNXE010000305.1:0-6981 GCA_964576465.1 uncultured Planctomycetaceae bacterium
CAAGCATCGCCAATCTCGCGTGAAACTCAAATACCAGTTTTGGGACAAAGCCTAGATTGAATTTGTCTGAGTCTTGGCGACATTCTTGATCATCATGGTCCATGGTTGAAATGAATTTCTTTACTTTCTTGGGCAACGACGTCTTGTTGACCGCACCGTGAACGAGTATGGAACGCATGTCATACAGGATCCCTAGTGCCGCAAAGAGCGTTTCTTGATCGTGATCTGTGCATTGTGGTAGAAGCGTCGCTCCGTTAAGTCTAAATCGATATCTCAATTCTTGCCTACGATCTTCGCCGCACGACGTTAACAGCACAGTCTCGATTGCGATTACGTAGTCTACAAGCTTGTCCCAGTTCAGGTTTCTCGGATGGCTTGGATGATACGTGGGCCTTTTTATTGCAAGCACAAAGCGATCAAATGCTGGGGCAAGTACTTCATCTGGCTGAGCCTTGGCCCACATTTCGTGCGCTCGAGTTAGTGCATCTACGTCGTCGGCACTGAGTCCGACGGGCATTGGTCGTACGTCTTGTTCGAACTGCTCGAAGTGCTTGTAGTCGAATGACGACGTGCATTTGATGTCCGAAATGACTGGAATGACCTTTCGATAGATGCCGCTCACGTAGAAAGGGAGAAGGACTTGATTGGCCAGCATCTTGCGGCCTGAATCGCTCGCGTGAAGGTAAAGCTGTCGTGCGTCGCCCTCTTCTGTTATCGATGCCTCGACTCGATGAAGGTTCCAGTCCCCTCCGTACATCCGCAACCGCGAATAAGGTGACGATTGGTCGCGATGATAGAACAAGGCAACTTCTTCTTCTGACATTGTACGCAAGGTGAAGCTTCCAATATTCACGTCGCGCGGGAGCGTAATGTTGGCGAGCCTGAGACTGATTTTGAGTGTCGCTTTTCCTCTCCTAACATCGTCAACAAAGTCCTGTAGGGCATTGCGGAATAGGTCACGATTCAGCTCAAGCGATGCATCGCCTGTGTAGTTGCAGGAGTTAGGAATGAGACACCACAGTGTTGGCATCAATTGAAAGGCTGCGGACTTGGCTTTAAGGTAGCTATCAAAGAATCGTCGAACTTCATCCTCTCCAATTATCTCGGCAAGAGCTCCGGTCAACTGGTCGAGCCGCACGAATTCATGATTGCAGCGCACGGCATCGTCTGCCGGAATGCGGCTGCCGGAATGCGGCTGCCGTCCAAGTAGAGATTCGTCGCCGGAATACTGGCAATACGTGAGGCCACCTCATCCACGAACGACTCGATGCCATCGATATTACTGGTTCTAGTCATTCTGGTTCCCCAATCACCTCATTGATCTCGTCGAGCTGCGCCTTCTGCAAATCAACCATGCGTTCATAGACTTCAATCTGCTCGCGGAGCCCATCGATCTCAATCTCCGTCTTCTCGCGTAGGGCGTCAATTTCAATGTGCAGCAATTCGACTTCCGGCTGTGATCCGATACCGAAGAGCATGCCGGCGGGATTGTGGCATGGGGTCACTCTGATAGTGAACTCTCCGGGTGAACAGGAAGCATTACTGGAATTCTAAACCTGAGTTTTGCGACATGCCCCGTATCCGAACCACTGTGGCCCTTAATTCCTCCACCAACAAACGCAGCGACAACGTTGAGCTTTGCCTCGCTTCCCGTGCTGCTCTCTGTTGTTACGGCAACCTCGAACTCCACGGGCTGTAGCTGCGTTATGCCGGTGTCGATCGTCTTTAGGTATGTATTTGCTTCCGGAACGACCTCGCCGCTTGTCACCTCCTGTTGTGCGTCTGTCACCGCCCCGATGATGTCAACAAGCGCGTTCTTCACAAACTGCCTGAGTTCCATACCTGCTACTCCCTTGTATGGCGATTGGTTGGCTTGATCTCCGCCCATTTGACACCAAACCCAGCCGTGTGCAAAATACGGACGCTAAAACACTGGAATTAAAGGTGTCAGGAATTAAAGGCAGGAATTAAAGTCCCGTAGTGTGTGTGCTTGCACGCACGTGTCTACTGCTGTCGACATCGCTCGAATATCCCGTGGCATATTCGTTGCATTTGAGATTGGTATTCACCCCTTCTGATTGCATGAAACCTTCTGATTGCATTCAAGGACTGGTCCAGTCGACTTGCGTTGCTCCTAGAAAAGCGGCCAGATTTTCGACGCGGGCGGTCAGGTCGCGTTTCAAACCGCGGGTCGGCTTGAAGCTGGGTTCGTAGTGGAGTGATTTGATCTCCAAGCAACCTCGATCGCGGTGGAATTTCGGATCGAGCCGGCCGACCAAACGTCCGTTATGCAGAATTGGTAACACGTAGTATCCGAATTTGCGTTTCTTTTCCGGGACGTACATCTCGACGCGATAACGGAAGCCTAGTAACTCTTCGGCTCGCTTTCTTTGCCACAAGAATGAGTCGAACGGACAGATGAGTGTTGTACCATCGGGCTCCCGGAGAGGATCCAAGTTGTCGAGATGTTCCGGTAGTACGAAGTACCGTTCGGGGGAATCTCGCAGCCGGACTTCGATGATCGTCTTGCTCCTCAGATTTCGGGCGATCACCTTCGCACGCTCCGGTGCTGTCAGGTGGGGACCCGTAATGTAGTTTTGCAAATGTTTCTCGCTCGCGATCCCGCAGCCGGAAAGTCCCATTAGTAACCAGCTATCGTGATACTCGGTCAATGTCACAGGTTCAACTTCCGGGTAGACTCGACTGGCCAGATCGTAGATCTTGCGAAAATGCCTGCGCCCGGAAATGGCGACTTTTCCTGAGTGCCACAACAACTGCAACGAACGTTTATCCTCTTTGGGCAGCACCGATTCCCACCCCGCTATCTCTTGCTGTTCTAAGTCACGTTTGGAGCGTTCGAAATCGCTGCTTTCGAGAGGCCCGTGCTGCGTCAGCAAGCGTCGCACTCTTCGTTTCGACTCGGGGGAAGTATCATAGCGTTCCCAATACGCTGAATTGGCCCAGCGGCCATGTGGAAAACGGCGCATTCTCCGCATTCCTCGCGGCAGATGAGAAATCGGCAGGATTGACGCTTCATGCCCCCAATACTCGTAGGCCACTTTGTCACGGTAGATCCACCGGTCTACCTTGGCGCGATCAAAGCTCTTGAACCGACTCCAGAGCGTCAGGTAATGAGCACGGTCGAGAACGTTGACTGAGTCGACCTGCAGTCCACCGGTGTCCTCTAGGTGCCGTACAAACGATCGCCGATCTAGACGGCGCGGTTCGGAGACCGACAGCAGCCCCTGGCGTGACAGCCACAGTCGCGTGACCTGCTCGAAAGTGAACCGAGGGGGCCTCGTTAGCAAGCTCGCACCCATGAAATCTACTTCTCCCGCTGCCGTTTGCGAGCGATAGTCAAGCGTTTCTGACGGACCTTTCGACAGTGTTTGGTGAGCGGACAACCCAGACATTCTTGCGTCTCAGAAACGGTAGATGCCAATCTCATATGCCACGCGGCACCCTCGGAATTCGCGAGCATTTTCGAGTCGCGCGGCCACTTCGTCCGAGATATTCCGATGAATGGCATCACTGCTGTCGAAATCGCTCGAATATCCCGGGGGTGCCGCGTTGCATATGAGATTGGCATTCACCGTAGCCAAAGGAGAGCGATTGGAGGTCTGGCGAAAGGATCGACTGGTGCGGAACATAGGAGGAGCCCCCGAGGTGAGATCAAGGTGAACCGATCGCCGCAGGGCGATGGCCACTAATTGAAGCAATGAAAGCGAATACAAGGTGCGTGATCTTGGATAGTAGTACGGAACTGGTCTACGTATCGAATCGTCTTGCGGTGTTCCATGCGGTCAACCCAATCAAGCCACAAAGAAACAGCACGATACTGGCGGGCTCTGGAACGGGAACGACGGTGATGAATGATGGAGTAACAAAATCGGGTCCAACGCCCGTCGTCTGGCTGGAAACCAATAAACGATCGCCTGTCGCGGGGTCAATGCGCAAAAGAGATGGATTTCCAGGAACCAATGATGTCACAAGGATTTGGCCGTCTTCTTCTGGCGCAACGCCAAAGGGAGTGAGTAAATCTGGGCCACTACCGATTGCCCCACCCGGTGCCGAAGCCGAAATCATGGTTTCAACACCGCTTTGCGGATCGATCTGATAAAGAGTATTCTCGTCAATTCCAGGAACAATTAATTGTCCGTCAGGTAAGATTCCAACTACGCCAGGATCGTCAATTGCCCCGTCCGAGATTACTGACCGATTACCGCTGATGGGATCCACTCTCACGACGCGGTCTTCGATACTGTCTGTAACAATCAAGTCTCCGTTCTCATCGATTGCAATCCCGATTGCTCTACTAAATTCCGGACCGTTACCAATTCCATCACCAGAGACAACCGTTCGATTGCCAGTGAACGGATCAACGCGAAAAATACGAGACGGCCCCTGAATAAAGGTGCTCCAGAACACCGTGAGAAAGAGATCTCCATCAGGGCTGATCACCATGCCAGAAGGGCCAACGAATGAACCAGGATTAAAGGCCGGCCCTGTGCCCACGCTTGGTCCCGACACTTCCGTGCGATCACCTGTCGTCGGATCGACTCGATAGATGATTACATCCAAGTCACCGGATTGCTGATCAATTGATTGGTCAGCCACGAAGAGCTGACCGCTAGAGCTCAGAGTCATTCCAACGGGGACAAGAAGATCTGGACCGACTCCAACTCCCCTGCCCGAAACCACCACGCGGTCACCAGTTGATGGATCGATCTTAAAGACCGCCCCCATCACAGGTATTGTCGCCCCACCCAGACCTTCTCCTGAGTCAACAACCAGGATGTCGCCCGGCGAAAGCATCGCCGCGAATCCTTGGGTGGTGCAGAGACTGAACTGCATCGCGGCAACCATCACCGCCGCGCGGAATGTGTTTCGTAGGTTCATTGTTTTTCCTGCTCCTTCGCGGATGTCGCGGGGAAGGTTGTTGGTTGAGTACGGAGCTAGTCGACCTAGCTGCCGGTTGCCTGTTCGCAATGCGATTCGCAGTAGCGCTACCAGAGGTGGTGTAAGAAGTCTTGCCCGAGTAATTGAATAAATGATTTGCGCCCTCACGCTAGTTGCCATCACCACCGCTGTCAACGAAAAGTCTCGCAATATTGCCATTGTTACCATAAGCCCCATCACGCCGCCGTGGAATACAAAATGACGGCGCGCTTTTCTATCCCGCCGGCGTCTTCAATTCCCAGTTTTGCATCTCCTCAAGTACGTCGCGCTGGGTCATGTCGAAGCAGAGCGGGGTTAGCGTGATGTGGCCCGCGGCGAGTGCTGAAAGATCGGTTGTCTCGTCGCCCTGCGATGGTGGAGGGTCGTTGGTGGCCCAAAAATAATCGCGTCCCCGGGGGTCGGTTCGCTTCTCGAAGTGCTCTCCGTAACGGGCCACTCCCATCGGCACTACTCTTAACTCGCTGTTGCCCTTGAGAGCCGCAATCGGGAAGTTCAAATTGTAGAGCTGTGGGTCTGGACCCTTGCGTTGGAGCACTTGTTCGATGATCCCGCGGGCAAGCGTGGCAGCGACGTCGAACGGGCCGTGCTCGTCGTACTCCAACGATACGGCGATGCTGGTGATTCCGAAGAACGCCCCTTCGATCGCGGCTGCCACCGTGCCGGAATAGAGAACATTGATGCCGGCATTCAACCCATTGTTGATGCCGCTGACGATCAAATCGGGACGCTTCGGGCAGAACTCGAAGATGCCGATCTTCACGCAGTCAGCCGGGCTGCCCTCGACCGCCCAACCGCGGCGCCGCGGGCCATCGTAGATTTCCTGGACGATGAGCGGCGTAAGAAACGTGATCGAGTGCCCGACGCCGCTTTGCTCGGTAGCGGGAGCCACCACGGTTACGTCGCCAAGTTTCCGTAGCTCGTGTTCCATGGCTTTCAGCCCTGGGGCATGAATGCCATCGTCGTTGGTTAGCAGAATTTGCACGTCTGATCTCCGGGTCGTTTCCAGATCAACGGGTGGTAACTGTCAAACACCGTGTCGATTGGGCTTAGATCGTCTCTATCTTATCGTGGTACCCCTGGCATCCACGCAACCCCCCTGCCCCGCGATTGATGTGAACGTGGTTCCGTTGGGTGTTTCCGAACCCTATACGATGCCGCGTCGCAATCGTATAATCGCCTGCTTCGCGGCCCGTCCCGGATGACGGGCTTTTTGCTTTCGGCAATGCATCAAACCTGCCGGGTTCGCGTGGCCGCGTCGGCGGCACAATGATGAAGGATAGCCGGCATGTCCGCCACCAAGGACTCACCGACCACCGATTTGGGGCAGTTGGTCAGCCAACGTGTGTTGGTGCTCGACTTCGGCTCGCAGTACGCCCAGTTGATTGCCCGTCGCGCTCGCGAGCAAAACGTGTATTGCGAGATCGTGCGACACAATATCACGGTCGAGCGAATTCGCGAACTCGCGCCCGCGGGCTTGATACTCTCTGGTGGCCCGGCGAGCGTTTACGAAAGCGAAGCTCCCCGTTGCGATCCGGAGATCTTTCGCCTGGGCATCCCCGTGCTGGGCATCTGCTACGGGATGCAACTTGCTTGCGAGGCACTCGGCGGAAACGTGCAGCAGGCCCCCGCGCGTGAATACGGCAGGGCCTCTTGTGAAATCATAACACCCGAGAAACTGTTCGCTGGCGTGCCCACGACGACCGATGTATGGATGAGCCATGGCGACCAAGTGGCTCAAGTCTCCGACGATTTCATTCCCTTGGCACGCACTTCGACCTGCCCGTTGGCAGCGGTCAAACATCGCAAGTTGCCCATTTACGGCTTGCAGTTTCATCCGGAAGTGACACACACACCGCAGGGCCAAGCGGTGCTGCGAAACTTTCTCCATGACATCTGTGGTTGCAGTGGCACGTGGAAGCTGCACGACTTCGCGGAGAAATCCATCGAACAGATTCGCCAGCGCGTGGGTGATCGCCGCGTGGTTTGCGGGCTTTCCGGCGGGGTCGATTCATCGGTGGTCGC
>CAZNXE010000306.1:0-6919 GCA_964576465.1 uncultured Planctomycetaceae bacterium
TTCTTGTTGCTCTTCGATCGGCCGCAGACTGAAGTCGTCGTCAACCACGGCACGCAGCTTTTCGTACGCCGCACGATCTTCGGGATTATCGGAATCGCGGAGCGGGCTCTCGGGCCCCAGATACCACACGATGCACGCCAGCGCGGTGAACGTCCAAGCGATCGTGCAGAATCGTTTGACGAAGTTTCCGAACGTGAACCCAAAGCGGCCCTCGAATTCGGTCTTGCCGGCACCGCAAACGCCCATGATGTGGGGCTGCACGACGATGCCCGTCAGCGCGACCAGCGAGAGCATGAACACATAGAAGATAGTGATTGGCTCGCGACCCAGCATCTCGGCCACTTGGGCGCTGGCCACTAGGTCGAACATTCCCGATTTGATCGGTTCTTCGCCCGAGGGGTTCAACAGCGCGAAGCCGCCAATCTCCTGCAGCACAAAGGGCAACAACAGAAACGAAAAGACGATCGTCAGGATGCCCTGCACGAAGTCGGTCCAGATGGCCGCCCCCAAACCGCCGGCCATGCCATAGGTGACGAATAGCAGAGTGATTGCCAAGATGGCGATCTCATAACCACGAATCACCCGCAGTTTCACCACGCGGTTCACCGCCCCGGCAGTGAACACAACGCGTCCCTCGACCTGCTTGTCTTCGTCAAGACCGAGACGCTCGACAAAGGGGACGAACTCGTACTGGTTGAGTATCGATTCGTCGGCCACGCTGGTGAGTTGACCGCCGGTGAGGGCGTCGACCATCTTGCCGCTGCTGTAGAGCGCCCCGGCGATGAACACAACCGCCATGACAATGCCCCAGATGCTATACAAGATGGCCGTGCCGCGGCTAAATCGGGCCTCAAAGAAATCGCTGGTCGTCAGCGCCCGCATGCGACGCATGACTGGCGCGACGAGCCAATAGAAGGGGGTGGCCCATAGCCAAAGAAATTGCCACCAGATTCCCGCCAGACCGACCCGCCATGTGCCCGCCACAACACTACTGGCCTGTTCGCTGCTAGTGCCCGCGCCAAAGGCGAAGAACAGCATGAAGACCTTGCCGAAGCGTCGACCGCCCATGAAGTAGTCGGAGCGGTCCTTGACCTTGGTGTAGGCAAAGATGCCCAGCCCGGTGACAAGCACCAGATACGCCGCGATGACCGCCCAGTCGATGTACGAAAGCCCTAGCCACATACCGCACCTGCACACGAACTGTCGAGGTCGGCAAATAGATCGACCGCGACTCGATGATCTGATCCACCCATTCAGGAAGGCGAACCGATAAGCCCAACAACATAACCGCTAGGCCGGCAATGTTCGAGTCACTAAATCGGATCGCCTGGAAACCACCGCCAAGAAACACCGCGACTAGCCCGGCCGTTTGTCCCACGGCCGCAGAAGCGTGGGCTGATTGGCGTAGCGGTTCATGGTGATGGTGAGTTGGGCGCCGGCACCAGGTTTCAATTGGACTGTGAATTGTGCGGAATCGACATCGTAGGTGCGGTCGCCGAGCGTTGCGCTGCTGATTTGGTGTTCCGCATAGCTGCCACCTTGCACAATCACCTCGCGTGGTTCACGGTCGTTCAGATTGACCAACGTCACGGTGATCTCATTCGCGGTCATCCGCTGGACCAGTGCGGCCACATCCTCGGGCAGTCCTGCCCGGCGATGTACCGCGTCGAAATAACGCAGTCGACTGTGCAGCACCGAACTTGTGTGGCCAGGATACAATCCGCCGAGAGTGAGCTGCACAAGCGAAGTGACAGTGGCAGGGTTGAGTACCATCGGGTCGTCGGCAAGCCGGGTGTCTGGCGTCGTCTCATCACTGCGCATTGCCGCGAGTCGATCCTTGATTCGTTTGAGGTCGCCACGAAATGCGTTTTCCGCCGTCTTGATGTCGAGTCCTTCTGAGAGATTGTGCCAGGTGGATCGGGGCAGGCGACGCAGATCCTCGGCCCTCATCGACCAATAGTAGACCTGTTGGGCACCGGCCAAGTATGGTTGCGGGGTGTAGGCGTACCAACCGTCGTCGCCATACATCCGTGGGTACACGGTCTGTCCGTCGATCTGTTTGGCGTTGGCGTTGACAGCCTCGATCTGCGTGCGCCACGCATCGGCATACTTTTGATCGCCGCTTAATAGCAGGGCGTGCCCCATGCCAACCAACGCCAAGTGGTGCGTATTTCGATGGGCAAGCTCGCCAGTTTGGGGAACTTCGACCGAGAAACCCCAGCCGTAAACGCCGCCATACCACTTGCCGTCGCAGGCACCGCCAATCGTTCCATCGAGCCCGATATTCGTGGGGATGATCCCGTCGTTTGCCTCCATGCGCTCGAGCCAGGCATCAACATAGTCGAGCACCCACCGGCGATACTTCTCTTCGCCCGTAAGGAGATAGGCAGTCGTGGCCAGCGACGTCGCGCTCAAGTTCTGCGGATGATCGCCAACGATGTCGTTGTAGTCTTTGAAGTGGGCCAACATCTCCTCATAGGAACTCTCGCCATGGAGCAGCTTGAATCGTCCCTCGACGTCGATCGGATCGCCGGCCCAATCCAACGCGGTTGCCTTACGCATCAGCGGTCCACGGCTTCCATTGAACAGGCTGCGGATAATGCAATGCTCGGGGTCGTAGTTTCGCGCCCGAGGGTCTTCGTTCATATAAAGGCCGGCAAAGCGACGGGCACGCTTGGCATACGTTGCGTCGCCCGCATCGGCAAGGCCCTGGAAGATGAATGCCGTAATCCCTTCGCCATTGTGTACCCAATCGAATGTGACGGGAAACTCTTCAAAATACATCCCGTCTCGGGCCATCTCGACCTCGACGGTCTTGGCCTCGGTATACTGCCGCAGGTGACCTTCCCAGGCCTGCTTGTACAGCCTTAGCAGCGAGTCGTCCCCGCCCAGTGCGTATAGCAACGGCCAGTCGGCAAAGCACTCGATGGCGTCGTCAGGCCCGTCATCCCCGCCCCAACGCTCGACACAAAGCAGATATCCTCGGGAGTCGACGTATCGCTCGTAGAATTCCTCGCACGCCCGAGCGTTGGCCTCGAGCACTTGCCGCTCGAGCACCGCCCACTTCGGAGCCGGCATCGGTGAGTCGATCGCGATGTCTGCTGACAGGGCGTTCGTCGTAACGATAGAAACTACTGCCAGCAAGAACGCGAGCATGATTCGCATGACAAACATCTCGGATGGATCCGGGGCAGTGACCAGCAGTAACGACCGCATCTCCCCATCGCAATCCGATCGTGGAGACTTGGGATACTGCTGTTATACGCCCTCAACAACCGAGATTCATGTCGCTGCCTGAAATCCACGTGAATCGACCGTGGAACGAGAGGTTCCCGAGACGCGACTGGAGAGTGCGACGAACCCCTGAGAATCGTTTGATTCTGGGCCGTGTGGTTTGGCTCCCGTCATTTTCGTGGCGAGTGCCAACGCCGAATAGCCCTGCTAGAACGCAGAGAAGTTGGTCCGCGAATAACTGAAGTTTAGCGGCAACATGCGGTACACTCCACGGGTGAACAGGAGTTCGATCAAATCGGTCGTGGCCAAGATAGGGCTTTTGGGCACGATGACAATGTCGGAATCGCGAAGCCAGATTTCATCCGCAGGACAAGGCTGTCTACCGAACAAGGCTCCGCGCAGATCGAGCTTCGTGGCCATCAGGTGCCAGTTTTCGTCTCGGCGAAATACGACGATCTGATCAAGATACGCGCCCGTGTTCCAACCTCCAGCCAGGGCAATAGCCTGAACCGCCGTGGTGGGTGCTTCGAGCGTGTATCGGCCAGATTTCTGGACCTCGCCGACAACGTAGATGAACCGCGGCGCGCGTTGCACCAGGATGGGCGTCACTTCGAGACCGTCGACGAGTCGGGCGTAGCGAATGTTCGTCTCGCGGCGCAACTCGCTGATCGAGAGCCCTTGGGCAGGCACCGAACCCAATGCGGGAAGTTGGATCGTGCCCTCGGGGGTCACGCGCAATTGTCGTCCCTGCCCGCCGACGCCCGCTCGACTGTCGACCGTGGCCCGTAACTCTTGCAGACGGTTGTTCATCTTAAGCGGGATCACCGCAATCGCAGGCTTCTGGATAAACTGTTCGTATCGCCCATCGATGTCGGTCCGCAGTTCTTCGACCGTTCTGTCGGCTGCCGGCACCTGGCCAAGCAACGCCAGGGTGATCGTGCCATCGGGCTGAACAATGACCTGGCCCCCAATGCTGTCGTCGCTCAACGACTTGACATCCATGATATCGCCGACGTTGAAACGATACGCATGCTTGCTCTGCTCAGCCGTGAGACGGTAAACGAGTTCAAGGACGTCATCGACGCGAAGTCGATATTCGGGAACGTGCGACAATCGGTGCGGACCAACGTATTCCCCCTGAGCGAACACTTCCCACGGAATCGGTCCCCATGCATCCCAGCCTAGCTCGCGACAAGGTTGGCCACCCGCGCAATGCACGCCACAAATCGGGTGCAACGAAGCGGGGGCCCAACTCGCATTCGGCGGGCCAAACATCCCTTCGTAAACAATCTCCGGGGAGCCCAACTCGATGCTCTCGGGTCGACCGGAGACATGGGCGTTCCCGCCGCCCTGGTGGCCGTTTGAATGCGGCTTTGACGCCGGCTCTTGTGCCATGACCCTGGTCGATGCGAGCGACAGCAGGAATACAACAAGGCCGAAGCGAGCGACGGCATGTGCTCGTACGCGGAGCGAATTGATCGATCGGTGGTTGGTCATAGTTCGTGCTGTGCTATTCGGTTGGAACTCTTGTGAACACCAAGAAATGATCGGCATGCGATCTCTGCCTCACAATGCGTCGATCTTCGGTTACTTCAATGTCTTGAATACCCTCGCAATGCTCCGCTTCTTCTCAGGTGGCCGTTCCACATCGATTTGACTACGTGACATTGAGGGTTGACCATTCCCAAGATTGCGCGGAGTGGCGGGACCGATGGCGTGGTCGACGGAGGGAATGTTGTCGAACGTGATGGGGTCGACAAGCTTGACGCTCATCGGCTTTTGGCCCCCGGTTGCATGGGCCCCTTGGGGCAAGGTGGCCCGGTGTTTCACCAACCACAGTTGTTGGTGTTTGGCGGCGTTAGCTGTTTCATAGTCGCCTAGCAAATGCGAAACCTTCGCCAGATTCTGCCATGTCTCTGGCTGCGGCGAGATGCGGACGCTGTGCAAGAATGAGACCCTGGCCTGTTCGAGCTGACCGTAACGTGCGAACAGCACCCCCAGTTCGTTGGCGGCTTCAAAGTTATTCGTATTTGCACTGAGCGCGGCCTGGTGCAAAACGATGGCTCGCGGGCCAGCCAGTGTCGATTGTCCCGCACTGGGTGAATTCATACGGAGTTCGAGTCGGGCCATTCCATACAGCGCCATCGATGCCGACGGCTCATGCCCGACCGCGGTGATGAGTCGTTCGCCGGCAAACTCGCAATACTTCTGCATCGCGGCAAACGGATGAATATCATGTGTGTCGGCCGACTTCAAAATGGGGGTTGAATGCTTGGCGACCGATCGCCACCAGCCTGCATCGCCCTGGTCGACATGAGGAATTAAATCATCGGCTTCACGTAGAGCGGTCAGGCCTTCACGAAGCGCTTCGCGATGTCGCTTCGTGTTGTAGCGCGCGTCCAACGCATGAGCGACCACATCCAGGGCACGCATGTACTCGCTACGTGCCGAATGAAGTGCTCCACGTGCCGCCAGATCTTGCCCATACCGGTAGTGTTGTGCGACCTTTTGCGCGATGAAGGGCGGCATGGTCTCTTGGCCGGCCGATCTGCTCGCGGCGCGGCCTCGATTGCCACCGCCAGATGGTTGTCGCGCGACGCGTTGTGTCGGCCTGGGTCGTGGTGCAACTTGCGGTGCAACTTTTTGTCGTGGCACATGACGCTGCGCAAAATTGTTTTCAGGTGGTGACGCTTGGGGAACCGCTGCAATCGCCTTTGTTGGATTCGTGGATGGTTTCTCAGATGGCACACTGGCGCGTTGCCGTGGCTTCTCGGCAACCAGTGGTGCTGCTCGTTCAGAGGTTGGCACCGCTGCGATTTCGTGTTGCCTCCGCTGCTGCTGATGAGGCGCGGGAATCGCCTGCGTGGCCTTCACCACGGGATTCTTGATCGCAACTTGATGCGCCTGGGGACTCTGGAATTCAGCCACCGTATCCGGCTCGGCATGCAGTTCCCTCTTCTCTAATTCGCGAGTCTGGTTCGTCTCGACTGCCAGATTCAAGTCTTCTTCGCGAGACGCCTGTTGGGAAGCGACGTTCGCCGCTGGTTCGGGCCGCACCGTCGGCTTTCGTACCACCGGAGGCATTCCCCTGGTGGCTTCGACCACGGGCTGCCGAAGCGCGTCCTGGTGTTGCCCCATGGGATGACTCAACAAGGCACTATCGGTTCGTGGAGATTCGTTTCCACTGTGCGCAATGGCTGCTGCCCGTGTTAGGGCGATCAACTGGTCGAGCGGGATTCGTTCTCCCGGTGACTCCACCCTGTTCTGCTTCGGTTGCCGCGGAACGAGATATGATTTAACTGCGCGAGTAGGTATCGTTGCCACACCGGTAGCTGCGACCCTCTGGCGAGGTTGTTCTTCCACCGTGATGTACTCAACAATGCCGCTTGGGGGAGATGTGCTGACATTCAGCGGCGGAGTTGTGCTGACATTCAGCGACAAAGTCTTGTCCGGTGATGCGGTGGTGCTAGCACCTTGAAGTGGTGAGTGGGGTTCAGAGTCAGCCCGCGTCGCCACAAATTCAACGACCGCCGGTCGGGGCGTTGACGTCGGATAGATTGACGAGCTACGCACGACAGGCATGCGCGCGGACCCGGACACCGGCCCTTCCGCTTCTGCCGCCCACGGGCCACTAGCAAGTGTTGCGACGGCACAACAACCGACTAGCCCGACAAAAATTACTCGA
>CAZNXE010000307.1:0-6912 GCA_964576465.1 uncultured Planctomycetaceae bacterium
GGTGAGGGCAAGCGGACGAACTTCTTCAGTCGCTTGGAGATGGGCATCCGCCCGTTCTCGTCGGCGCACGTTTTGGAGTTGGCCGCCAAGGGCACGATCCGAAATAAAGAAGTGTTCAACCGCCCTCACTATCAGCGACTCGAAGAAGCGGACCCCGACTCGTTCGCCGAGTTGATCGACCTGTGGGTGCTTGAATACGCCGAGTTGTATGCCCGCTCGGGATGAGCCAGCGTATTATTCGGTCGCAGGGGCTTGTGCCAGCTCTTTCAGGGCGTCGAGCGTCGAGAGGATGTCTTCCAGGCTGACCTCGCGCCAACCGTCCATTTTGTGGCGGACGATCGCGAGCTTGAAATCTTCAAAGGCCTCTAAGAGATCCGCAGGCAACTCGCCTAAGTTGGCCAGTGGTGGCGACGCTTGAGCAACGGGTGCCATCTCTGGCGCGGTCTCTTCGGAAATTGGAACGGTCTCGTCTTCAAACGAATTGGCCGCATCTTCCTCGATGGATTCGCCGGATCCGATTGTTTCGCGATGTTCGTCGACGACCAGCGGCTGCACGTCGCCGTCGGCTGGCTCGGAAAAGTCTTCGTCAAGCTCGGTCGAGACGATGTCCTCGTCGCGCGGCTTCTTGTCGGCTGGCGCACCGAGCGCTTCCCATCGTTTGCGGCACATGGCGGAAACCGACCAACCGTTTTGCGCGACCCCTTCGAGCCACATCTCAGAGTCGTTCCATTCCAACGCCGCGTAGAAATGGCTCCAGAACACGCCTTCGTATGCCTCGCATTGATGTCCGAATCGCTCCCAGACGCGGCGCAGTCGGCCTACATGTTGGCGGCTGAGATTCCCCCCGACGCAACCGCACCATGCTTCGTCGGAATATTCTTGTGGCGACGCACCCACGGCGACGAGTGATTCGCGCCACTGGAGAATGATGCGACCCTTTTCCCAGTTGGTCTTGCTGACCAACCCGTTCCAGCGATTCACGTACGGTAAAGAGGTTTCTTCCGGTTTTGCCTCATGCGTGAGTGGGGCGTCGTCCATCGCCATTGGATCCTTCTTTGATTGCGGTTGGGGTCTTGGTTGAGATGACGTCGAGTGCTGGCCGGATGACCGCGATGATTCAGAGTGATTCAACAACGCAGTGATTCAAAATCGCAGGTTTGACGGTTCGGCCACACAGCTTGGAATTGAGATCGGCATCGAGCCTTGCACGCTCTTACCGGAGGGCCGATTTTACGATACGGGAAAGGCGTAATCCAGCGTCTTGGCGCGGATTCCCATTCGCGTCGCTATCCACGCGAGTTGTGGGCGCGAGATGGCATGGTCGTCATCGTGGAAAAACTGTCGACGACACGAAACGACACGATCATGCATCAAGACGTGGGAGCCTGTTCATCGGCACTGAATCCACACTTGCTGTGCGCCCCATCGCAAAATGGCCGGTTGGCTGATTGACCACAGCGACACAGTGCGATCAGCGGTTTGTCCGGATTCGTCGGGAAGGCATTTCCGTTGTGATCGACAATCTCGACGGAACCCTCAACGAGAAACGGACCGTTGGGGCGGCATTGAATCTTAACATCGGCCATGAAACTTGATCCTCGCGGCGGTTGAGAACGTTCAGTTGCACCTCACACACTGTGCATAGTGTAGCCGTGAAATACAGATTTTCCAGGCAGGGTACACGACCAGAACGAACTGATGGAGTGGCATTACCCGAAGTGGACAACCATTCGCTTCTCAATGCGCCCAGACATCACGACAGAAATGCGTCGACGAATCACCGTGTATCCTACGGCTCTTCCGAATCGCGATCGTCGGTCTCTTCGGCGGCAGGATCCACCGTGGGATCAGCGGCTTCGACCGCGGGCGGGACGACTCGCAAGATGAATAAGGCACGGAACATTTGTTCTTCGCCTGCTCGTTCGTTGGCGTCGGGCGCCCGCATTCCGGCATCACGCTGGTTTTCCTCACCAGCTTCCTGCCCTCTCCCTGAAAACTTGCCGTTCTTTTGCCGCTTCGATGCTGGCTTGTCGGCAGCTTCCCCGTAAGTCCCTGTAGGGTCCAGCCGCTCCATGTTTAAGGAGTCGGAAAGCTGTGGTAGTTGTAACCGCTGGGCAAAGCCTTGCCGCGACGGCGGCGGAATACGTGACTTGCGTTGTTCAGCTTGGGCATCTTCATCGCTAGGCGTTGATTGCGTGGATTCGGCGATCTCTGCGTCGGGGCTTGGGGCCACCGGCAACGTGCTCTGCCTCTGGAGGTTTTCCAAGAGACGTCCGTCAGCCGGTGCCATTGCTTGTCCGGCGAATGCAGGATTGGCTGGCACCATGATATTGGAGAAGTAGACAGGTTGGTCCGCAATATCGGCCAGCACCGACTCCAACTGAGACTGCGTCATTTCAACATACACGACGTCGACTGGCGGAATCGCCTGGGTGTCCTTCTCTTCCACCACAACACCATCGCCGTCGATATCTACTCCAGGTGTGTTCGACGCGAATGTGATGTGGTTGCGTTGGAGCGTCTTGTCCAAAGTGCGGCTACGGACCGCATCAGGAGTGACATCCAACTGAATCGAATAGACCGGTGGAGCAGCGGCAGATTGGAACCGCAACTGCTGCTCAACAAGTTGCTTACTTCGAGCATAGTTGAAGGTGCGCCCGACGGTCCTCTCCCCCGCCCCACCTTTGGCCACAGGAAAGTTGTCCCGTGGCTTATTCGCAGCCGGTGGAGCAGCCGATTCGATCGGCTCCGATTCGGGTTCCATCACAACCCTCGATCGACCACCGCCCCCCTTGGACATCGTGGCTCGCGGTTGTCCGAATGATGGGGCGCTTTCGACCGTGTCGTCGGTGGCACTTGCCGGAGATTCTAAAGTCGGTCCAATGGCCGGAGCAGCCTCGCCGGCAGATTCATCGCGAGCGATGTTGCCGCTGGTGCCTTGGTCGTTGAGCTGATCGCCCTGGAGAAACATCAGCATCAACGCAGCCGCAATCGCCAGGCCCGCGAAGACCATCGGGCGGATGAGTCGCTTCCGCCAGTCATGCTCAGCGTCTCGAAGAGGACCAACGCTTGATCCCATCGATCGATCTTCGGCCGTATCTTTTGTAGTCTGAACCGCGGGCGAACCGGCCAGCATGGTTCGTTCGGCTAGTTGAAGGACATGCTTGCTAAAGTCGGGCTCTAAACGTTCGCGAGGGAGCGATTGCACCGTGGCACGCACCGCCCGCAACTCGTCGAGCAATTGTCGACTCGCAGCGTTCTCTTCGAGCATTCGCTCGACTTCGGCATGCTCCTCGGGCGCAAGCTCCTCGTCGAGGTACGCGCTGAGCAATTCTTCTCGTGGCGTGTCGTTCATCGCTTCGGGCATTGTCCTTTGGCGTGGCGGTTGCACTCCTCGCAACCTGTCCCGCAATCTGCTTAGCAGCCTGTTGAAAAAGGGTGCCACTGGCTCCGCCAGTGCCGTTTGCTGCTAAATCCGTCTTGATCCATTGCACTGGCGGAGCCAGTGGCACACAACAATTGCGTCTCCATATCTTTTTTAACAGGCTGCTAGGTAACTCTACGTCGCACCCTGCTGGGCAGCATGGTAGTCACCGGGGGGTGTCTCTGGGGCGCTTCTCATCGAAAGGTATCGGTGCGAAACATCTTTCTGATTGGGTTAATCCTGGAGTTCGGTTTGAAGAAGGTCTTTGAGTTGGTCTCGGAGTTCCATCCGTGCCCGATGCAGACGGCTGCGAACGGTTCCCACGGGCAAGTCCAAAATCTCTGATATCTCGTCGTATGCGTAGCCGTCAATCTCGCGTAACACGAGCACGCGGCGGTGGTCTTCCTTTAGCTGTGCGATGGCATTTCGTACCATTGCGACACGCTCGTCTTTCTCAAGCGGGCCGTCTGGTGTTCCGTGTGGGTCAACAGGGTCAAGACCGGTCGATTCTCGTACTTGCTCGACCGAAACGGTGGGTTTCTTTCGCCGTAGTCGGCTCATCGCCAAGTTAAACGCGATTCGGTACAGCCAGGTGTAAAACGCTGCCGACTGCTGAAACGTCTCCAGCTTCACAAAGGCTTGCACGAATGCGTCTTGTACGACATCGCGGGCATCTTCGGCCGACCCCACAACATGAACCATGGTGTTGTAGAGTCGATCTTGATAGCGCTCGACGAGCATTCCGAAGGCCCCGGAATTGCCTGACAAAGCTTCGGCGATCAGTTTTGAATCGTTATTCACGACTACCTGACTATCATCACAAGATTCGACGCACCGCGGCGACGGAAAGTTCCACGGGACTTCGCGGATTCCGACGAAACGACCGCTTCTCCAACAATCATCCCCATCGGGGTACGCAATGTCAAACTGTTGCGTGCAATACACTTGCGCAGGATGTGCGCAATGTTGACCGCGATGCTGCCACCGCCGAACCGGGGCGGTTATGATGGCTGCGCTGCTCAATGCGGCGGATTAGCCACGAGATTTTGTTCTACGTCGATCGGGGACCATTGGGCCATGTTGCACCGTGAAGAGAGAAAAAAGGGGCCGCTGGCGTCGTTTTCGCCGCCGTGGCGAGTTACGCGTCGAGCGCTGATGCGTGCCGGGTCGACTGGGTTGTTGGCGTCGCTTGCCGCTCGATGGCCTCTTTCTGGAATGACTCAAGCGAGCGAGGATGCGAACCCCATGGATCAAACTTCCGATCACCCCGCAGCCGACCCGGTTACCAAAGACGGGGCGAAGGACCAAGGGTTTATTGATGCGCATGTGCATGTCTGGACGCCGGACACCAAGCAGTATCCGCTGACGGCAGGCTATCGTCGCGAACAGATGCAGCCTGCGAGCTTTGAGCCTAGCGAGTTGTTGCGGCATGCTACTCCCTGTGGTGCGCGTCGCATTGTTCTTATTCAAATGAGCTTCTACGGATTCGACAATCGCTACATGCTCGACACCATCGCAAAGCATCCCGGGGTCTTCTCGGGCGTGGCGGTGATCGACGATGGGGCCGACGACCCTGCCGCTGAGATGCGTCGCTTGAAGGGTCTCGGGGTTCGCGGCTTTCGTATCTATCCGCGAAACATGCCGGTCGAACATTGGCTCGATGGTGCGGGAATGAAAGCCATGTGGCAATGCGGTGCCGCGGAGAACATGGCGATGTGCCATCTCGTCAATCCCGAAGAGCTGCCGGCGATTGATCGCATGTGCCAAAGGTTTCCCGACACGCCTGTCGTCATCGATCACTACGCCCGCATCGGAATCGACGGACAGTTTCACGAACAGGACATGCAGAATCTAGTTCGTCTTGCCCGGCATCCCCATACGCATGTCAAGCTGTCGGCCTTCTATGCGCTGGGGAAGAAGAAGCCGCCGTACAAGGATATGATTCCGTTCACCAAGCGGCTCATCGACGCTTATGGCCCCCAGAGACTGATGTGGGCCACCGACTGCCCGTTTCAGGTCGCCGGCGATCAAACCTATGAACAGTCTCTTGCAGTCATTCGCGATCATCTCGATGGCTCCTCCGACGCCGATCGCGATTGGATGCTGCGAAAAACGGCGGAGAAAGTATTTTTCGGGTAGGGCTCCATCCGCCACCCCTCACTTTTTGACTTAGGAGTTGTGATGAACACAACAAGACGCGATATGCTCAAGGCTTCTGGTGCGATGGCGGTAGGTGCCACGTTCGGGTTCTCAAAGCGCACAAGCGCGGCGCCGATGCTCGAAGTCGATTCGATCTCGACGATCAGCACGCATTCTTCGTACTACCACGGCTGGCCGACGATCGCGCGGACAGCGGACGGTGAATTGCTCGTCGTCTGCTCAGGCGGACGGGAGTCTCATGTCTGCCCATTCGGCCGTGTCGAGTTGATTCGTTCTCGCGACAGTGGCGCGTCATGGTCTTTTCCGCGAGTCGTTCTCGACGGGCCGATTGATGATCGTGATGCGGGTATCTGCGTCACAAAATCCGGCGCCATTCTCGTCACGACATTCACGTCGCTCGCCTACGCGGAACACTATCTTGACAGCCCGTCGAAGTCGCTTCCGCCGGAGAAACTCACACGGTGGCTAGCGGCTCACAATCGCATCTCGGCAGAGCAGCGTCAGCAAGAGCTTGGTTGTTGGATGGTACGTTCGACCGATGACGGCGTTACGTGGTCGGCACGCTACAGCAGCTTAGTCAACAGTCCCCATGGGCCAATTCAGCTTGCAGGCGGTCGATTGCTCTATCCCGGCGTTCAGCTTTGGGAAGAAGGCCGCGCGGTCGGCGTTTGTGAATCGACAGACGATGGAGCGAGCTGGAACTGGGTGACCAACATCGAACCGCGTGAAGGCGATGACCCGAAGAACTACCACGAGTTACACGGTGTGGAAGCAGCCGATGGGCGGATCATCGTGCAAATCCGCAACCACAACAGTAACAGTGCAGGCGAGACGCTACAGTGCAAGTCGACCGACGGTGGCCGCACCTGGTCGAAGCCGCGGTCGATCGGCGTATGGGGGCTTCCTTCCCACCTGCTCCGTCTCCACGACGACCGGTTGTTGATGACCTATGGCCACCGTCGCGATCCGCTTGGAAACCAGGCTCGAATCAGCGACGACCATGGCGAGACATGGTCTGAGCCGATCATCCTTCAGGGCGACGCAACATCGGGCGACTTGGGATACCCGTCGACCGTGCAACTAGACGATGGGTCGTTGGTAAGCGTTTGGTACGAGCGGCTAAAGTCCTCGCCTAACGCCGTGTTGCGGCAAGCCCGGTGGAAACTGTCAGGCTAGAGAGGGGGAACTGAACAACCACCCGCTGAAGCAGGTGGGTTTGAAGTTTCGTGAGCTTCGGACTGACAGTTCTTCGCTCACGAGGAATGAACGAATTGTAGGGTGGGAGGTTCTGTCGGCACAGCGAGTGAACCACTTCGATTTGCTACGCC
>CAZNXE010000308.1:0-6891 GCA_964576465.1 uncultured Planctomycetaceae bacterium
GCTCGTGCATTGACTCGACGCCCGATTGAAACCGTGCGATCGCTTCTTGCCATCGCTGTCGCAGTTGCTCCCCTTGCTCAATAAAGTGGTCTCGAATCTGTTCGAGCCGCTGTTGATGCAAGTTCTCAACGTCTTGGGCCTCGGTGATTCGTCGTTCGCCAATTTCTTGGAGCAGTTGGGGATACGTCGATTCGGCGTCGTTGTGATCGCGTTCACGCGCGAGTTCGATTTCGGCGACTCGCGACCGCCGCTGGTCGGTGGCCCTTTGGATTTCGCGTTGTTGCTGGTATCCGAGCGTTGACTTCGCTTGGGCATAGATTGCCTCGGCGTCTGTCACGGCCTCATCTCGCCGGAGGACGATACCAGCCTCTTGATTCTTGCAGTCGTTCTCCGCTCGGGCAGTTGTCTCGTGAACGACCGCCGCCATGCGGTTGATCGTCTCATTCAGCCCGACGAATGCGCCGGCTGCCTGATTGCGAGCACGAGGAAGTAGCAGAACCCCAAGTACCACGCCCGTGACGGTCGCAGTGGCCACGCTAATGGCCAGCCAGGTGAGGTTCGCCCAACCGAAAACGGCCCCCGCTGGAACGGCAATGATTACCCACAGCACAAACAGCAGTCCAAAGGGCAAGCCGCCGGCGAACAACTTGGGCAGTCGCTGGGCTCGAATCACTTCGAGTTGGTCGCTGGCTAACGACAGAAGCGACTCTAGCGAGGGTTCCTCGCCGTGGTCTGTCTCGGGAGCACTCGCGACAGACGGATCTTCCAATTCGGCCGACCACATCCGACGCTGTTTTAGCATCGTGCTGCCCATGCCACGGAGTTCGGCGGCTTGACGTGCGACGGCGGTTAACTTGGCCTTAACACCGGCAAGCTCTTTTCTAGGACGGGGCTTGTTCGCCTCGTAAAGCGTCGCGGCTTCCCAGCGGGCTTCTTGAAGCTGCTGCTTTGCGTCTGCTTTCTCCCGCTTCAAACGATTGATGGCCTGGGCGCGAGCCGTTTGAAATTCGCGGTCAATGGCCTGCGAATCGGTTTCAAACCGAGATGCGGTCTTGCGTCGGACGTTTGCATACTCGGCCTCGGTTGCCGACTTGACGCTTTGGAATCGATGGACAACCTCGTCAGCGGCTGCTTGGTAGCGATTTACTTCGGATTGCAGCGCCTCGTCGCGCTGTTGTTCAATGCGTTGTTCGACTTCGGCCCGCTCGGCAATCGACCGTTGCAAGTCCGAGATCAACTCGCGTTGTCGATCGATCGAAAGTGGCTGACTCATTCCGCCTCAACGCGTTGCTAGAATTCCGATGCGTTTCTCAATCCGCTGGGTGGCACCCTGCATCATCATAGAGACCATGTTCTAGCCTGGATTATTCATGAAGATCGTCGCGAGGAGCACTAAGTCGAGTCAGATGCAAGGAAAAGGATGACTTGGCTGCGCAGCGTATTGGTGAATACGTGAGCAAAGACAAGTCGTTCTTTGACGCAGCAGCTGGCCGACTTAGGGCTCCGCAGCAGATCGCTCATGAATAATCCAGGCTAGACATCGCGGCATGCTTGCTCGATCTTGGCGAACACCTGTGCCAGGTGGCTGACGGCGTCAAAAGCCGCATTGCACTTTGGTTCAAGCGGCCCAAGGTGATTCTCGAAAAAGGCACGCCCCGTTTCGTCCTTCCAATGTTCTTCGGCTTCGGAGCGGACTCGCTCCAATGAGCGGAACGCATGCCGTAGTTTTGTGGTGCCGGTCACCAGGTCACATGCTCGCATCGGTAGCACCTCCTTCTTGGGTTGCAGGAGGTTGCCCGCGGGCGTCGCCCGACTTCTCATCCTCGACAGGCTCGTCGGGAGGCCCCTTGGATCCCGTCCCTTGTGGCGTCGAATTGCCGCTTGCTTCACGTCCGATCTCGGCATATTTGCGTAGAGACGTCACCACGTGTTCAAGCACCGTCGTCGCCTTTGGAACATCGGTCATGAGAGAATCGGCCAGAGAACCGAGCCGACCTTGGACTTCGGACACCTCGTGGTCAACTTCTCGCCGCATGCGCCGGACCTCGGCGACTTTCTCTTCGGCCAACCGAAACCGCCCTTTGGCACGCGCCAGGGCCTGCTTCTCTTCGTAGCAAGGCGGCGTTTCACCACCGACGGTCATCACCCGTTTGCGTTCCAGGTTCGACCGGGCTTCGCCAATCTGTTCGCTAGCACGCCGCGTCTGATGGATCCAGTATTTTAGCTGGTCGTGTTCGAGCCAATCCAAAAATCGGTGGATCTCCTGCTCGATCGCCACCAGCGCGTCGGAGGCATCTTCTTGGAATCGTGGTAGCGCGACACGCAACATCTGCACGGCGTCAATCGATTCCACATGGGCCGATCTGTTCATGCGGACGCCTACCGTTGCTGGAGATATTCCTCGATCCGCTGCGCTTTGCGCAACAGATACGGAATGTACTGGTCAGATGCCTCGGTGAATCGGGCCAGCACTTTCAAATGCTGCTCGAATTCCTCCGCGAACTTGGTGTGTTCCTGATCGCGCCAAGTGCTGCCCAATGTGTTCAGTTGACTATTCAAAGACGAACCATGCTGTTGCAGCTCGTTGTTAAATCGCTTCAGGCTCTGGGCAAAACGGCGAAGTTCGGCCGGATCGACGATCGCTTGGGCCATCGTTCCACTCACTTTTCTGTCGGCAAGAGCAAACGGACAGGACTAGCACGGCAGCCTTTCATTATATCACTCGCCACGAAACCGAGAAAGAAACCGACAGCGGATATCGGCAAAGCTAGTTGATCCGCTAGCGATCTTCTTGATCGAAGCGTTGCTCGATCGCTTCGATGCGCGAGACGATAGCACGTAGGTAATCGATAATGATTGCGTGAGTGAGTTTGGCGTCGATCCCGACGGGTGATTCCGTCGAACCGATTCGGTCGACGATATCCTGAAGGTCTTCGAGGCTCTTATTTAGCGGCACAGCATTGCTCATCTTACGATTCCATGTTTTAGGTTCGAAAGTGTGGGACTAGACGACGGGATCGGGGCCAATCTGCACGAGCATCTTGCCGATGTTGTCACCTTTGAAGAGTCCCAAGAACGCCTGCGGTGCGTTCTCGATCCCCTGGACGACCGTTTCCTTCCCCTTGATCTTCCCCTCGGCGATCCACGGGCCCATGTCGCCGAAGAACTGCGGCGCGATATTGAGGTGGTCGGTCACGATGAAACCCTCGATTCGCAACCGCTTGGGAATGATGTTGACCAACGTCCGCGGTCCAGGGGGCGGCGTGGGGGAGTTGTACTGATCGATGAGTCCGCACACAACAATGCGGCCAAAATCGTTCATCCGACCGAGCGCCGCTTCCAGATGCGCTCCGCCGACGTTTTCGAAGTAGACATCGATCCCTTCGGGACAGGCTGTGGCGAGTTCCTTCGATAGATTGTCGACTTCCTTGTAGTTGAAGGCGTAGTCGACGCCCGCCTCGTCGCGCAACCAGTCGATCTTTTCCTGCGATCCGGCACTGCCCACGACACGGCAACCCTTGATCTTCGCAAGCTGACAAACCACCGAGCCCACGGCACCTGCCGCCGCCGAGACAAACACGGTCTCGCCTTCGGCGACCTTGCCAACCTTCAGAAGACCGGCGTAGGCCGTCATGCCGGGCATCCCCAACATTCCCAAGAACATCTGAACCGGTGCAATCGCAGGGTCGACTTTTCGTACGTCCGCGCCGTCGGAAACCCAAAATTCTCGCCAGCCGAGCATTCCCAACACATAGTCGCCCACGGCATAGTCGCCGTGGTTCGACTGCATGACCTGACCGATACAGCCACCGCTAAGCGGTTCCCCAATCTGAAACGGATCGACGTAGGTGCGAAGCCCCATCATGCGGCCGCGCATGTAGGGATCGACCGACATCCAGATGTTTCGCACTAGAAATTGCCCTTCGCCCGGCTGGGGAATGGGAACCTCGGCCAATTCAAAAGTTTCAGGCGTGGGCATGCCCACGGGATGTTCTCGGAGTCGAATCTCGCGGCTGACTTCGGATCCCATATCGGCGATCTCCTCGCTATGTGATGGTTCGTGAATCGGTTCTCGAATTGATTGTCACAAGGCACGAAGCTCGATCATTTCCCTTCGCGTCGTGTTGGCAAGGCCGTAGTCTACGTTCTTGAGCCCTGGGGATGAAGTATCCGGATGAGAAACGAACCAACATCGCGTCCGTTGCTTGCCGCCGGGAGCTTTGGTAGCCTCGCGGTATTTAGAATATTGGCCCCGCAAGCTACAGGGCGGTCGAGCTGCCGATGGATAATCCACTGGATCAATCGATCCCTTCGCGTGTTAGCAGTAGCCGGGAGCAGCAGGCCAGCAGTGGGGGATTAGCCGCAATCGCTTCCAAGGACGAGATGCTACGCATCCGCGGCGCTCGGGTTCATAACCTCAAGAGCGTCGATATCGACATCCCCCGCGACAAGATGGTTGTGCTCACCGGGTTGAGCGGTTCGGGAAAGAGTTCGCTGGCCTTCGACACGATTTACGCCGAGGGACAGCGGCAATACATCGAGAGCCTCTCGACGTATGCTCGGCAGTTTCTCAGCCAATTGGAACGGCCCGATGTCGACCATATCGAAGGGCTACAGCCGACGGTTTGTATCGATCAGCGGTCGGGGAGCCACAATCCCCGCAGCACGGTCGCCACCGTGACGGAGATTTACGACTATCTCCGCCTGTTGATGGCGCGCGTCGGGCAACCTCACTGCCCCGCTTGTGGCGAACCGATTCAGCAGCAGCATGCCGAGCAGATTCTCGAAGAGCTGATCGAGCTGCCCGAGGGGACCAAGGCGATGATTTTGGCCCCCATCGTCCGCGGTCGTAAAGGGATGCATCGCGAAGCACTCGCATCGATTCGCAAGAGTGGGTTTGTCCGCGTGCGGATTGACGGGCAAGTTCACGACATTGAGCAACTGCCGGAGTTGGTGCGACAAAAGAAACACGATATCGAAGCGGTCGTCGATCGAATCGTGATCCGTCCGACGGCGCGATCGCGCGTGGCAGAATCGCTTCACCTGGCGGTCAAGCACTCTGGCGGCACGGTCGTGATTTGCTATCAAGATCAGAATGAGGCGGATGGCCCGGTGTGGCGCGATCGACTGTTCAGCACCGAATATGCGTGTCCGAATTGCAAGATCAGCTTCGACGAGATCGAGCCGAGGAGCTTCAGCTTTAACAGCCCTTATGGGGCTTGCCCGACTTGTGAAGGACTTGGCGTTTGTCACGAATTCGATCCCGATCTTGTGGTCCCCAACCGCGAACTGTCGTTGGCTCAGGGGGCGATTGCGCCCTGGAAGGGAGGCACGGGCAAGACGGTCGAGCGGCGGAAGAATCTATTGGCAGCCTTTCTGAAACAAGCCGGTGTCGATTGGGAAACGCCGCTGTCGGAACTGAAAGCTTCGACATTCGAGCGGTTGATGCGTGGCGACGATCGACAATTCGTGGGCGTGTTGGCCATCTTGGAGGAGGAGTATGAACAGGCTCGGCGTGAGTCGGTGCGGGAGAAGATTGACTCGTTTCGTGGCGAAGTGGTCTGTGGCGCTTGCCGAGGTGCTCGCCTGCGAGACGAAGCAAGGGCTGTCCGTATCGACGGCCATGCAATCCACGAATTGACCGCGCTGCCTGTCGATGAAGCGGTCATCGTGTTTGGCGAAATCAACGTGCCACAGCGATCCGCGCCCGTGGCGAAGCCACTGCTGACGGAGATTCGCGGACGGTTGCGGTTCATGCAGCAGGTGGGCCTAGGCTATCTGACACTCGATCGCGGGGCGGCTACGCTGAGCGGGGGTGAGTCGCAGCGTATTCGGCTGGCAGCCAGCATCGGATCGGGGCTGGTCGGCGTCTGCTATGTGCTTGATGAGCCCTCCATCGGCCTGCATCAGCGTGACAACGATCAATTGATCCGTGCGCTTCGAGAGTTGCAGCAGCAGGGTAACACGGTGCTGGTGGTCGAACATGACGAAGCCATGATGGAACAGGCCGACTATCTTGTCGACCTGGGGCCTGGAGCCGGTCGCCACGGGGGGCAGATCGTCGTTGCCGGCACGCCAGACGAGGTTCGAGCATGCTCCACTTCGAAGACAGGACAATTCTTGTCGGGGAATTTGAGGATTGAACCGCCCAAGAGCCGCCGAAGCACTTCTCGACGTCGCTCGATCACGCTCGAGGGAGTTACCACGAACAACCTGAAGCATGTTGATGCCCGCTTTCCGCTGGGAGCGATGGTGTGCGTTTCGGGCGTGAGCGGGTCGGGAAAGAGTTCGCTGATCAACGAGACTCTGGCTCGCGCCGTGGCACGAAAACTGGGCATGGTGACGCCCAAGCCAGGGCCACACACCAGCTTGCGCGGCGTGAGCCTGATCGACAAGCTGATCGAGATCGATCAATCGCCGATTGGGCGGACACCAAGGAGTAACCCCGCCACGTATTGCGGCGTGTTTGACGAGATTCGCACGGTGTTTGCCGGCACACGTGATGCCAAGCTGCGAGGATACAAGGCGGGGCGATTCAGCTTCAACGTGAAGGGTGGGCGTTGCGAAACTTGTCAGGGTCAGGGTGTGCAGAAGATCGAGATGAGTTTTCTGCCCAACCTACGTGTTCCCTGTCCCGACTGTTTGGGAGCGAGATTCAGCCGCCAGACGCTCGAGATTCGCTATCGGGGGCACACCATTGCCGAGGTGCTCGACATGTGCATCGAAGACGCCGTGGAGTTCTTCAAGAACTTTCCGGCCATCGATCGCATGTTACGAAGTCTCAGCGAGGTTGGTCTAGGATATCTGGCGCTAGGTCAAGCATCGACCACCTTGTCCGGCGGCGAGGCACAACGGATCAAGCTGGCCACCGAGTTGGGACGGACGAGCACC
>CAZNXE010000309.1:0-6842 GCA_964576465.1 uncultured Planctomycetaceae bacterium
TCGCGCCCGGCGGTGTTGGCCAAGTCGCAAGTGAAGTCGATCCCACTAACGGTCTATCTCGCTCCGGGCCAATTGAAATACACGTTCGGCATCCAGCTTCGCGAATCCACCAAGGGGCGAGTTTCGCTGAAGAGCATGAACCCGGTGGTCCGGCTAGCACCGCATCAATACTTTTTCACCGTGCTAACCCTCGAACCCGACCGCTTCCGGTACTTCCGCGATCTGGACAGTATCGTTCCGCCAATTGACCTACTTCTCCCCCTGGGCGACGAGGCGCACTATCGCGTGATGACGCCGGTCGTGACCAACAGTGTTCCGTTGCCCACGCATCTCCTTACCTCCACCGCGGTTGCCTACGTGTTGTGGGACGATGTCGATCCCGTCGTGCTCACCGCCGACCAAAAGACCGCGCTGGTTGATTGGATTCACTGGGGTGGCCAACTCATTCTCAACGGCCCTCAGACGCTGGACACGCTCAAGAACAGCTTCTTGGCACCCTATCTGCCGGCAGATGGAGATGGGGTCGTCGATTTGCCTGTCGCCCAGGTAAACCAAGCCCTGAACGATGAGTGGACCACCGGAACGATGCGATTGGTGGCGGAGGAAGATTGGCCGGCGCAGCGTCTGGTCCCGCGCGAAGATTCGCGCACCTTGTTGACGATCGGCGACTTGCCCGCGGTTGTCGAATGCCGTGTGGGGCGTGGACGTGTTGTCACAACGGCATTCTCGCTCACGCATCGAGAACTGATCACCTGGCCCGACTTCGATGGCTTCTTCAACGCCACGCTTCTTCGCCGTGGACCGCGGGTGTTTGAATCTGAATTCGGCTTTCCATCGGTTCGCTGGGCCGACTATACACCGAAAGGGACCCGCGGTTACGGCACGGAAGAATATAACAGGGCATTCGATCCATCGCTGAACTCGCAACTGCGATTCTTTAGTCGTGATACAGAGCCCTTCTTCTCCCACAATTTTCGTGTAACAAATCTCCTCTCCGGAGCCTTTAATTACGATCGCCCTGGACCTTATGCGCCGCTCGGCAGTCCAGACCTCTATCCTGGCGTTGGCGGATGGGAATCGTGGAATGGGACGTCGCGCTACGTGCGTGAGTCTCTCATCGACGCCGCGGGAATCGACGTGCCTGGCGCGTCTTTCGTGTTGGGGATGCTCGCCATCTATCTGGTTGTGTTGGTGCCCCTGAATTGGGCGGTCTTTCGTGCAGCAGGGCGAATCGAATGGGCATGGCTTGCCGCGCCGGTCATCACCATTCTCTTCTCGGTGGCGGTCGTCAAACTGGCTCGACTCAACATCGGGTTCGCCAGGGCTCAAACAGAAATCGCCATCATCGAACTCCAAGGCGATTACGACCGTGCGCATGTCACGCGATACACAGCACTCTATACGTCGCTGGGCACCAACTACGAACTATCGTTCGACGACCGCGGCGCCGTGGCACTGCCATTTCCAATGAGTGATCAAATACTTGCGGGGCAGCAGTTGCAGAACTTGCTACTTCGCCGCACGTCTGTTGCCGAGCTGTCGGGTTTCTCGGTAGCCTCGAATTCGCTCGGGATGTTGCACAGCGAAGAGATGTTCTCCTGTGAAGGCGGCTTACAACTCCACGATCTTGGTTCCGCCTGGCGGATCGAAAACAACACGGGCTTGAACCTCCGAAACGTGGGAATCATCGGTCCGAAACGGTTCGGCTGGATCGAAGAACTCGCCGGGAATGCAACGGTCACAGTGCCATGTCAAACCTACAACCGCGATCGAACCGGCGTTTCTCCTCTGACCAATTCCCGTCTCACGTTCCAGAAATCGCTCGACACCCCTGCCGATGGACTTGACGTAACAAAGCTGATGGATCTGGCCGAGCGGGACGGCATCGATGCCGAAGAGATCCGGCTCATCGCATTGCTAGATGAGACACTGCCGGGCGTAACCATCACGCCGCAAAGCGATCAAGACCGCACGGCAAGTCTCGTGATCGTCCACCTAAATTACAAGCCGCTAAACGAACCAAGCCGAGACAGCACCAGTCGCACGCAAGCAGAACGCAATCAACAAGCGGAAGGTGTAGGGAAGCGGTCGCCGACGCTTAAGATTGGCAGCGATCAGGTCAGTCGATTGTGACTATTGATTGACGTCGATATTGTAAACAACCAAGAACTTGCAGGCACTTTCATGAACTTCGTCTCCCTACACCTCATCGGTAGACAATGATCGAGATTAACGGGTTCTGTAAATCGTATGGCGACTTGGTTGCCGTTGATGGGCTTGATCTCAAGATCGAGGCCGGCGAGATGTTTGGTTTCATCGGACCCAACGGTGCTGGAAAGAGCACAACGATTCGGTTTCTGGCCACGTTACTCAAGGCCGACCGTGGCGATGGGACCGTGAACGGGCACAGTGTGGCCCGCGATCCACTGGGCGTGCGACGCAGCGTGGGCTATATGCCAGACAACTTTGGTGTGTACGATGGCATGAAGGTTTGGGAGTTTCTGGACTTCTTCGCCGTTGCCTATCAGATTCCTCGTCAACGGCGACGGACCGTTATCAACGATGTGCTCGAACTGCTCGAACTCACCCACAAGCGAGACGACTTCGTCAACGGCCTGTCGCGCGGAATGAAACAGCGGCTTTGCCTGGCGAAGACACTGGTACACGATCCGCCGGTGCTGATTCTCGACGAACCGGCCAGCGGTCTCGATCCTCGCGCAAGACTTGAAGTCAAAGCGTTGCTCAAAGAGCTTCGCCAGATGGGGAAGACGATTCTCATTTCGAGCCACATCCTGACCGAACTGGCCGACTGCTGTACGTCGATCGGCATCATCGAACGTGGCCAGTTGTTGGTGCATGGCCCGATCGACGATGTTTATCGCCGTATTCAACGAAACCGCATCGTCGAGATCAAGGTACTCGAGCGGCTCGACATTGCGTTATCAATCGTTCGCAGCATGCCCGAGACGCTCGACATTCAGCAGGTCGATCATCGTCTGACCGTCGAAATGGCCGCCGACGACACGGTGCTGGCCAACTTGCTGGAACGATTGTTGGCCGAAGGAGTTCGCATCCGCTCATTTGCAGACAAAGACCCCACCCTTGAAGACGTGTTCATGATGGTGACGAAAGGTTTGGTGTCGTAGCGACAGCCTCTCATACAAGGGCTTGATCACAACCACGACCTCGGATGCCACTCGACCGAGAAAAAAACCATGTACCTCCGCGACAACCCGGTGCTGCAACGCGAACTGCTGGTGAACCTGCGCATGGGCAGGGCGTTTGTGTTGTTGTTCGCCTATCTGGCGTTGCTCTCAGCGGTTGTCTACGTGCAATGGCCAGCCGAGCGGATTGATGTGACCAATCCTGCCCAATCGCAACGATTGATGAGTCTGTTCTTCCTAGGGCAATATCTACTGGCGTCGCTGATGGCACCAAGTTTTGCAGCGGGCTCGATCGCTGGCGAAAAAGAGCGGCAAACCTACGAGATGCTGCTAGCCAGCCCCTTGCGACCCGAGGCGATGTTGCTGGGCAAGTTGATCGCCTCACTGTGCCACCTCGCGTTGTTAATCTTTTGCTCGCTCCCGATTGTGATGCTTTGTTTGCCGTTGGGCGGTACGTCGTTTTATGAACTTCTGGCATCCTATGTGGTCTTGATCCTGTCGATGGTCACCTTCGGCATGATCAGCCTGGCGTGCAGCGGGTTCTTCAATCGCACCGCCGCCGCGTTGGTTGTGTCGTACATGTTGATTCTGCCTTTGGCCATTGTCGGGGCAAGCACCTGGTATCAGTTGGGCAGCGCCCCTGCTTCAGCCCGACTGTGGCTGGCGTTCGTTCTGTTTCCGGTGCTGACGCTGCTGATTTGCGTGCCCCTGTTTGTCATCACGTCGCGCCGTCTATTGCACCCGCCCGACGTGGGCAGCGAAGGCAAGGATGTGGTCGACGAACAGCGCGAGATGCGCGAAGCCGTGGGGCTCGTCATCCAACGCGATAAGTTTCCCGATCGCCTGTTCGCGCCGGCAAAACGGACCGATTTGTTGCCCGACGGCGCAAACCCCATGTACGACAAAGAGATGCACAGCGAGTTGTTCGCCCAAGGCACGCTCATGCTTCGGGTCGTCATTCAGGTCAGCATGCTGGTGGCGATCCCGATGATGGGCATCTTTCTGTATATCTGGCCTGAGATGGCCGCGTGGTACATCGCTTACGTCGTGATGTTCAATGTACTCGTCGGTCCGGTGTTTTCGGCCGGCAGTGTAACCGGCGAGCGTGAACGCCAGACGTTGGACTTGTTGCTCACCACGACGCTCAGCCCTTGGCAGATTCTCAGCGGCAAGCTTTTCTCAGGGCTGCGTGTCTCAACGGTGCTCACCAGCTTCCTGATTTGGCCGCTGCTGTTGGCTTTCACGATGGTGTTCCCCTACTGGACGACGCTGCATTCTCTGCTGGCCTACATCGCCCTGATTCTGATGACCTGCCTGACGACAGCCAACATCGCCTTGTTTTGCTCAGTGCTGTTTCGCAAGACATCGATCAGCCTGATGTCGAGCTATCTGGTGTTGATCGTTCTTTTTGCCGGCCCCGTTGCCGTGCAGTTTTTCACAACCACCTTTTCCGATTCCGGCCAGGTGGCCTCAGCGCTCATGCAGACAACCATTGCCAGCCCCTTCACGGCGGCCTTCGCGGTTCCGTTGGACTTCGCAATCGATAACGCCATCGGCTTTGAGCCCGTCTCCGGAAACTGGTCCGCCTACGCGGCCTTCATGCTCTTCTATGCCATCGCCAACGCCACATTGCTGGCGACAATGGCAACGCTGTTTTCCAAGCGGTGGAGCGTGGCACAGTAGGAAGGAACTACGTCGAAGATGTAGGGTGACGTCAAGCGGAGCGCGGACGCACCGCTATCGGCAAGACGACAGCAACGTGGTGCGTCCGCGCTCCACTTGACGGCACCCTACTTGGCTTCCGGCGGATACTCATTAGCGGACACTACCCGATTACGGCCTGATTGGTGGAGCGTGGCACAGTAGGAAGGAACCTGGACAACATCGTAGGGTGTCGTCAAGCGAAGCGCGGACGCACCGTGATCGGCAAGACGACAACAAAGTGGTGCGTCCGCGCTCCACTTGACGTCACCCTACTTGGCTTCCGGCGGATACTCATCAGCGGACACGGCTTGATTGCGGCCTGATTGTTTGGCTTGGCGAAGTGCTGCGTCGGCGGTGGCTAAGAGCGATTCTTGGTCGGCTGATGCGTCGGGAGTGAGCCACACGTATCCGATGCTGCACGTTACCGGATGGCCGACGACTTTACAGGTCGCGGCTGCCAAGGCCGTTCGGATCCGTTCCCATACGGCATCGCTCGCGTCCCGGGCGATGCCACGGAGAACGACGGCGAACTCGTCGCCGCCAAGCCGGGCAAGTAGATCGCCCGCCCGGGTTGCATCGCGCAATGAGGCTGCGGCCGCGCGCAGCACCTCATCGCCAATCTGGTGCCCTGCGCGATCGTTAACTTGCTTGAAATGGTCGAGATCGACCACCCCCAAACTCAAGGACTGACCCGAGAGTTGGGCTTGTTCCAATATCTGTTGCAAATTCTCTTCCCACGCGCGACGATTCGGCAAGTCCGTCAGAGGATCGGTCTGGGCAAGGCGGCGAATCTCGTCGGTGGCGATTGACTGTTGGTGACTGGCGAACCGCAGCCTCGCAATCTCGGCACATAGCCCTATGGCCAGCGAAATCTCTCGCACGGTCGCATCTCGGGGCAACTGCACGTCGGCAGGCCGTTCAACGTCCACGGCAATCACAACGGTCGCCGTCCGCGGCTCTGTGTCGTTCGAGGAGGACTCCAACAATGGGCGGTCGGTAATCATCAGCCATGGCCCGGCGTCATCCAGTTGATCTTGCTTGATCCGTACATCTGGCTGGGCAGCGTCCAGGGCCGCTAGAAAGATCGGTCGGCTTTCCGGCTCAAGTTCCAACCGAACGAAGACACACAAGGGCTTGGTCATACCGATCAGTCTAACAAACCGCCGCGCGGGAACCGGATGCGCGGCCTTGGCGACTTAATTGCCAGGAATGTACAAACTGACACGCGAGACAGGCGGAAGCTGGTTTGCAGTTGGAAGGGGCAATGCTAGAATCGGTTCGACGCTTCTTCAGGCCATCCATCGTTGTTTCGTAAGGCAACAGGACCGCCGTGATTCGGCCACCGACTGCGGGAGACGAACAGGGAATGAGCACGGCCATGATCGACTTCGACACGATTCCCAAAGCATGGACTCGTCGCCACCTGCTGGGGCTCGAAGAGCTTTCCGCCGACGAAATCCTGACCATTCTGGACACGGCGGCAGCGATCAAAGAGGTCGAAGCGGCTGGAAACCTCCCCCCGCTGCTTGCCGGCAAGACGATCTCGAACCTGTTCTTCGAGGACTCGACGCGCACCAAGGCCAGCTTTTCGCTGGCAGCCCGGCGATTGCAGGGACTGACACTCGATCTTTCGGCCAGTGGAAGCAGCCTCTCCAAGGGCGAGACCTTCATTGATACGGCCAAGAACATCGAAGCCATGGGAACCGACGTTGTGGTGGTCCGCCACCGCACTCCCGGCACGCCACACCTGTTAGCACAAAACCTCGAATGTGCCGTCATCAACGCCGGCGATGGGCCGCACGAACACCCGACTCAGGGTTTGCTTGACATCATGACGGTTCGCGAGGTACGGGGAGAGATCGCCGGGCTGACCGTCGCCTTGGTTGGCGACATCGCACACAGCCGCACAGCCCGATCGAACATATGGGGGCTTCGTGAACTGGGGGCCCACGTCATTTTGTGCGGCCCTTCGAC
>CAZNXE010000310.1:0-6779 GCA_964576465.1 uncultured Planctomycetaceae bacterium
CTGCAAGTTCGTTTTGTGACCCATCCGTAGCTCTTCCCGGCTCGGGCAGCGACCCTCTCGCACTAGTTCGTGATCGTACTGTTTGTGGCTTCTTCCTAAGCGTCAACTAGGAGAAGTTATCAATGCAAGACGGCAAACAACGATCATTTGGCAGCAGCTTTGGGCCCTTCCAGTCAAAGCCTCTTTTCGATAGGGCGGTCCGCTGGAGTGCGATTGCAACCCTAGCGACCGTCATTTCGTTCTCTACTGCTGCCCCGGCTGAGGCTGGCATCATCGTTCGAGTTCCCGATGTAGAGATCCGCGAAGGCGAATCAGGCTTTGTTGACATATTTTTTGAAGTCGATGGATCGAGCGACGGATTAGCCGGATATCAGATCGAACTCAATCTAATTGCGCCTGCGGGCATCCGATTTACTGGTTTTGGGCAGCCTACAGACGCAATTTTGGGCGAGAATCCTGGACAGACCAGTGCACGTCCAGCACTGCCCGGAATGATTTTGGCGGTTAACGCCTTCACTTTTGGTGCCGATGCGCCAATCACCGATGGCGCAGGTCTTATCCGTGCCGAATTTGAAGCGGACCTGGGCACAGTCGGCATCTGGGAAATTGCGATCGATAGTTCACCGTCGCGAACTTCTTTCTCAAACGGTTTAGGTCAAACAATTCCTATCGACGCATTTTCAAGTGGAATTCTCACCGTTACTCCTGTTCCAGAACCCACCGGCATCTGTCTCGCGCTCCTTGGTCTGATGCTTCTCGTCGGCTACAAACGGGTCACTCGCGAGTGATATTCATGGTCCCTGCAAACGAGTAAGTGTGAAATATCCCACACTGCAATATGCAAGCCATTGAACTCCAAGATCGAGTATTGTGTGTAATCTTCAAAACGATGCTTGAATCACCAAGCACCGATTGTTAGAGTCTTGGCTCTGCTCGCTCTCATACCGGTCAACATCAAGGGGTATCTCCGGTGGCATCTGCGCTCTCGCTTCGCAAACGTATTGGCAGACAACTAGGGCAAATTTCTAAGACGCGTAATTCTTCTAAGAGCCTTCGGCCTTTCGGTCGAACTTTGCGCGGCATCCAACCGCTCGAAGAACGCGCGCTCCTCGCTATTGACGCACTCGGCATCCCTCAAGTCGTCGAAGCTCAAGTACGCGGCTCAGTCTGGAACCCAGACGTTCCTTCCCTGTCAGTGCTTGTTGGGGAAGAGAACAGCCCAGAGGTCCTGCCTTGGACGACAGCCGACCAGATCAGCATCCGTTTTGATCGCGATGTTGATGTCGATCGGTCCGATCTCGCGGTTCGTGGCGTCGCCGGTGTGGACTATGCGTTTCGTCCAGGTGCCACGGGCTTTGAATACGATTCAGTCTCTTTCACCGCGACTTGGACGCTAACCGCGCCGTTCGACCGAGATAAGCTGGTGATCGATCTCTTCGACACGGTCACCACGGCTTCCGAGGCCGAGAGCAATATTCAAGATCTGCATCTGCGATTGGATGCTCTGCCGGGCGATGTGGATGGTAATACCACCACGGTGATCAACGATCTGATCCAGGTCCGCAACGGACTGTCGACATCCGTTGGAACCCCCGCCTACTTGCCCCGGCTCGATATCGACGGCAGCGGCAGCGTTGTAATTAACGACCTCATCTTGACACGCAATTCTCTGGCGTTGAGTGTCCCATCCGGCGAGCTCGACCTCGACGGACCACAGGTCATCGCAGCTCTTGCAAACGACACCGCACCACAGGGCCTCACCAATAGCGACGGCATCACCTCCGATGCCGCCGTATCAGGAACTCTTGCCGATGCTAGTACCCTAACTCGGTTTGAAATCGCACTAGACGGCCCGACCAGCGCTCAGTTCGTTGATGTCCTGGGGAGTTTACAACCAGACGGCAGCTTCAGCTTCGATCAAGCAGCCTTGGAAGGAATCTTCGGCAGCCAACTCGTTGACGGCAACTATGTGCTGAGCATCCTGGCAGGCGACGAACACGGTCAGAAAACATCGCTGAGTCTTCCGTTCACGCTCGACACGCTCTCGCCAACATTCGATATCGAACCCAGCGGGGTAGAGCGTGTCACATTCTCATCATTCGATGTGCTCTTTGACGAAGCCGTGGCCGAAGAAGCCTTTCAAGCTGGCACGTACAGCTTAGTGGTTCAAGGTGGGCCGAACGACGGACAGGCGATTGCCATCACCGAAGTGCAGCAGCTCGGCGATCGCACGGCTCGCATCCTGTTCGACAACGTCTTGCCGGACGAGCAGTTCGTCTTCAGTGTGTCCCAGCCAATTCCAGATTTAGCAGGCAACCTGGCAGGCTCCCCCTCAGACTTCGCCTTTACCGTGGCCGACCCCACCGGCATCCAAGAGCTTTCGCCGGCGGCTGGCGAAGAAATGGTCAACGTCGAGCGCGAAACGATTGTCCGCTTCGACGAACCGGTGCTCGCCTCGTCGATAACCCCTGAATCGTTTCAAGTGATTGCTAACAGCGAACTGGTGCCGGGACGAATCCGCTTTCCTGGACAAGGCGCCGGCGAAGGCGACCCGGCTCCCGAGTTTGTGGACTTCGTCTTCTACTTCTACGACACGGCACTGCCAGCCTCGACGGAAGTACGCGTGATTGTTGACGGCGACATAATTGTCGGCAGCGATGGCTTGATGCTAGACGCTGATGGCGACAACCAGCCCGGCGGCCGTTTGCAGGCCGACTTCCGCACCCTGCCGCTGACCATCATTCAAGGCACGGTCGTCACCGGGACCGTCCTCGATTCAGAAAACGGCTTTCCGTTGATAGGCGTAACAATCCGGCTGGAAGATGTGCTCGACGGCAACGGCGATCCCGTCGAAGCTCAAACAGACGCCGCTGGCTTCTTCAGTCTCGAAGGGGTCCCGTCGCCCGAGTTCTTCGTCGTGATCGATGGATCGACCGTCGTCAACGTCGACCCTGGCTTTACCTATCCCACACTCGGCAAGTCATTTCCGAGCTTCCCAGGTGAGACGCTTGACCTTCAAGCGGACAAAGGCTTCGACATCTTTCTACCGAAGTTCCGAATCGATGACATGCAGGCGCTCTCCACAACCGGGTCGACAGACGTAGGCTTTGGGGTCGATGGGATAGTTCGCGCTAAGACAATGCTGGCGGAGATGTTCCCCGAGAAGACGTCCGAGGAAATCGCTGCGCTGGCAGCCGCCATGCAAGTGACGTTTGCCCCACAGGCAGCGGTCGATGATTCCGGGAACCCTGCCACCGAGGCAGTTGTTCTCCCGGTCGACCCCGCCAACCTACCGGCTCCCTTGCCTGAGAACCTGAATCCTCAACTGGTCGTGTCGATCCAAGTTCCGGGAGCCACGAATTTCGATATCCCGGCAAATGTCAGCTTCCCGAATACTGAAGGCCTCGCGCCCGGTGAGAAAAGCCTGATCTTTTCGTTTGATCACGATGCGGGCGAATGGAAGGTCGTCGGCACTGGCACAGTCAGTGAAGATGGAACGGCGATTGTGTCCGACGGTGGTGTGATTCAGGCGCCAGGTTGGCATTTTGCACAACCGGGCACAAATACGTCTGGATCGAGCAGGCGAGACCCAGATCTATTTATTCCCTTTGAATCTGAAATATTCGAACAGTTGTTAAGCCTAAGCACCAACGGTGCGATTCCACCTGGAGGTGGGTTGTCGCAAGTGGTCATCAATGCATTGGCCGCCGCCGGCGCGATACAACACGACATTCGCGATGGCTTTGGGGCTTACAAGTACGATGAGTTCTCAATTACCGTGGAGCGAATGCCGGACGGTGTTTCACCGGAGGATTTTGTTGACGAGCTGCTTCAAGACTTCAATGGTACAGTTAATAATAATGATTTCGACACTTGGAATGAGTTTTCTCGACGATCTGAGGATGGGCCAGCGGTAGGCGACATCTACGACATAGATATTCGTTTTCCTGCTGACAATGCGTCAGTTGTCTTGGCTGAAAAATTTCCTGATCAATGGACATTCGTCACGATTCAAACTCCCGAGAAAGGAGATCATGTCGTATTTGGCGCACGTCGCTTCGGAGTTGAAGAGAATCCGGATGGTAGCATTACGTTCTTCACGCGTGGGGTTTCTCGAGCTCGCGACTTTTTAGTATCTGGTACACTAGAGCTTTACAACGCACAAAGTCGCACATGGGAGGCACTACTCGAGGGTGTGGCGAACGAGATCACACGAAGGGGTGGGGCGATTCGGTCCGGTTCCACCGAAATGTCCATCGAGGCCGTTCCGGCTCTCCCTGCCAGCGCTTCGGAGTTGAACATAACGGTGTCATCTTTTGCGATTCCAGCCTCTTCCGTTTCTGGGCTGGACAATATGGCCGGTCTCTTAGTCAGCGGCGCGGTTACTACCAATGACAAGCCAGAGGTGGCTGACTTCTTATTTCGGGCTCGATTTACAAGCTCCGATCCCACTGATACTGTCTCGCGTGAACTGAGCGGTGTAGTTGAACTGGATGGCGACTTCAGTTTTATATTGCCTCGACAATCCGTATACGAGGTAACGCTCTTCAGCCCTAGCACACTCAAGTATGGCACGGCAGTCGGATTTACGGGTGAAGATACGCAACTCGTTCTGGACGACATAAGAGTCTTCGGCGTCGACGATCTTGACAGAGACGGTGATGGAATTGGCGAGATTGGCGAGTTCGTACTTGGTACGGATCCGGAACAGGCCGACACCGACGGCGACGGTATCTCCGACCTTGCTGAAATCCAGCAAGGCCTTGATCCCCTTGGTGGCCGAGGCTTCCCGACCGGCGTCGTCGCTAGCCTCGACAGCTCTTTGGTCCGCGGCGAGGTCAACGAAGTCGTTCTTGAAGGGTCGATCTTCGACTCTGAGCGGCAGACGGCGTTTCTGGCGACTGGGTCGTATGGGCTGGCGATCGTCGACACGTCGCAATTCAACAATCCCATCGTGTTGGGTCAGCTCGATTTGCCGGGCGATGCGACCGACGTTGCCGTGGATGGGCGGCTTGATGTGGCCGTTGTCGCCACGGGCATCGGCGGTCTACAGTTCATCGACGTAGCCGACCAGATGATGCCGATGTTAGTTTCAACAATCGACGTCGACGCCAACCGCGTAGAGATCGCCGACGGTGTTGCGTACGCGACCGTTGGTTCATCGCTGCGGGCTTACGACGTTCTCACGGGCCAACTTCTCCAGGTGCTCGGCCTTGGCAACTCCGATCTGCGCGACATCGCACGCGAAGGCTCACTTCTCTACACGACCGATGCCAATCGCACCCTGCGCGTGATCGACATCAGCGGCTTCGACATGGTGCAACGTGGCTCGGTGGTGTTGCCGAATGGTGTTAGCAATCTGTTCGTCGGCGATGGCCTCGCCTACGCCACGGTTACCAGTAGCATTGGCGGCTTTGCGATCATCGACGTTAGCGATCCTGACGCACCATCCTTCGTCAGCGATACCCAGGCACCTGTACAAAGCGCACCGGGCACCGATGTGGCGTTGAACGGTTCAGGTTTGGCACTGCTAGTTGGCCAAGCGCTTCGCCAAACAGGCGACCCGGCCCTACTGCAAATTGTCGACCTGCCTGAGGTGCCAGGCGATCCCCAGACATTCCGTGACATTCCCCGCATCGATCTGCCCGCGCCGCCGCAGGCACTTGCCATTGGTGCCGGCATCGCCTTCGTGGCGGGCGGAACAGGCGGCTTCCAGGTCGTGAACTACGAAGCGTTCGACGCAATGGGAATTGCCCCAGAACTCACGGTCGATGTGGATCAGCTTGATCTGGATGCCGTGACCGCTGGCATCCAAGTGCAAGAGGGCACCACGATCGACGTGCCGGTCAGCGTTAGGGATGATGTCCAAGTCCGCAATGTCGAGTTACTCATCGACGGCACGGTGGTACGCAACGACGTTTCGTTCCCCTTCGATCTATCGGTTCCCGTGCCCAGTTTGACGGGCGCCGCGACGACGCTCTCCATCGAAGTCAGGGCCACCGACACCGGCGGGAACATCGCTTCCAGCACGTTTGAAGTAGAAGTCGTCGAAGACACCTTCGGGCCACAGATTCTCAAGGTACTGCCAGGCGAAGGATCGGTGCGGTTCGAGGGCCACCAGACGGTCCGCGTACTCTTCTCCGAGTCGATGGATATCGCCACGCTGACGTCCGCCAACATTCAGCTCGTCGACCTCAGCGCACCGGGAACGCCCTTGATCCCTCTGAATGTGCAAGTTCGCCGCGACGACCGCGAAGTCCAGCTAACTTATCCCGAATTGCCCATCGGTGACTTCCAGATCACGCTCGACGTCTCAGAACTAACCGACCGATCCGGCAACCCAATGGACGGCGAAGACCAAGTCATTACCTTCTCAACCATCGAAGACCGCGACCCCGGCGAAACCATCGCCACGGCCCTAAACTTCGGCGTTCTAGACACACAATTCTTCTTCGAGAACGAAATCGGCGAAGACGAATTAGGCAATCCCGATCCGGCGGACTTCATTACCTTCGAGATCACAAGCCCCACCGATTTGACTGTGCAACTACAGGGCGTTCAGCAAGCAGTTGAAATCTTTCTCTTCACCGACGTCAATGACGACGGGCTCCGGCAAGCGTCATCAGAAGATTTAGCAGGAAGTGGTTCCACGCTCGACATCCAATTCAATGAGCAACTGGTGCCGGGTATCTACCAAATTCTAATTCAGCCCGACTCCCCGGCGAACATCACCGATTACCACTTACTCCTCACGCCAACGCCGATCGTGCCGAGCGACC
>CAZNXE010000311.1:0-6765 GCA_964576465.1 uncultured Planctomycetaceae bacterium
TTGATCCGCGATCGCCTGAGGCAAGTGTTGGATGAAGCCCGTCGTAGCCGACTCGACTTGGGCGAATTGCGGACGTTGGTCGACAAAGAGCTAACGGCGATCGAGCGAAAGGAGCCCTAGAGATGCAAAGCGTGGTCAAATTCGAGGCGATTGGAAAGTGTTTTGGGACACAGGTCGCGCTGGACGGGGTGACGCTGGAGATTCCACCTGGCGTGGTCTTCGCCCTGCTGGGTGAAAACGGAGCCGGAAAAACAACCGCGCTGCGCATTGCCTTGGGGCTAGAAACGGCCGATACCGGAAAATGCGAAGTGTTGGGCCTCAATAGCGCGAAGCAAGGCCACGACATCCGCCGTCGGGTGGGCTACTTGCCCGAGCGCCCCACGTTATACGACTGGATGACGGTGGACGAAATCGGCTGGTTCACCGCCGGGTTCTACGGCCCTAACTTTCAGCCCCGCTACAACGAACTTGCCGCCGACTTCGGGCTGCCTGGGGGTCGCAAGATCAAGGCTTTGTCCAAGGGAATGCGAGCCAAGGTCGCCCTGTCACTGGTCATGGCCAACGACCCAGAGTTGCTCATTCTCGACGAGCCCACTTCTGGTCTCGACACGTTGGTGCGACGTGAATTTCTCCAGAGCATGGTCGACGTGGCGGCAACCGGCCGCACGGTGGTTCTTTCCAGTCACCAGATCAACGAAGTCGAACGAGTGGCCGACTATGTCGCGATCCTCAATGCTGGGCGGCTGGTGGTTGTCGAGCGTCTCGATGAACTCAAGCATCAGACGCAACAACTCACCCTCACTCTGCAAGATACCGCCGCGGTGCCAGGAATCGAGGGCGAGGTGCTTTCCGAGCGGCACAGCGGCCGGCAATGGCAAGCGGTTGTGCGGCGCCTTGCAGACGGCGAACTGGCTCGTCTCCGCGAAGACGACTTGGTACACGAGGCCGAGCTTCGGCCGGTTTCCCTCGAGGAGATTTTCGTGGCCTACCTGCAATGTGCCAGTCACGTGTCCGCCATGCCGACAGTCAAGGGGGCGCTGGTGTCATGAACGCTCATTTGTTTCGACGATTGGCGTGGAAAGAATACCGCGTGCTGCGGCCCATCTGGATCTCGATGTTCGCGATCGCGGTGTTGATGCAACTGCTGGTGCTTTGGGCGTCCCTGTTTTCCAAGACACCCCCATCCGAAGCACGCGTGCTGGTAGAAATACTTTTCAGCGTGGCACTGACCATGTCGGCCTTATACGCACTGGCTTGCACGGCGGCACTGTTCGCTGCCGAGCGCGAAGAGATGACACACGAGTTTCTCTGCCTTCATGCACCTTCATCACGAGAGCTGATCGCAGGCAAGGTCATCGTGGGACTCTTGAGCACGGCCGGACTGATGGTGGTGCTATGGCTGGCGGCCGCTTTGCTTGCTGGAGGGCGTCTCCCGGAGACTGATGTTCATTTTGAATTGTGGGGCACCATGGGTCTTGTAACGCTTGAAATGTTTGCTTGGGGCACGTTCTTCTCGTTGCTGCTGAAACACCCGTTGCGGGCCGCGATTCTGACCGCCGTGGCAATCTCGGCGAGCGCATTCCTACTGGCTCTACTCTCTGGCGCATCCCGTCTGTCGGTCGCTTGGGGTAGTGCTTTCTACCTAAACGCATTACCGGCACATCTGGGTGCCTTGGCGGTTCTGGTGGCGGTCGATATTTGGTTGGCCGGCCATTGGTTTGATCGGCCCCTGCTGGGTGCCCGCTTGTCTTTCTTATCTTTCCGGTTTCGCCGCAAGTCACGGCAAGTTGAGACGCGAACCACCACACAAACGAAACAGCCCCTTCGCGAGACCAGCCTACGTCGACTTCTGTGGCAACAGTGGCGCCACACAAATGGCATGACGGTGACCATTGGTGCTCTCTCAATCCTGTTGTTATTGATCCTGCTCGACGCAAACCTCGACGCAAACAATCAGATTACTTTCTGGGTGATTGTCACATTCTTCATCACGGTGATTGCCGCACTGGTGGGGGCCTGCACGTTCTTGGCAGATAAGCGAGGGCAGAGTTACCGGTTCTTTGCCGAACATGCGGTGTCCCCACGACTAGTGTGGCTAAGTCGGCAATGTGTAGGGCTGGCAACCGTGATGGCCTTAGGCGCGGTGGTGTTTGCTGCCGCGTTATCGATTCAAACGTTGGGATTTGCATCCGTCTTCGAGCCCAAGGGAGAGTGGCGGGAATTTCAGTCACTGGGATACTGGATCGGTATCGTGGTCCTGTCTTATTCAGCCGGACAGCTTTGTTCGATGTTGCTGCGTAGCGGGCTGTTGGCTGGTGTCTGTAGTTTGGCCCTGGCGGGACTGTTAGTCGTGTGGGCTGTTGGCATGGCATTCATCGGCGCCAGTTGGCTGTGGTCCGTGGCACCGATTGCGGTCGCACTACTGCTTGCCACTTGGTTGCGAACGCCCCATTGGCTACTCGAACGCCAAGGCTGGCGCCCGTGGTTGCCGGTGACCCTGGCGTTGGGCCTTCCCACGATCGCCATCCTTGTTGCCGTACCGTTCTATCGCGTCTATCAGATTCCGCTGCAAGACCCGGGCTTCTCGGTCAGCGAATTCTCGCAACCTATCACCGCCGACCAACAGGCCACCGCCGACATGTATCGGCGTGCTTGCCAATTGCTCGAACCCATCGATTGGGTTGCCGAAGGAGACGAACCGAATCCCAAGGTATGGCAACCGCCGCGACTGAGCGCCGAAGAACTTCGTCGGCTCGATCGAAATCAAGAGTCCCTCGACCTGGCCCTTGAGGCCAGCGCCCGAGATGAATGCGTGTTTGAAGATCCCAGCAGGAGCAATTTCAATTATCCCTCGTACCTGGTATCCAGCCGAAGTTTATCTCGTCTGCTGGTCACAAGTGCCAGGAAACTCCAGTCGCAGGGCGATCTGGATGAAGCCTTTGAACGGTATCGAGCCACGTTGCGATTCGCGGACCACATGCGCAACCACGGGTTGTGGCGTAACTACGCTTACGCCGACTTGGTCGAACGGGAGGCATACGAACACTTGCCAAGCTGGGCAGCCGCCACCGGTCAGACACCCGAAAGAGTTCGCAAGGCCATCGCGGAGCTAGAAGACTTGGCGAGCAACGGACCGCCAATGACGGACGCCGTCAGAGCCGATTATCTCCTCATGCAGCGCGTCTTTACCGCCGATACCGATTCGCTCAGCAATTTTGGTCTTAGTGAACAGGATGTTAACGCAGTAGTCCTTATCAAGCACTGGGCCCCGTGGGAGTTGGTGCGCGCCCGGAGGTTACTGAATATTGCCATGGCCGAAACGTTCGACATCGTCAACGAAGCCGAGTGGATGCAACGGCAGGGCAATTCAATACTAAACACACCAAGCCCGTCGTTTGGGCACCACAAGCGGTTGATGCGATCAACATGGCTCTTAGGCTCATACCATTACAACGTGTACTACATAGGCCCCGACTTGCTGATTCGACATATATCAGGCAATACGGTGCGACGCCGCGGGACACTAATCTTGATGGCGTTGTCCTCGTGGCGACAAGAACATAACACGTTGCCGCAAACGCTTGGGCAACTGGTCGGCCCGTACTTTGAACGTTTGCCGCAAGACCCATACACGGGAATAGACTTCCACTACCGCCGCGAGGGCTTTCCGACACCGATCCGCTTTGCCCAACCCCTCATCGTGGACATTCCGGCCGATTGGCCACTGATCTGGAGTGTAGGCCAGTGCCAAAGCCAAGTCGTGCTCACCGGCACGAACCAAGAAGGACTCGAGGTCTACAGAACTCAATGGACCAGCGTCATTCAGCCGACTGCTTACGTCATCGATCCGTCGCAGCCAGGTCCCCCCGGCGGTCGGGCATTCCCCTTGCCTGAATTCAAAGAGCCGTAGCAGCCGCACGGCGATCGAATCGACCGCATCTTCCCCTCGCCATTCTCAAGGCACATATCGAGTCGCAACGACCCACCAGGCGTTGGCTTCCCGGACGACAAACGAGAAATCAGGGCTTATACTGTTGGTTCTCTGTCTATTCGTAGGTCATCGCACCCCGCTGCGTGTCAAAGCACGACTCTCGCTTGTCACGCACGAAGTGCATGACCTACTTTGCTGGTTGAACATCATCCCAAGTTTCAGTCTTCCCTCAGGAGTGTCGGCTTATGCACAGCGTCGATCGGTTGGTTGGTGTTCTGTTGGCAGTTGCCTGTTGGGCATGCGTGTCGACACCGGCCCGCGCGGAGGAGGAACGGAAGTTCGAGTTCACCTACTCGTGCAAGATCAACGATGTGCCCACAGGCGCGAAGCATGTCGACCTGTGGATGCCCGTGCCTTCGGACTGTCAGGGACAAACGGTTGCGAATGTGAACATTGCACGACCCGTCGGTGGGAAGATCTCAGTCGACCCCGCCTACGGGAACCGCATCTTTCACAAGCGATTCAGCGGGTCCGAGGAGCCTGATCTTCCCATGGGTGCCGAACTTGTTTTTCGGGTCCACCGGCGCGAGGTGATCATCGATGCGGCAAAATCGTCGACGCCCGGCAGGTACACGGCGCCGAGTGCGGACCTGGCAGTCTATCTCGCGCCCAATGCACTCATCCCCCTTGATGGCCGCGTGGCGGACATTGCTCGTGAACTCGAATTGCAGCAGAACAAGCCGATTGAGACTGCCCAGAAGATCTACGATCATCTGATTGAAACGATGACTTACAACTGGCAGGCCGAGGGGGCCGGTCGCGGAGATGTGCTGTGGGCGTGTGACAGTAAGACGGGCGACTGCACCGATTATCATTCGACGTTTCTTGCCTTGTGCCGCACCACGGGCATTCCGGCCGATCATCAATTCGGATTCCCTCTGCCGACCAACCGCAGCGAAAGCAAACACCTCCATTTTCATTGTTGGGCGAGATTTTGGGCCGGCGAAGCTGGCTGGATCCCGGTCGATATCTCGGAAGTCGACAAGCACCCGGAACTGCGGCAATACAATTTCGGCTCGCTCCGCGTCAATCAATTGAAGCTCAGCCACGGGCGCGACGTGACGCTGGTGCCACCGCAGCAGGGCCGCCCGCTCAATATATTCGTGTTTCCCTATGTCGAGGTAGACGGCCATCCACACGAAGGTGTAACGTGGACTGCAAGTTTTCGTGACCTCGCCGATCTTGAAGCACGGCGATGATCGGGCGATGTCATCCATCGCACCGCAACTTGCAAGATTCAGAATTTTGGGAACAGATCACTCTAAACCGGAGGGCTGATGTCATGTCGGATCAGATTCAAGAGGCTGTTCGTTCGCAATATGGTTCGGTCGCCACCAAGGGCCTTTCGAGCGATCAAGCAAGTGTTCGCGCCGTGGCCGAGGCGTTCGGATATTCTTCGCAAGAGCTGGCCTCGATTCCCGCCGAAGCGAATATGGGGCTCTCGTGCGGCAATCCCACGGCATTTGCCAGCTTGCGGCCAGGAGAAACGGTCGTCGATTTGGGAAGTGGGGGTGGGCTCGACGTGTTTCTGGCTGCCACGAAAGTCGGGCCCAAGGGCCGGGCCATTGGGATCGACATGACCCCGGAAATGATCGCGCTCGCCCGTCGCAATGCGTCGACCGCCGACGACGGTCAGCCGGTGGCCAACGTCGAGTTTCATCTGTCCACCATCGACCGCCTGCCCTTGGACGACGCCAGCGTGGATTGCGTGATTAGCAACTGCGTGATCAATCTGGCGACCGACAAAGCGAGCGTCTTTCGCGAGATCGTTCGAGTGCTCAAGCCCGGCGGTCGGCTAGCGATCAGCGATATCGCCCTCAAGCAGTCTCTTCCGGAGGAAGTTAGCAGCAACATGCTGGCCTACGTCGGTTGCATTGCAGGGGCGATTCCGATCGAGGAATATCGGGCCGGGTTGGTCGACGCGGGGTTTGCCGACGTCGACTTTGTCGACAGCGGCGCCGATCTGAATGCCTACTTCCAAGAGGAGTCCGCCACCGAAGCCGGCCTTTGCTGTCCCGCGCCCGCCGACTCGGCATTGCCGGTCGTCGAGACAGGCTGTTGCTCTACGCAACCATCGACAGACGACGAGGCCGCACTACGAAAGCAAATGCTCGAACTGATGCAGCACTACAACGTGAACGACTACGCGGCAAGCGTCCATATCTTCGCCGTCAAACCGGCATGAGTGCCGTCGGATCGAGGTGCTGCTGGCGCGGCGACTCGATGGGATTACTCGACTAGCTTGGCACCTTTGGGAGACATGGGAAGTGCGTTAGTAGATTGTCATGGTGAACTAATGCTAGAATTCATCGCGTCTCGACGTGGGCAGGCATGAGGGATCGGTATTGGTTCACGCCCGAAGACCTGCTGATTCGCGAATCAATGAATCAAAGCGGGGCCGGCGAATGATCTCAGAAGTCGTCCACATCGTGGTCCATGGCCCGAATGGTGAACTGGCTTGCCAGAATGGCGTGTCAGGTCCCATTGAATTCGGGCGGCAGTCCGAGGACGATCCGCGTCCATTCGAGATCGTGCCCGCCAAATCCGGTGGTGTAAGTCGCATGGTCGTGGCCGCTGCGAGCGAGAACACCTTTTCTCGGCGCCATGCCAAGTTGGAGCGTCTTGACGACGGTCGTTGGCGTTTGCAAAACCATAGCACGGTACAACCTATCGGGCTTCCCGCGACGAACAAATTCTTGAAACCAGGCGATTCAGTCGAGCAGAACCTGCCGCTAACATTCTTGCTGGGTGATCGTGAGTTTCGTGTCACAAGC
>CAZNXE010000312.1:0-6751 GCA_964576465.1 uncultured Planctomycetaceae bacterium
AATGACCACGGTTCGATCTCGCGTTGCCGGAGCGCTACGGGGACAACAGCCACGGCAATAAACAGCGCGGCCCTTCCATGCTTTCGTTGAAGACGCGAAAAGAGAGATTGACTTGAGGACATGCAGCGTCTGTTCCTAGCGAACCCCCCTCGAAGCGAACTACCCAGACACAGGCAGTCTTGCCTATTTTAGTCTAACTGACAAAAACAGGAGCGTTCGCGACGGGAGTTGACGCTCTACTTTCGGGCACGTTCGTGCCGCAGTGGCAACCAAGCCCCGCCGTCGTTGCTGCTGGCGACACATTGCTGGATGAAGTACATGCCTTCGACGCCGTCGTTGACGTTGGGATAGATCGTGTCCCGGGCGTCGAACGTTTGGCCGGTCGCCCGTAACGCCATGTTGTCGAACGTTGCACGGTAGACATTGGCGAAGGCCTCGAAGAAGGCCTCCGGATGTCCACTCGGCAGCCGGCAAGCCGCCGCGCCGCTTTCATTCATATAAGGTGCATTCGGGTCGCGCGTGTACAAAGCGTGGGGGTGTCCATTCCGCCGGTAGACCAAGGTGTTGGGTTCTTCTTGACGCCACTGCAACGAGCCCTTGGTGCCGTCGATCTCGATGAATAGATCGTTCTCGCGGCCGTGACTGATTTGCGAGGCGATCACGGTACCCAGGGCACCGTTCTCGAATCGAATGAGCGCATGTCCGTAATCGTCCAACTTACGCCCCCCCTCGAAAGTGCGCAGGTGACATGAGATTTCCGTGGGCAACAGGCCTGTCATGTAGCGTGCCAAGTTGTAGGCGTGCGTTCCGATGTCGCCGAAGCAGCCGGCAGCTCCACTCTTCGCCGGGTCGGTTCGCCAGGCTGCCTGCTTTTGATCTTCGTCTTCGATTTTCGTGCGCAACCAGCCCTGTAGATAGTTTGAACGCACGGCGTTGATCTCGCCCAGCTCGCCAGAGAGAACCATCTCTCGGGCCTGACGCACCAACGGGTAGCCCGTGTAGTTGTGTGTTACGGCAAATACAACGCCCGACTGATCGACGGCTTCGGCCAATGCTTCGGCCTGCTGTAGATCGAACGTCATCGGCTTGTCGCACATCACGTTAAAGCCGGCTTCGACCGCCTGCTTGGCGATCTCGAAATGCGTGAAATTCGGTGTGGCGATCGAGACGAAGTCAATCCGTTCGTCTTCGGGAAGCTTACCCTCAGCATCGATCAGTTCGCTTACCGAACCATAGGCCCGGTCTGCCGGAATGTCGTAATCGGCCGCCGAGGCTTTGGCTCGCTGAGGATCGGAGGACAAAGCACCGGCCACCAGTGCAGCCCGATTGTCGAGAACCGCGGCCGTGCAATGCACACGGCCAATGAACGAACCCTGGCCACCGCCGATGAGGGCCATGCGTAGCTTGCGATTGAGTGGAGGATTCGTGGCCATTGATGGGAACTCCTGTAATATCTCTGACGAAAACAAGTCACCGGCCGGACAGACGCAGGACGCCCACCCGCACTTCCAAGGCCATTACTTGTATCACATGAAGTCCGCCTTCGCAGCCGCTTGCTGGGCATGTTGCCGGTGGAAAATCGCCCGCTGGCAAGCGCGTTGCGAACCAAGTACGATACGGGGACGAGAGAGAGGCCCCTACTTACGTTAGGGCAGCGGCGGGCTTTGGCGACTGGAACGAGGAGTAGAACATGCTGCGAAAACGAATTCCCCTATCCCAAGTCATCGTGTTGATGATTGGACTAGCGGTCGGAGCGGTGTTGGGCGGGTTGACGATTGGTGCGTATGTGGCTGGCTCAGGGAGTTCATCCCCAATTCTGGCCGAGAACCCCTTTGGTCCAAAATTCGCTCACGCCTCGGCAACCGATCGCTACGAGAATTTCGCGATTGCCACCGGACAGTTGGACAACGACATTGAGGCTGTTTATTTCCTCGATTTCCTTACCGGCGATTTGAAGGCTGCGGCCTTGAGTTTGCAGACCGGCAAATTCAATAGCTTCTACGAGTACAACGTACTGAAAGACTTGGAAGTCGACGCGACAAAAAATCCGCGATACCTCATGGTCACCGGCGTGGTGAACCTCCGCCGCCAAGGTGGACAACTGCAACCGAGCACGTCGGTGGTCTATGTGGCCGAGCTAACTTCCGGAAAGGTTGCCGCCTATATGACGCCCTATCTCAAGCAAACCATCAACTCCGGCAAGACCTATCAAGGAGAGATGGTGGCCTTGGACGTTCGGCAGTTCCGCACAACAGCCATTCGTGGCCGCTAAGAATGATGCGGTTCGATCCGGTCCCCTTACCATGCCAAGAGATGCTCGCCCCGCGAGAAAGCTGATGCCGTGCAGATCATTTTGAACGGACAATCGAAAACGATCGCCGACGGCATGACCATCGCGATGATGATCGACGAACTAGGGTTGGAGTCGCGGTACGTGGGGGTCGAGGTCAACTTGGAACTCGTACCACGCGAGAAACACCACGAACACCCCTTGCATGATGGCGATCAATTGGAAGTGGTCACGCTGGTCGGAGGAGGCTAAACAGATGAGTACCGAAGCAGCGGCACAAGACGTACTCACCATCGGCCGACACCAGTTGGCCAGCCGGCTGATCGTCGGCACGGGCAAATATGCCAGTTACGAGCAGATGGCCGAAGCGCTCGAACTCTCCGGTGCCGATTGCATTACCGTGGCGGTCCGTCGCGAGCGGCTTGTCGATCAGCGTGGGCGGAACATTCTCGACTTCGTCGACCTTTCTCGATACACAATCCTTCCCAATACGGCCGGATGTTTTTCAGCCGAAGATGCGATTCGCGTTGCACGGCTCGGTCGCGAAATCCTTCGCGGGTTGGACAACCCCGGCGCCGATTGGGTGAAGCTCGAAGTCTTGGGCGATACCCGAACGCTGCTGCCCGACCCGGTGGCAACCGTCGAAGCCACGCGACAACTCGTCGACGAGGGTTTCGACGTGTTGTGCTACACCAGCGACGACCCCGTTACGGCCAAGCGACTGAAAGAGGCAGGCGCGTCGAGTGTGATGCCCGCCGGCAGCCCGATTGGGTCGGGGCAGGGGATCTTGAACCCCAACAACATTCGGATTTGCCTGGAGTATCTCAAGGAAGGCGATCCCGAGTATCCGGTCATCGTCGATGCCGGAGTTGGCACGGCCAGCGATGTGACCATTGCCATGGAATTGGGAGTCGACGGCGTCCTGCTGAACACCGGCATCGCACATGCTGCCGACCCGTTGGCCATGGCTCGCGCCATGCGGGCGGCCGTGGAGTCTGGCCGGTTGGCACATCAGGCGGGCCGTATTCCCAAGCGGCTGTATGCCACGGCCAGCAGCCCAACCGAAGGCGTCGTGGCGTCGGCTAAGTCACCGTAATCAAGGAAGTTTACGTCCCGATCCCTGCGTTGCTGCCGCAATCGTTCCTTCCCCGAGAGAACCTGCATTGATGCTCACTCCGGCGGATATTCTTGGCCCCACGGGCCGGGTTGCTGCGCGGCTAGATCATTACGAGTTGCGTCCCCAGCAGCTCGAAATGGCCGAAGCCGTTGGTCAGGCTATTAGCCAGCAACGGCACTTGATCGTCGAGGCAGGAACGGGTGTTGGCAAGAGCTTCGCTTATTTGGTTCCCGCCATTCTGGCCGTCGCCGCTGGGACCAACGACGACAAGCCCGCGGTCCGTCGCGTGGTCATTGCGACCCACACCATCAGTTTGCAAGAGCAGCTCATGCGGAAAGACTTGCCATTGTTGTCGGCGGTCATTCCGCTGGAATTCTCGGCCGTGTTGGTCAAGGGCCGTGGCAACTATTTGAGTCGCCGTCGGTTGGACAACGCCCTACGACGTGCGTCGTCGTTGTTTTTCAAGGACGAACTCATCGACGAGTTGCAACATCTCGCGTCGTGGGCCCACGATAGCCACGACGGATCGCGGAGCGATTTGGAATTCCGCCCCACGCCCGAAGTGTGGGACGAAGTGGCCAGCGACCATGGAAACTGCATGGGACGCAACTGCCCAACGCATCAAACCTGCTTCTACTATCGAGACCGTCGCCGTGTTCAGCACGCACAAATTCTCATCGTCAACCACGCCTTGTTCTTTAGCGACTTGGCCCTGCGGCGCAACGGGGCCAGCATTCTGCCCGACTACGACGTGGCGATCTTCGACGAAGCGCACAACTTGGAATCGGTCGCCGCCGAACAGCTCGGGGCCCGAGTTTCCTCTGGCCAAGTCAACTATCAGTTGAATCGCCTGTACAACGATCGCACGCAGCGCGGGTTGCTGATCCACAACAAGCTAGTCGACTTGCAGCGGTTGGTGGATGAATGTCGATATGCAGCCACCGATTTCTTCGACGAGCTAGGATACTGGCGCGACGACTCCGGCGGCAGCAACGGCCGGGTTCACCGAGCGGACGTTGTTGAGAACGGCTTAAGCCCGACACTCATGCGACTGGCGCGACAGGTTCGTGAACAGTCTGAAGTCATCGAGATTGTCGAACAGCGTCAAGACTTTGTGGCCGCCGCCAACCGGCTGCGTGCCCTGGCCGAAGAAATCGAAACGTGGCGCAAACAGTCGTTTGACGAATGTGTCTACTGGGTTGAATCCACGCAAGGTCGTCGACGTCGTACGGTTCTAGCCGCGGCGCCGCTCGACGTCGGGCCTGCGCTTCGCAACGAATTGTTTGACAACGTCAAGAGTGTCATCATGACCAGCGCCACGCTATCGGTGGGAAAGAAGCAGGACTTTGGTTTTTTTAAGTCGCGAATCGGTCTCCCACAATCTGACACGCTCGCCCTGGGCAGCCCGTTCGACTATCAACGTCAGGTCAAGCTGATTCTAGTCCGTGGCATGGCAGACCCCAGCCAGGACAAAGATGGCTTTCAGCGCGATGTGGTCGAGATGTTGCGACGTTATATTGCCCGCAGCGATGGTCATGCCTTCGCGCTGTTCACCAGCTACGAAATGTTGTCCCGCGCGGCAACGCAGCTCACACCTTGGCTTGCGCAACACGACCTCGCACTCTACTCTCAAGCCGACGGCGTCCCGCGGAGTCGCATGGTCGAACAATTCAAGGAGAACCCCCGCGGCGTGCTGCTGGGAACAGATAGTTTCTGGCAGGGGGTCGACATTCCCGGCGACGCCTTACGCACGGTGATCATCACAAGACTACCGTTCGCAGTTCCCGACCGTCCCCTGTTCGAGGCACGTTTGGAAGCGATTCGCGCGGCCGGCGGAACGCCCTTTCGCGACTATCAGCTTCCCGAAACCGCATTGAAGCTCAAACAGGGTTTCGGGCGTCTCATTCGCACGGCCCGCGACACCGGCACAGTCGTCATCCTCGATCCCCGCGTATTGACCAAGAGCTACGGCAAGCTTTTGCTCGATTCACTCCCTGAATGCCAACAGGTGATCGAGGAAGTCGGCGAGAAAGCGTGAGCCGGACCGTCGTCCGAAATCCTGCCGTTGCAGCAGGTTACGCAATATCGCCCGTCACGATGATCGTTCAAGAAGAAAGTTTTTCCGTTCAGGTGCTGCAAACGGGCCGGTTTTGCGCCTCTAAGGGTAAGAAGCTCACAGGAGCGGCCAGGATGAGCCGTCTTACGACACCTTTAGCCACCGGCGGCGGAAAATGAGGTTCCGCTGCTTGGCGACGAACATCGGAGATAGAATCATGGTCGCAAATCATCGCCACCCGTTGTCCACCACCGGACACTCGACCGTTGCACAGTTGATTCACGAGCTGCGTGCGCATCATCCAGACCAGGAGGTTGTGCTCTCGACCGAGGCCCTGCCCCAAGGCGCCGCACGTATCTGTGTTGTGGAGTCGTCTACGAAAGTTGCCACGGGCAAGGCAAACACCTTGGTTCGCTACTGCCGATATTTAGATGCCGAAGCGGAAGCCGCGACGGAACGGTTCGACCAACCGCAAGCGACCACGCGTCGTCGGGCGATCATCTGCCCGCCGGTTGCAGTCGATGGAGCGGTGGGTGGAGCAACGGTCTTGCAAGGTTCTTGGGCGACAGCCGTCGCGTGAAAGGCATCAAGCCTTTGCAGCCTGTTTCGCCTTAACGAGCAGAGCCAGTGCCACGAAGACGGCAACCCCGGCGACACCGAACCAACGTGCGGAACTCCATACGCTCCACGAGGCGGCTGCTGTGGCGAAGGCCGTGGCGACGATCATACATGCGTTCCACAGAACGCGCCGCATGCCGTGTGGCCGCTGGTCGCCCAACAGGCTGCGCGAATTCATCATTAGCAAGAACGTGATGTAGGCGATGGGTAACAGTGCCATGCCAAACACCGAAGTCGGCACGGCCAACCAGAACTGTGTCTTGCCTTGCCACACAAAGGGGCCCAGCGCGCCGACCGTGGCGGCCATGCATCCCAGGCGGTGTGTCATGCCACCCTGCGGCAGGCCCAGCATTTCGCAAATCACGAAACCGCTGATCAACATCAGGATGATGATCGACGAAACGGCCATGCCCACAACGCCAATCCCGAATATCACGTTGGCGAACACCTCCCCGGTGAGCGGCTTCAACGATTGGGCCAGCGCGAACGCGTCGCGTTTGACAATCATGGCGGCCAAACGTTTGTCATCCACGGGTAACGCCTCGATTGCCCGATCGAGTTGTTCCGGATCGGCGGATAGTGAGGCGTACTCTTCGTCACCAATCTCGGACTTGAGACGGCTCTTCAGAGTTTTTTCGTAGCTGGCCCATTGTGCCGCCGGTACGTCGGA
>CAZNXE010000313.1:0-4029 GCA_964576465.1 uncultured Planctomycetaceae bacterium
CAGTGTGCCGTGAAAGGCTTGTTGATTCTAGCGGGTGCGAATCCCGCCCGGCAAAGGGTCGCTCCAGCCGGTAGCACTCGGAGCGGTTCAAGGGATTAACTAAACGGGACAGGTCTAATATTGGTGTTTTGGTCCCAATCCCAAGCCGGTTTAACCCGGCGCTTTCCCTGACACCTTTGTTTCTGATGACACCTTTGTTTTGACGACAAATAGAGAAGATAGGGAATTCAGTTGGCGGCTGTCCTGCGTCAACTCCGTCGTTAGGCGAGCGGCGAATGAGAATATACCAAGGGGACGCGTGAGCGAGGGACCAACCGGTACTGCGTTCCCTCGCTCACGCGTCGGGTTGTGATTGGTACGTTCTTATTTTCCGCACGCCTTACAGCGATGGCGTAAAGACGCCAGGGGAATTTGCTTTCCGCCTTGAAAACCAGTCCAATTCATCTTTGAGATGGCTGAGTGGGCGCTCTGTGAGTCTGGCAGTCGAGTCGAATTCTCGAAGTTTGGGCAGCTTTGCCGGGAACTTTTCCCTTCTCGCGTGATATTCGCCTTGGATTGCACGCCCAAGCACGTAAGAATCTCACAGTGACGTCGACAAGTATCTCGCCCGCTCTGCGTTTGCGCCGATTGCACGCGAGATCCGTGACGTCAACAGCCCTGCGATTTGACTCCACCAGAATGCAGAAATCTTGAACCTCATGAATACACCTGACGTTTGGCCGAACGCTCCCAATGCCGCGTTCGTCGAAGACTTGTACGAAGCGTATCTTCGCGATCCTGGCTCGGTATCTGAAAGTTGGCAGCAATATTTTGCCGGCTTTGCTTCGGAGAACGGCATGGGGGACGCCGCTGCCCAATCCGACGTTGTGGTGCAGCCCGAGAGCGAAGCGACCGTCTCTAGAAATCCGCTGCCGGTGGCGAAACCTCCGCGAAAGATTCCCCCGACCACTGGCAACGGCGCTGCTGAGAGCAGTTCTCTTCAAATCGCGGCCCTGCAAGATCGGGTCGACCAGATGGTGCGGGCGTTCCGAGTCCGCGGTCATATGATTGCAAATCTCGATCCCTTGGGGCGGCCACGGCCCGTGCAACAAGAGCTTGATCCGGCATTCTATGGGCTGAGCGAGGCCGATATGGATCGGCCCTTTTCAACACGCACCATCGAAGGAGCCTCGGTTCGCACATTGCGGGGCATTGTTGAGCGGCTGCAAAGTACGTATTGCCGGTCGATCGGCGTACAGTTCATGCACATCGACGACTTCGACGTGCGTCATTGGCTGCAAGAACGCATGGAGGGCACAGGCAACCATCTCGAACTTAGCCGGCAGGAGCAACTCCGCGTGCTCGCGCGATTGACCGACGCCTCGATGTTCGAGGAATTCATTCAGAAAAAGTATGTCGGCGCAAAGCGGTTTTCTCTGGAAGGTGCCGAGACGCTCATCCCGGCGCTCGACATGGCCATTGAAAAGGGTGGCGAAAACGGGGTCGACAGCATCATCCTGGCCATGGCGCATCGCGGTCGGCTCAACGTGCTGGCCAACATCATGGGCAAGAGCCCCAACTCAATTTTCCGCGAGTTCGACGATCCAGATCCCGAGCTTCACATTGGCGGAGGCGATGTGAAGTATCACATGGGCTACAGCAGCGATTGGGCCACGGCGTCCGGTCGCAATGTCCATCTCTCGCTGTGCTTTAATCCCAGCCACTTGGAATGTGTCAATCCCGTGGCCCAAGGGCGATTGCGAGCCAAGCAAGACCGCATGCACGACAAGCAGCGCATTCGGGGCCTATTGATTCTCATTCACGGCGATGCCTCATTCGCTGGCGAGGGCGTCGTCACCGAATCGCTCAATCTCAGCGAGTTGGACGGCTACACCACCGGCGGCACCCTGCACATTATCGTGAACAACCAGATCGGGTTCACCACCAATCCCGAAGAGTCGCGGTCCAACACCTACGCCACGGCGGTGGCCAAAATGCTGCAAGTTCCCATTTTTCACGTCAACGGCGAAGATCCCGAAGCCGTGGCCCAGTGCATTCACCTCGCGCTCGGTTTCCGCCAGCAATTCAAGCGAGACGTGGTGATCGACATGTACTGCTATCGGCGTCATGGTCACAACGAAGGTGATGAGCCGGCTTTTACGCAGCCGATGATGTATCGCGAGATCGAAAATCGTCAGTCGGTGCGCGATGGCTACTTAGAACGATTATTGGCACTTGGTGGTGTCACGCGCGAAGAGGCCGACAAGATTTCCGAAGCCCGACGCGAGCAGCTTCTGGGTGAGATGTCGGTGGCCCGAAGCGAAAACTATCTTCGCCGTCCGGAAGTGAAGAGTGGGCTGTGGAGCCATTACTATGGTGGACCAGAACATCAGGCCGAGGACATCGATACGTTCGTCGACCAACCCCGTCTCGAGCAACTCCTCGAACGGCTCACGCATCTCCCGACGTCATTCACACCCCATCGCAAAATCGCTCGATGGCTCAAGACCCGTACCGACATGGCCCAAGGCCATACCCCGCTCGATTGGTCTGCCGCCGAGGCCCTGGCGCTGGCCACCTTGGCAACCGAAGGCCACCGCATACGAATGACGGGGCAAGACGCACAACGGGGCACCTTTAGCCACCGGCACGCCATGTTGCACGACTACGAGAACGGCAACGAGTACATGCCGCTGGCCAATCTTACCCCCGATCAAGCGCCGGTCGAGATCGTCAACAGCCCGCTGTCGGAAGTAGCCGTGCTGGGGTTTGAATACGGCTATAGCCTCGATTGCCCAGACGGCCTGACGATTTGGGAGGCCCAGTTCGGAGATTTCTGTAATGTGGCACAGATGATCATCGATCAGTTCATTGCGAGTGCCGAAGATAAATGGGGGCGACTGAGTGGTCTGGTTCTTCTGTTGCCACACGGTTTTGAAGGCATGGGCCCCGAGCATTCAAGTGCCCGACTCGAACGCTTCTTGAGCCTTGCCGCCGAAGACAACATGCAGATCGTCAATCCCACGACGCCGGCACAGTATTTCCATTGTTTGCGTCGGCAAGTGGTTCGCCGCTGGCGGAAGCCGCTGGTGATGATGACCCCCAAGAGCCTGCTGCGTCATCCGAAAGTGCAGTCGCCACTGGAAGATATGTCAGGCGGCCGTTTTCATCGGATCCTGCGCGATGTTGACAGTTCCGAACGAAATATCACGCGGATTCTGTTGTGCAGCGGGAAGATTTACTACGACTTGGAGCAACGTCGCGAAGCATCGGCGCGATCGGACATCGCCATCTTGCGACTCGAACAGCTCTATCCGCTGGATGACGCGGGCCTGCGAAGACATCTCGAACCCTACCCAGCGGAAACCCCGGTGTACTGGGTTCAAGAGGAGCCGGAAAACATGGGCGCATGGCGTTTTCTTTTGGTGCGATACGGCCAGAGGCTGCTCGATCGCCATCCCTTCTCGGGCATCAGCCGGGCAACATCGGCCAGTCCCGCGACCGGATCGGCCAGCAGCCACAAGTTGGAGCAGGAGCACATTTTGAGCGAAGCCTTTGGTGAAAGCGTTTCGGATCCGGCAAAGGTGTGACCAACCGACGGCATCGGGTACCAGCAGATTGCACGACCACTACCGCACGAATTTTTCTTGAAAGCTGAAAGACAAATCAATGCTAATCGAACTAAAGGTTCCCGGCGTTGGCGAGTCCATCGTCGAAGTTCAAATCGGCGAGTGGCTCAAGCAGGAAGGCGACGTCGTGCAGCGAGACGAGGCCCTGGTTGAGATCGAGTCAGAAAAGGCAACGGTTGAGTTACCGGCCCCCACCACGGGACAGATCAAGCAGATCTTAAAACACGCTGGCGAGATGGCCGCTCCCGACGAGGTGATTGGCTATCTGGATGACCAAGTGACCGCGCCCAGCTCATCATCGCCAAACGGCGCGGCACCCAACGCGGCGGTGGCCCATGCGGCAGCCGCCGGAGGCATTCCATCGGAACAGACTCCGCCACCACAATCTCCCGGGCAAGGCGCGGCCCCAACGCCTGTGGCC
>CAZNXE010000313.1:4043-6751 GCA_964576465.1 uncultured Planctomycetaceae bacterium
GTTCCGCCAACCCCCGCAGTGCCGGCACCGGCGGACTCTGGAACAGCTCAATCGTTCGTAATGCCAGCCGCCCAGCGGATGATGGCGCAACAAAATATTGCTCCAGATCAAGTCTCTCCAACGGGCCCCGGCGGGCGCATTCTGAAGGAAGACGTACAGCGTCATCTTGCACCGCCGCCGGCTCCCGCGCCCGTCGCGCAGCAACCCGTTGCTCCACCGCCTCGCGCCGCCGCGACTGCCGCACCAACGCCCGCCCCCATCGAGGCGGGTCATCGAAATCAGCGGCTTGTTCCGATGAGCCCGATTCGACGCTTCATTGCCCAGCGGCTTGTCGAGGCTCAACAGACCGCCGCCTTGCTGACAACCTTCAACGAGGTCGACATGACCGAAGTGATCGCGATGCGGAAACGATATCGCGACGCCTTCCTCGAAAAGCACAACGTCAAGTTGGGGTTCATGTCGTTCTTCGTCAAGGCGGTCGTCGATGCCCTGAAGGCCTATCCCCAAATCAATGCCCAGGTTCAAGACCAGAACATCCTGTACCACGACTACTACGATGTTGGAATCGCCGTCGGCAGTGGCAAGGGGTTGGTGGTGCCCGTGCTGCGAAACACCGAGCGGATGAGTTTCGCGGATGTCGAGGTTGCCATCAACGATTTCGCGACACGCGCTCGGGAGAATCGCATTGACATGGATGAGCTTCGCGGTGGGACGTTCACCATTAGCAACGGCGGTGTGTATGGCTCCATGCTCTCGACGCCGATCATCAATCCGCCCCAAAGTGGCATTCTGGGGCTACACGCCATTCAAGACCGCCCCATGGCCGTCGATGGTCAGGTTGTCATTCTCCCCATCATGAACTTGGCCTTAACTTACGATCACCGCATCGTGGATGGCCGTGAAGCCGTCACGTTCCTGAGACACATCAAAAAGATCATCGAAGATCCGGCCCGCATCTTGCTGGAAGTGTAACGAAGAGAACTGGCGACCTATTTTCCAGCGCAGTCTCCTGCAAGGTTCCCCCAAGGTTACGGAAGACCCCATGGCCGAACAAGTTCTCGACTTGGTTGTTATTGGCGGTGGTCCTGGCGGCTATACGGCGGCCATTCGCGCGGCTCAGCTTGGCCTGAACGTGGGCTGTATCGAACGCGAGGCATCGCTTGGCGGCACGTGCCTCCGCGTGGGCTGTATTCCCAGCAAGGCGCTGCTCGAATCAAGCCATCATTTCGAGGCAGCCGGTCATGAGATGGCAGGCCATGGCGTGATCACTTCTGACGTGCGCCTCGACCTTGTCGCGATGATGAATCGCAAGCAAAACGCGGTCAAAACGCTCGCCGGCGGTATCGCGCACCTGTTAAAAAAGAACAAGATCACCCGGTTTTTTGGCCACGGCAGAATCGATGGTCCCGGTCGGGTTGTCGTAACTACCGCGGAAGGCGATGTGCCGGTTTCGGCCAAGACAATCCTCATCGCCACCGGTTCCGAGGTGGCAACGCTCCGCGGTGTCGAGATGGACGGCGACCGCATCGGAAGCAGCACCGAGGCGCTGAGTTATCCGGAGGTTCCCCGGCGGTTGATTGTGATCGGGGCAGGCGCGATCGGGTTGGAGTTGGGTTCCGTCTGGCGACGGCTCGGCGCGGAAGTCATTGTTCTTGAATATCTGGACCGCGTGCTGCCAGAAATGGATGCGGAACTGGCTGCCGAAGCACAAAAGGTGTTCGCGAAGCAGGGCATCATCTTTCAGCTTGGCAGCCGTGTCGTTGCGGCCCGAACCGATGGCCAACGCTGCATTGTCGAGTGCGATGGGGCCGAACCGATTGAGGCCGACCGCGTGTTAGTCTGCGTTGGTCGCCGTCCTTGCACCGACGGTCTGGGGCTACAAGCTGTTGGAATTCAGCCCGACGAACGGGGGCGAATCCCCATCGACGAGGGCTTCCGAACCGCCGCCCCAGGCATTCTGGCGATCGGCGATTGCATTCGAGGTCCGATGCTTGCCCATAAAGCACAAGAAGAAGGTGTGGCCGCCATCGAGTTGCTCGTCACGGGATACGGCCATGTGAACTACGACGCGATTCCAAGTGTCGTGTACACCGAACCCGAAGTGGCGGCGGTCGGCAAGACGGAAGAAGAACTGACGCAACAGGGTGTGAACTATCGAAAAGGCGTGTTCCCCTACATGGCCAACGGTCGCGCCGTCGTGTTGGGGCAAACCACGGGGCGAATCAAGGTGCTTGCCGACGCCGACACCGACCGCATCTTGGGAGTCCACATCATCGGGCACCACGCGGGCGACCTCATCGCCGAAGCCGCCGTGGCCATCGAATTCGGCGCCAGTTCCGAAGACCTGGGCCGCGCAAGTCACGCCCACCCAACCCTGGCCGAATGTATCAAAGAAGCGGCCCTGGCAGTGGACAATCGCGCCACCTATATCTAGCCTTGTTATCAGGCTGTTGAAAAAGGGTGCCACTGGCTCCGCCCATCGGTATCTACACAAGTTTGCTAGCGGTTTGGGGGTCGGGTGGCCCAGCCGTTCGGCTGGGTCGCGAAGCGACAAGATGCCTCGGGGACGATTCTGTCTTGCGAGAGAACCCGGATTCCTGGCTTGTTCCTCATCCAAACTCTTCTTATGACCTTGCCACTGTAATCGTCCATCGTTAGGCACGGATTGAACCAAGGCTCGACTCAATTGTACCGCAGCACGCCTCGCA
>CAZNXE010000314.1:0-6694 GCA_964576465.1 uncultured Planctomycetaceae bacterium
CGAATGGGCCTGACATTCCCATCAACATTTCGCGTCGTGGGTCATGCGTTGGATTGAGGTACTCCAAGCCCCCCAGTGGCCATAGTACGACCCGATCTACGCGCGCGGCCATCGATCTTGCCGTGAACCAATGAGCGGCTTCGTGCAGAACGACACTGCCGAACAGAATCACGAGTGCGGCGATACCGTAGCCGAGCAGATCTCTGTCAGAACTTTGGAGGCAAGCGGCAATTGCGAAAACCGCAAACAGCAGGAACAGAATGTGCAAACGCACATGAACGCCCAACCAGCGTCCAAGCGGCAAACTCCAACTCAGAACATCACGCATGGCGGGAAGACAACTCAGGCTCGGCGAGGACAACCTCCCGCGCCGCTTGGGAAACGGACAAACTAAGAGTATTTTATCAACGTCATGCCACCCGAGCAATTTAACCGGAATCGCCTTTCATGAAAGATACCGAAGTTCTCCTGGACACCAAACGATTTCGGGTCGTGCGTCAAACCCATGACACCCCCTCGGGACAGTCTGTTGTCCGCGAAACGGTCGAACATGCCGGCGCCGTGGTCATTCTTCCACTGCTAGCAGACGGGCGGCTGTGTTTGATCCGCAACTATCGCTACGCCGTTGAAGAGACGTTGATCGAACTACCCGCCGGCACACTGGAGAGCGGAGAGAAGCCCGCGGAAACGGCCCATCGTGAATTGATCGAAGAGACCGGCTACCGTGCGGAACGGATCGAACCGCTCCATACGTTTTACGCCTCACCTGGAATCCTGACCGAACAGATGTACTTGTTCGTCGCCACGGGTTTGACCCCCGGTGATCAACAGTTGGAAGCCGGTGAGCAAATCCAACGGTTTGAGGTTTCTTGGCCGCAAGCCATGGAAATGGTTCGTCGCGGCGAGATCAAAGACGCGAAAACCTTGGTTGGCTTGTTGCTCTACGACCAACTCCGTCGCGAAGGATCAACCAGCTAACGATTCATGCAGCAATTCGTTTCGATGCAGGGCAGATGAAGCGATCGAAAACGATAGCCAGCGCGAGAGTTACTCGGATCGAAGACCGCTAGTTGCCTGTTGAAAAAGACTTGTGTTGGAGAACCGGGTGCCACTGCTGGCTTGCCCAGCAGTGTATTCAGGGGAAATCGAGGCACTGCTGGACAAGCCAGCAGTGGCACCCGACTTTTTCGACGGACCGCTAGTTGCCTAAACCAGAACCTTGCAGGTCGGTATCGATATCGCCCCACAAGCTGCTGGTTTCGGAACCTAGAACGCTGATCGCCGCGAACGCGGAGAGTAGTATGAGACCCAGCATCACGGCATACTCAACCGCCGTGGCTGCGTCATCTTCGTGGATGAATCGTAAAATTGATCGCATCATAACAGCCACCTCGCCGGAATGCCTCATCCGGCCCGTGGAAAACAAATCAAGCCCTATGAAAAAGCTAGGCCACGTTTTCCAAATGGTCAAATCGAAAAGCCTACAATCCTGGTGTAAAGAAAGGCGCAATTGCTGGTGCAGGTTCTCATCGACCGTGGCGGGGCACCAGCGGTGTAGGATCGAATCCGGGTGCGTCGGGCGACCGCAACGGGGCGTTCCAGCCCACGACTCTCGATCCCACGGGGCCACGTGATGCGGGTCCGGCGAATTCGACGCTTCCCCGTACGACCCCCGATACGTTGAGTCGTGTTTCGTCGGCAGCCGTAACTTCGCCCGTTTCCGATCGCCATCCGACCAACGGCAGAGGCGAATCGAGCACGGTTCCCTGTCCACTCCATTGCACCATGTGCCAAGGATCTTCCTTCGGTTTCGGCCCTACAAACACGACCAAGGGGTTTCCTGCCCGTTGGGCGAAGATGCTCTGCACGGCTTCGATCGTGATTGGCGCCGCAGTCGAGATATCGGAGTTCACGTGACACTCCAAAAACGACTCGGCATTCCGTAGCGTTAGCCGATCGGCAAACACCGAGATCGGGGCATCGGCCCGGGGTAGATCATCCAGCGCGATCAGCGGTCCCCAGCCCAAGTGCAATGTGTTGATGATCGACAAAGAGAGCGCCGCTTGGCTGGAGCAGTGAACGCCCACTGCGACGTTTTCAAAGATGCAGTGGTGTAAAGTGATGTGCCCCGTTGGCAAGTCGATCGTGGAGCTATCGGTGACCAATTTCCAATCGATGGCCACCGTGGCACCGCCGTTGACTCCTCGAAAGCTGCACGCGACGAACTCGGCCTGTTCGGCATTTAGACGGATCATGGTCCCCGTCGAACGCTCGCGCGGCGGGTTCGCGATGAAATCGATGCCACGAAACCGCACTCCGTCGACGTCAATCGATAAACCATCGGCCGGCACAACCACCTGGGGTCGGGTTCCCGGTTGCCCGGTGACAATTTGTCCCGGCGATAGTGAAAGCCGCTCGAGATGGATCGGACGGTCGGCCGTTAGGACAAGGGATCCGTCAGCATCCATGTGGTAAAGGGCCGTGTTCGGTGCCTGCACCGATTGCTGCGATCCTTGTCGCACATGATGTGTCGCATCGGGTGGCGTGGACGTTGAAGGAGTTTCGTCCAGAGGGAATGTCTCACCGTTAGGGTTGATGGCCGTATGCTGCGTACCACGGTCTTTGGTGTCGACGGTATCGGTTGCTGTAATTGCCGCTGCCTCGACAGTTCGCGCCGTTTGCCACGGGAGCTGTTGGCTCCACTGTGGCCACAGCGTAATGGCCAGCGATGCAACGCAGCCGGCCGATGCGGCCATCCATACCGATGTCCATCGCGAGTGTCGGGCGGTGGCAGCCGTGGTTCGCAATCGCAACCGCTGCGGTCCGTCGCCGCGAATCAGTCCTGCTAGAGACGCAGTGTCTCGCTTGGTCGATGGCCCTAACAACGAAGCCAGCCGCGCGAACGACTCGGGCCGATGGTGCGGCTGGATTCGAAGACAACCCGCGATCGCGCTGGCCAGTGGTTGTGGCGTTTCGGGCGAGAGTAGACAAATGTCGCCAATCCGCGGAGCTTGCGCCGATTGCAACTTTGCCAGCCGGTTTCCTCCGGCCAGCGGTGGTCGACCGGCCAGCAGATGCCACCACAGACAACCGCATGCGTACAAGTCGCTGCCCACATCCGGCGGTGATCCGTTGGCAATGCGCTCCGGCGCCAAGTAGTCGTACGCCTCGGGGGGCGCGTCGGCGTGGGCATAGCCTTCCTCGGGTCGAGCGACGCCACGGAGCAGAGAGTCGATCAGAATCGCTTTTCCACTTTTCGATATCAGCAACGATTGGGCCGCAACGTCGCCGTGAATGAGCCCCGCGGCTTCCAAGTCCGCCAGACCTTCGGCCATCTGCCGCGCGATCTCCAACACCATCTCTGCCGGAAACCGCCCATGATGAACCGTCCATGCAAGCGCGGTTGTTGCTTCAACGTGGTCCGATGCCACCCATAGCCAGTTCTCGTGAGCGCCACAATGACGCGGTAAGACAACGTGCTCGTTCTCGATTCCGGCGGCCCGCTGGACGATGTCTTGTAATAAGGCCATTCGCTCGTCGAGACGTTGCGGCGGACAAGGTGCTCGCGTCAACCGTACCCGTTGTCGCGTTCTCGTATCGATGGCACTATATACTTGCGTCCAAGGGGAACTCTCCAACGGTTTCTCAAGCAAGAATGGCCCGACGGCGAGTGCCTGCCCTCGACCGGCATTAATTTCCGCCGCCTGGAAAGGCGTAATAATCCGCGCGTGGGCAAGCGCGTCGACCCACACCGATTCAAACTGAGGTAAGTTCCGCGCCAAACGACTCACTTGCCGTTGCACACTCAATAGCTGAGCACGATTGGCTAAGTGAAGCCGCCCGAGCAGCGAGACAAGTTGTTCAGGAGGCTGTTGATTCACGATTCGCCGCCAAGAGGGTTCCGCTTTACTAACACAGCACGCGATTGAGGGGCCGCGAGTGCTATCAGAATCGGACAATCGAAGCAAGATCAACTGGACGATGCCGTGATTTCCGGGTCGATTCCAGGAGATGAATCACGTTTGGTCGACAAGGCCTCACCTTTGCTGGTCAGAGCAGTCCAGAAGCTTTCGACAGAGCAAGACTACGGCATAGCCTGATGGCACTTCCAAATCGTCTTGCCGTCGCGCATGACAAACATTTTAGAGGCAGGCATGCCCCATACCAGAATAGTATTGTCATGAAAGTCAATAGGTATCGTACCAATCTCTCTTGCTAGACAGACAATCTCAATGCTCTCCTTTGGATTTAGCTCTAGACTCTCTGCCCAAGGTTCTAGCCAAACCGTCATGATGTTATTGCGGCTGTTCGTGAACTCTAAGCAGACCCTAAAAGGATAGTCTGAATCAGCATTTATGGTTTTCGATCGACCGAAATTGAACAAAAGAACGTTTCCTCAATGGTAAGTAAAGTGAGTTAGTTCGCACGAGAAAAAGGGGAGAAGTCGAACTTAATGCTCCGTCAGTTGGGCGGTTACACTGGTGACTTGGCTCTCGTAGCCGCCCGACAAACAGTTGAGCATCTCCTCCAGTTTACCGGCCTGCTGAACAACGGCAAATATTTATTCCACCAGCGAGCGCCATCGAGTGACGTCCTACCGCTGAACTCGCGTGGGATTGCGATAGAGCACGTCTCGCAAAAACTCTGGCGATGCGGGTTCGTTCGTCGGGCGGTCGAAGTGCCAGGCGTCGTCGCTTGGCATGAGATGCGGTGCGTAGGGCCAAGGGTCAAACGGTTGATGCCCGAGAGCGTTTGCTAGCTTGCTCGAATCCATCGCCACGTTGCCGGCACGCGGTGGAATGGGACCAGCCTCGATTCGTGGAATGCCCGTCAGCAGTTCGGGATCGTAGCCCCCGACGCGATTCACAATCTGTGCAATTTGATAGAGACTCAACGCCTGTGGACCGCCGGAGTGAAACAGCCCGGGCAGCGTGTTGGCCAACATTGTCTCACAAAGCTCGTTCATGCAGTCGGTATAGGTTGGCGTACGAATCTCATCGAAATAGAGCGTCGCGGGCCGGTTCTTTTTGAATCGCGACTGAATCCAGTCGATGGCTCCCGCGTGGCCATTGAAGCTGACTCCCATCGGCAGTGAGATTCGCAGAATACTTGCCGCTGGCGATTGCTCGAACATGAGCCGCTCGGCGGCAACCATGGTCTTGCCGTAAACCGTCACGGGGTCCGTCGGGTCGTGCTCCACATGACCGCCCGTTCCCGTGCCCGAGAAAACCAGGTCGATCGACAGATGAACAATTCGCACTGGCCGTTTGCCGACGACCCGCAATAAGTTGCGGACCCCCTCGACATTGATTCGCCATGCCATGGCGGGATCAAGCTCGCACGACTTCAGCGCGCAGTTTCCCGCGCAGTTGAGCACGGCGGCAAATTGGTGCTCGTCGAATAGCTTGCACAGCCCGTCGTAGTCTTCAGCATCGCAGGCGACCATACCCTCGCCATCGAGCCGCCAGTTATCGCGCTGGCGAATTCCAACGACCTGACCAGGATAGCGCGATTGAAAGTAGTGGAACGCATTGAAACCCGACACCCCCGCGATGCCGGTGATCAACAGCGGCAGGGGAACCTTGCCGTGGAGAGGCTCCCGGCGAGCGAAGATGTCAGAAAACGAGTGGGGAGAAATCATCGACATTCATACTAGCGGGAAGACGCAACCTCATCGACTCGCCACGGTTCTTTGTGCCACACCGCTGGGTATTCTCAGCTACTCATTCACGATCGGCGACACCAGCGTTCCGATTTGTTCGACGGTTGCCCGCAGTTCGTCGCCCGCTTTCAGGAAGGTGCCCGTGGTGTTTCCCACACCGGCGGGGGTGCCTGTGGAAATGATATCACCCGGCTCAAGCGTGCAGATGTTCGACAGGAACTCGATCACCGCCGCCACCGGAAACACCTGCTGCGCCGTATTTGCATCCTGACGTAACGCATCGTTCAGCGTCAACCGCATCGACAGAGCCTGCGGATCGATAATCGCATCGGCGGTCGTGATACATGGCCCACAAGGGCAGAAGCTATCGAACCACTTGCCGTGCAGCCAGTCGAAGAAACCGTCTCGCGATCGTTCTTTTCGACCAGGATTGGGACGAAAGCGGCGATTCGAGATGTCGTTGATCACTGTATATCCGGCAACGTACTCGAGTGCTTCATCCTCGGAGACGCGTTTCGCATGGCGACCGATCACGACGGCCAATTCCAACTCCCAGTCGATCGTATCAGGCGAGTTATTAGGAACGACGACCGGCTGACCGGGGTTCGTCAGCGTGGTCGTTGCCGGCTTCATGAACACGTAAGGGAATGTGTCGGCCCGTTCTGCCGCATGATCGCCACCTTCCTCGATATGCGCCGCATAGTTACCCGCCAGCAAGAACAGCTTGTTGGGCCGTGGAATCGGAACCAGCAGTTGAGCATCGTCGGTCGCCACAACGGCATCCGCAGGCAGTTCGTCGCCATGGTCCGCGACCCAGGCGGCCAACTCTTTCACGGCAGCCAGCGCTTCGCCGCCAGGCGGAAGCAGCGGCAACAGATCATCGCCAGAAGGCAATGACAACGCAGTGCCGGTTGCCTTGCCAAATGCCTCGGCGGCAGCGGTGACCAAGACGATCTGCTGTTCGTCATACAGCCCAACCTGATCGCGACCGGCATGCTTCAAGCGACAAAGTCGCATCTCGATATCTCCTAC
>CAZNXE010000315.1:0-1937 GCA_964576465.1 uncultured Planctomycetaceae bacterium
AGAACGTACCAATCACAACCCGACGCGTAAGCGAGGGAACGCAGTGTATTACCGGCTGGTCCCTCGCTCACGCGTCGGGTTGGTATATTCTCATTCGCCGCTCGCCTAAAGAAAAACCAGACCTTCCCAAGCGATTCATTTCCACCCGATACGGCCCTTCGACTGCGACCTACGTGTGAGCACAGCGAACGAACCGATGCCTCTGACAGAAACGGTGACTCCTGAAAGTCAGGAGGACTTGGCGAAGTGCGTCGCGCGCTGTTACGCCGATGCAACGCCGCTGTATCCGTTGGGTGGTTGCACGGCACTGAAGTATGGCCTGCCGGCCACCGAGTCGGGAATCGGACTGTCGTTAGCGGCACTCGATCGCGTGGTCGATTATCCGGTCCGCGACATGACGATCACGGTCGAATCCGGCATCACGATGGCGTCACTGACCGAGAAACTCTCGACCGGCGGGCAGCGGTTGCCCATTGATGTCCCTGGCAGCGACCGTGCCACGCTAGGCGGCGTGATTGCCACCAACGCCAGCGGACCACGACGATTCGGCTTTGGAACGATTCGCGATTACGTGATTGGCATTTCCGCCGTCGACGGACGCGGCACGCCCTTCAAGGGTGGCGGTCGCGTCGTCAAGAACGTTGCCGGATACGATTTCTGCAAACTACTCACCGGCTCGATGGGAACGCTGGGTGTCATCACACAGATCACCCTGAAGGTGCGGCCGATCCCTCAAGACGCCGCATTCGTCGTTTGCCCGTTGGACAACTGGGACCAAGCTCGCCGGCTGATGGGAAACCTTACCACAACAAAAACCACTCCCTCGGCAGTGGAGATTCTGCACGGGCCTTCTTGGCGCGAGGATGCCGCTCTGGCGGTTGTCGAGCCCGGAGCTGCGGGGCGTTTGGCGGTGGCACTAGAAGGAACCGCCGTCGAAGTCGCCTGGCTCATCGATCGCCTAGAGTCGGAATGGCGAGCGCAGGGCGTTCGCACACTTGGTCGAATCGATCGGCAAGAGTTCGCAGGGCTGTGGTCGCGGCTGACGGAGTTTCCCGCACACAACGGCGCGTCGTTGGTCATTAAGTGCGGTTGCTTGCCAAGTAAGACCATCGCGTTAATTGAAGCATTGTGCGCCATCGACCCGCAGGTCGACATCCAGTCGCACGCGGGAAACGGAATCGTGATCGCAAGATTTCCCGCGGCTACCGACGATCGGTCATGGGGACAGCAACTTCAAGAACAGATCCGCCCGGCGGTAGCCGACGCCCAGGGAAGCGTTGTCGTGCTGGGGGGAGAGTCAACCAAAGGCTTGTCCCGCGCGTGCGTGTGGGGCAGCGAGAATCCCTCCTGGAACTTGATGCGATCGGTCAAAGATCAATTCGACCCGAAGAACATCCTCAACCGTGGCCGCTTCATTTTCTGATTTCCTTAAAACGTGTTTTGATACAAGTGGTTTCAGCGAACTGATTCATGAGCGATTCTCCCCAACATCTTGCCGATGGGCCGACGGCTTCGACCCCGCCGCATCAAGCCGCCGGGCCGATAAAGTTTAACCCGGGTGCGGGCATCGATTACCAGTTGTTTCTCGATTGCGTGCATTGCGGGCTGTGTACTGCCTCGTGTCCGACCTATGCCGAGTTGGGAAACGAAAACGACAGCCCTCGTGGTCGGATTTATCTCATGCGAGCGGTGACCGACGAGCGAGTCGATTTAACTCCCGAGATTCGCCGCCACTTGGAGTTGTGTCTGGATTGTCGCAACTGCGAGACGGCGTGTCCTTCCGGTGTGCAGTATGGCAAGCTGATCGAGCCGTTTCGCGTGGCGATGGAAAACATGCCCGGGGAGCGCGCGAAGTCGAACGATTGGTTTCACCGCTGGATTCTGTTCCGCCTGTTTCCCTACGCTGGCCGCCTGAAACTGGCGATGGCTCCTGCTCG
>CAZNXE010000315.1:1995-6639 GCA_964576465.1 uncultured Planctomycetaceae bacterium
CAAGCTCTTGCCGCCTCGGTTGCGACAACTAGTGGCCATGCTGCCGCCTCCCACTTCGGGCGAACCCGCGTTGCCCGAACTCTTGCCGGCGATAGGAACCCGGCGTGCCCGCGTCGCACTTTTTACCGGTTGTGTCGGCTCCGCCATGTTTCACGCGACCAATTGGGCCACGGCACGTGTGCTCCAGCAGAATGGTTGCGATGTGGTCGTGCCTCGAAATCAAAACTGTTGCGGGGCAATTCACTATCATGCCGGCTCGGCCGAACCGGCGATGCAAATGGCCGACGGAAATGTTGATGCCTTCAACCTCGACGATGTCGATGCGGTGGTCGTCAATGTTGCCGGCTGCGGTGCCATGCTCAAAGATTACGGTCACCACTGGCAAGACGATCGTCGCACGCTGCGCGAAGCGTTCGCCAACAAGGTCCGCGATATCAATGAGTTTCTCGACGCGTTGGGGATCATTGATCCGCCGGGCGAGATCAACCTCCGCGCGACATATCACGATGCTTGCCATTTGGCCCATGCTCAACAGATTCGCGAGGCACCACGGCGATTGCTGGCCCGCATTCCAGGGTTGGAATTGTGCGAGCTACCAGAAAGCGAGATGTGTTGCGGCGCCGCGGGCACGTATAACCTGACCGAACCAGAAATGGCCGGTCGGCTTGCCCGACGTAAGATGGCCAACGTTCAATCGACCGAAGCAGAAGTCGTCGTAACAGCCAACGCGGGTTGTTTGCTGCAAATCGCCCGAGAGGCTCGCCAGCAAGGACTCGACCTGAAGGTATTGCACCCGATGGACTTGCTGGACATGAGCTATCGCCGCGTTCAGTGGAAGGGCTAGCAGCCCGTTGAAAAAGACCTGTGTAGGAGAACCGGGTGCTACTGCTGGCTTGCCCAGCAGTGCCTCGACTTCCCCTGAATACACTGCTGGGCAAGCCAGCAGTGGCACCCGACTTTTTCAACGGGCTGCTTAACCCGCGGCCGATCGACGTTCGGCGAACAGGTCGATTTCCAGCGACATCAACCGCTCGACCAGTTCCGCTGGGGTTTGGGGGCGACGCAAGGGTTGCTTCGCCAACATTGACTCGATCAACCCGGCGACCTTGGGTGCTGCTTGGGGCACCACACCGCGCAGCTTTCGTGGTACTTGCTGCCGATGCGCGGAAGCCAGTTCGGCCATCGATTGTCCGTCCAGCGGGCGCACGCCTGTGAGGGATTCAAAAAGAACCACCCCCAGGCTGTAGATATCGCTACGGATGTCGCCACGGTGCGTCGAGGTCAACAGCTCGGGGGCCAGATAGTGAGGAGTGCCGAGAACCGCCTGTTCATCGACCGAAGCCTCCTCTCCCGATCGACGAGCGAAACCAAGATCGATAAGCGTGACGTGCCCCTCGGGCGAGACAAATATATTCCCCGGCTTCACGTCGCCATGCGTCCAACCAGCTTGATGCAACGCGGCGAGTGCCTCGGCCGCTTGGCGTGCTGTCCACAGGGCTGCGCTCATTGCGGACCGTCGACCATCCTTCATCCGCTCTTCAAGCGTGGCACCCAACAATCGCGGCATCGCAAGAAAGAACGGCGATTGTTTGACTTGCGAAGACAGAATGGGCAAGAGATGCGGATTGGTTACCTCACCGGCGACACGAATCTCGGTCGTAAACATTCCGACGGCCAGACGTTCATGTTCCCACTGGGCCCGCAGTTTCTTGACCGCGTATGCGTAACCCGCGTCGCCGCACCCCTCGGGGCAGGCCGCGAACACGTCGGCAAATTGCCCCCGCCCGATCTGTTCTCCTAGTTGCCAAGTGCCAGCGGCATGTTGCAGTTTGACTGCATGTTCGGAGCTTGCCCGGGAATCCGTGGTCGGTGGCATGTGGTAATTCGCGGGAATAAAACAGCAGCGATGAGGGTCTAACCCTACGTATCGGTCGCCACCCGGCCAGCGGTGCAGAAGAGTTTGGTGTGCTGTCGTTGCTTGCAACGATGGGTCAACGCGCTGGAGTAGAGCGTGGCGAGGTGCTATTGCTCGAATGAATGCCCCCGTGGATCGGTGATCGTGCTGCATGTGGAGAGCACCAAATGGCCACCATTCAACAAGAGATCGAAAGCTTTAACACCTTTGTCCGGGAGAAGGTCGGCTCTGGGGGGTGTACCTCGATGGACGATCTCTACGATCAATGGCGTGAACTTCATCCGGCGGCGGAGGATGCCTTGGCCATCCAGGCTTCGATCCGTGACATGCAAAACGGCGACACCGGTCGCCCCTTCGAGGAGTTTGCCGAAGCGTTTCGCAAGCGGAACGGGATTTCGAGTGATCGATGAGCCTCGCTCTGCGAATCCTTCCCAGAGCAGAGCAAGATGAATCTTAATTCGCTTGCAGCACCGGCTTGCGGGGGGGTGGCGACGCCCGTAAAATCAGTCGTTTGTCAATTATTTTGAAATCTGACCATTTACCAAGGGAGATCTCGATCGTGAGCTTCAAGAAGATTCTGCTGGCGGGCTGTTTGTCGGTGTTTTGTGCGTGCTTTGTTGCCGGCTGTGCGTCGGAACAAGGCGGTGAAGCTACCGATGGCGGGGCCGCCGAGACGGGTGATACCAACTCGACGAGTGCCGAGTAATTCTTGGGAGCGATGCGTAGTTTAAGTAGGATGGGTGCTCGCACCCATCTTTCCGTGAACCGAGAAAAAGAATGGGTGGCGAGCCCCCGTCCTGCAATCTCTGAGGGATGTGCGATGTGGCGATGTGGTCTGTCGTGGTGCGCTGTGTTGATCCTCGTCGCGGTGACCGGTTGTTCGGGGCCGGCTCCCACGAGTGATGAGGGGCGCATCGTGATCTTGATGAACGGCAATTCGCCGTTCTGGGATGCCGTGCGCGTGGGTATGGAAGCCGCCGCCGAAGAGTTGGACGTGAACGCCGTTCTCGACACCAACGACGCCACGCCCAAGGGACAGGTCGACAAACTGCGGCAGTATGCCACCCAGTCTGATATCAAGGCCGTTGCCATCGCGGTGACCGATGGGGCCAACCCGGCCATCGCTGAAGAGCTTCGGGCGCTGCGTGAACAGAACAACGTACACGTGATTACGATTGATTCGGACGTCGATCGCCAGCGACATCGTGAGGCCCGTTCTTATTTTGTTGGCACCGACAATTTTGAAGGTGGCCAGCAGTTGGGAATTGCCGCTGCCGTGTTGAACCCCGATGGGGGAAAATTCGTCACCTTCGTGGGGCGCACCGGGGCCCAAAACGCCATTGAACGGGTTGGCGGATTCGCCGATGGGGCCGGTGAAGCGTTTGAAGCGGTGGATAACATGGGCGATGAGAACGACCGCACTCGGGCGCGGGAGAACGTTCGCAACGCCATTCAGAACCACCCCGACCTAACGACGCTCGTCGGCATCTGGTCGTACAATGCCCCGGCAATCGTCGATGTGGTGCGAGAGCTAGAGCTTCGCGAGCAACTCAAAGTCTGCGTCTTCGATGCCGAACCGCTGGCGATCAAACAAATGGCCGAGGGCGACGTTGATGTGATGGTGGTACAGAATCCCTACCAAATGGGCTACCAAGCCGTGCGGCTGCTCGACGCGCTGGTGAACGACGACACACAGACCGTTGGTGAGATGTTTCCCAATGCCGAGGGGCCCGAGGGAGACCTGTACAACACAGGCCTGAAGGTCGTTGTGCCCAACGAGGGCTCACCACTGTCGGCGGAGATGTTCAACGACAACGTCGAGTTCATGAAGCTCGACGAGTTCCAGCAGTGGCTCGATCAATACAATCTCACTGGGTCGTAATGCCGTGGTATTACGACGCCGGCTGCTTGCGTTGTTGGAGCCTCACGAGTGGGGCCTACTGCTGGCCATCGTCATCGTGGTCTGTGTTACCACGGCCGTCGATCAACATCACTCCTACCTGCATGATCCGGGCCGCAGTTTGCACGACATCGGTCGTCAGACGGCCATGCTCGGCATCTTTGCCCTGGGCAGTGCGCTGGTCATCATTGCCGGCGGCATCGATCTTTCGGCCGGATCGGTCATCGCCTTCAGTGGCACCATCTGCGGTTCCATCATGCTGCTGCTGGCGCCCGAGGCCATGCAAAGCGGCGAACCCCTCGGCATGCCGGTCATCGTGGCTGCCATCGTCGGAACCATGGCGGTCGGGTTTTTCATCGGCACACTGCACGCTTGGTTGATTACCAAGGTCGGGCTGCCGCCATTCGTGGCCACGTTGGCCTCATTGGTCGGGCTGCGTAGCCTGGGTCGCGCGATCACTGAATATCTGGCCCATAGCACGCAGATTCAGATATACGACGCGCAATTCCGCGATCTGACGAAGTCGGTTGCCTTGCAGGTGGCGTTGTTTATCTTGTTGGCCGCCGCGATGTGGATCTTGCTGAGCCGCACGGTCGTGGGACGGCATCTCTACGCCATTGGGGGCAACGAAGAAGCCGCACGACTCAGCGGAATCCATACCGATCGGCTCAAGTGGCTGGCATACTCCACCGCCGCCATGCTCTCGTCGCTGGCCGGAATTCTCTACATCGGCGATCAAGGCGTCGTAGATCCCCAAACACTGGGGCGCGCCTACGAACTCAACGCCATCGCCGCCGCGGTCGTCGGCGGGTGCAGCTTACAAGGGGGC
>CAZNXE010000316.1:0-6610 GCA_964576465.1 uncultured Planctomycetaceae bacterium
GCATACTGCCCCGCTAGAACTTTTTAATTTTTTTTTGTGGAGACCTGAGATCTTCTCGTTTCGGGCATTGCCTCGATCAACGGCAACGGTGTGGTGAACCACGCCGATACGACTAATTCCGAGGACCTCTTCGAGTTTCCCGAAGAGTTCATAGCGATGGTGCGCGATTTCGGGATCGAAGTCAACGATCATTTCTCGCTAGTGGACGTATTCAAAGCCCGCGAAAAAGGGCTCTCTTTCGAGCAATCGTCCATCTTATTCGCCACGGCGCTATCAATCTATGAAGAGAAGGGGCACAACCTCTACCGCCGGCAGCTACAGGGCCCCAGTGATGCGGTAGCGAGAGTCAACTATCCGCGTGAAGACGGCACGCGAGAAATGATCATCCTGGCGTCGAACAACTACCTCGGGTTGACGACGCACCCCAAAGTGATTCAAGCAGCCTGCGATTCGGCCCAGACTTACGGCACTGGCGCGGGTTCGTCGCCGCTGTTGGTCGGCACGTTTCCCGTAACGGCTGAACTGGAGCGAAAGCTTGCCAAGTTCAAGGGCGTTGACGAGGCCTGTGTGTTCTCCTCCGGATACGGGGCCAACATCGGTGTGATTTCTTCGGTCTGTGGCAAGAACGATTTGATTCTGGTCGACCGACTGGCCCACGCGAGTATTCTCGATGGGGCAAAGCTGTCAGGCGCGAATGTGCGTGTGTTTCGTCACAACGACGCTAAACATCTCGACCGCGTGCTGTCCAGAGCGAATCATTCGGGTACCACGCTGGTTGCCGTTGAAGGCATTTACAGCATGGACGGCGATATGGCTCCGCTGGATCAACTCATCAAGGTGACCAAGAAGCACGGCGCGTTGCTGTTGGTTGACGAAGCGCACTCGACGGGGGTGATCGGGCCCAACGGCAATGGTGCCGTAGCGCACTTTGGGCTGTCGGGTGAAGTTGACTTGATCGTGGGAACGCTCAGCAAATCGCTCGCCGCGAGTGGCGGTTTTGTCTGCGGCAGTTCGTCAGCGATTACCTACATTCGCTACTTCGCGCGGGCGGCCATGTTCTCGACCTGCATTCCGCCGATGACCGCCGCCGCGGCCAGCGCGGCATTGGACATTGTCCACAACGAACCACAACTTCGCGAGCGGCTTTGGGAAAACTGTCGGTATATGTTCGGCGAGTTGAAGCGGATGGGCTTCACGGTGGGCGAAGGCCCCAGCCCGATTATTCCGATCATCGTCGGAACGATGGGCGCGCTGCGGACGATGACCCTGGCGCTGCATTGCGACAACATTTGTGTCAACTCGGTACCGTTCCCAGCCGTGGCACATGGCAGCGAGCGACTGCGGATCAGCCTGACGGCAAACCATACGCTCGATCAACTCGAACGAGCCTTGCAGTGTATCGAGACCGCTGGCAAAGATGCGGGCGTGATCTAGCTCGCCGCGGTAGCCTACTGGCGTGTGTAGGGAGGCCCGTTGTCTGACGCCGCCCGCCTTTGGTAGCGCTTGCCGCTCGCTCGTATCTTCAGCGATGGCGATGTTTGTTCGGTGGCGGTGAACCCGCGATGGGGTTGGTTGCGGATTGCATCACGAGAGAATCGTCAAGGTCTAGCGAAGATGTCTGAAATCGTCGTGACCCCCGTTCGTTCGCGGAGAGATCGCTGGTCGTTTGTCGAATTGCCGTGGGCACTCTATCGCGACGACCCAAACTGGATTCCACCGATTCGCCAAAATGTCCGCGAGTTGGTTGGGTATAAGCATCATCCGTTTCAGGAAGTCGCCGAGGTTGAGACCTTTCTTGCGCGACGCGGCAAACGTGTTGTTGGTCGCATCGCCGCCATTGTGAACCATGCCCACAACAAGCAACACAAAGAGAACATCGGCTTTTTCGGCTTCTTCGAGTCGATCGACGATCAACTCGTGGCTTCGGCCCTGCTCGATACGGTTCGCACATGGCTAGCCGAACGAGGCATCACGCAGATACGTGGTCCCGCCAATCCTTCGGTGAACTACGAACTCGGATTGCTGGTCGATGGATTCGACACTCCACCCACATTCATGATGACCTACAATCCGCCCTATTACGAACGACTGATCGTCGAGGCGGGATACGAAAAGGTTCACGACCTGCTCGCCTTCCTCGGCATTTTGGGGCAACTGCCGGAGGTGCAAGATCGTTTGGCGCCGATCGCCGAAATGGCGCTTGAACGTACGGGAGCAACGATACGCAGCCTCGACCGCAGTCGGTTTGTGGAAGAGGTCAAGACCTTTCTGGAACTGTATAACCAGTCGTTCGTCGAAATGTGGGGCTTCGTCCCCATGAGCACGGCGGAAATGCGACACACGGCCACGGCCTTGCGATACTTGATGATCCCTGAGTTGACCATGATTGCCGAGGTGAACGGCACCAACGTAGGCTGCGTTTTCGCCCTCCCTGATTTCAATCCCATCGTCAAGAAGATTGACGGTCGCCTGTTTCCCTTTGGCTTCCTGCGACTCATTCGGGCCAAACGTCACATCAAGCGCGTCCGCATTCTCAGCATCAACGTGGCGCCCGAATATCAACGATGGGGATTAGGGTTGTCGCTGATGAATGCCTTGGTGCCGAAGAGTCTGGAGCTTGGCCTGGAAGAAGCCGAGTTCTCTTGGGTGGCCGAGTCGAATTCGATGGCCCGTCAGGGGCTGGACCGCGGCGGCGCCAAGCTCATCAAGACCTATCGCATGTTCGACAGCGTTGCCAAGGCAAATTGAGCAATCACCGCGAGCGAGGGTCTTCACTGCTGCCCACTGCCACGGCTGCCATGTTGCAACCGGCAAGTCCGTCATAACTCCCCCTGTCGCGTGATCGATCTGTTGAGCAGTCGATTCACAATGCGGCGATGTGCCGCTGCGGGTCCGTTCTGGCCAGTTGCGAGGTATGCTTTTCTAACCATCCGTGGCGACGCACTATCAAACGACGGTCCGTTCGGGCCAGCGATAGCCACGTGACAAGCACTGTCCTTCGTGCCCACGCTCTACTCGCAGAGGTGCTCCGTGATCCGTCCCAGTGGTGTCTCGGTTGCCGCGCTGAACCAAGTCAATTCGGCGTTCAAGCAATTGAGTTCCAGTGCCTTGCGGCTTTCAACACTGCGCCGCATCAATTCTGCCAGCGACGATCCCGCGGGCTTCATTGCTTCGGAACGGATTCGCGACGAGTTGGTCGCGCTGGAGGCGGCCAGCCGAAACACATCGCGGGCTCGTTCGGTGATCCGGCTGGCCGACAGTGGGCTGGAGCAAGTCGGCAATCTGTTGCGCACCGTTCGTGCCAACGCGGTGTCAGCGAACAACTCAACGCTCAGCGATGCCGAGCGCGAAGTGTTGCAGATCGAAACGAATGCCGCCTTGGAAGCGATCAATCGAATCGGAAGTTACACCAGCTTTGGCGATACAAGACTGCTCGACGGTAGCAATCCCGAGCTAACGTTCGCCTTATCTGGCGACCCTGGCAACACAGCAACGGTTGAACTTCCGCAAGTTAACACCACCTCGCTAGGAGGCGATGCGGGTGCCCTTGGCGAGTTGGCCGCGGGAGGGGGAGCAAATCTGATCGATGGCGATCTGGCTCGGGCCACCGCCATACTGGACGCTGCCCGCGATCAAGTGTTGCAGGCGAGGGCGAGCCTCGGTGCGTTCGAGAAATTCACGGTCGACAGCACTGCCCGCGTTATCGAATCGACGATCGAAAACCTAACGGGTGCTCTGAGTGAAATTGTCGATGTGAATGTGGCTGAAGAGTCATCAACTTTTCTGCGAGCGCAAATCTTGGCCGATGTCTCGATCTCAGCGTTGCGTACTGCCACGAATCGCGACCGGCTTGTGCAGAGTCTCTTAAGTTAGCCGAACTCCGCTCGGAGCACGGTTGCTATCGCACGCGCGAAGCAGCAAGCGACTGCCCGTTTTGCATGGCTGGGCTGTTTCCTTTGCTCCGCTTGGGGCCCAATGCGATCGCAATCCATCCGTCGGCAATATCAAGCTGTGTCATTTCGATATCCGTGAAGCGAGGGTCATGCTTGATCTTCTCCGGCAGGAGCTGTAGTCCTTCGTCGGCAAAGATCTTGCTGAAGACTCCACGCAAGGCGATCTGCGATCCAAGGTTGAGACGACGACCGGCCAACTGGATCGTTCCGTCGCGGGCCAATCGGCCCTCGGCCACATTCTCGGCGGGGCGATAATGTACGTGTACGGTAAACTTTTTCCAGCGTCGCGGGCGTTTGGACAGTTCCTCGATCACCATCGAAACACGCACTCGACCGTCCACGCACACGACGCGCACCGCATCCTGACTGGCAAACCGGATCCGCACATCCTCTGACATCGCCTCCGGAGCAGGGCTTGGCTCGCGGCCGAGTTTATTCGCCACGTGGGCATGAAGTTCAGCAAGCGACACATCGAGGCCGTTGAGATCGAGCCGCTCGATCAGATTATTCACAGCCGATTGGTGAAGCTGCACGCTTGCAAGGCTGCCCGCGGGGGCTCGTGGTCGCGGCGTATGCGAACCAAGTTGATTGACTCCCGCGATCCTGGCACGGACCGTGAACCGCTCATCGTTCGTCATCATTTCGATGATTTCCGGATCGAGCCCCAGTGCCTTCAGTGGCGTGACGACCTCCTGTTTGAACCGCTGCTCGGCGGCGGAGAAGCGTGTGCTTGTCTCCTGTGCGGCTTCCTTTAAGGCACGACGGCGAATCTTCCGCTCCGATTCACGGCGAGCATCGGGCCCCCGCTTTTCTTGACCGCGTTCCACAAGCGATTGCGCCATGGTTCCTAATAGTGGGATACCGTCGAGCTTGGTTTCAACACCTTGCAAGCGAACACGGCTGGTGGCACTTGCCGTGGGGGTGCCAAGTTGCAAGCCGTTGGGCCCAACCGAGAGGGGCTGCCGGACCGAATATCGAGAATGACTACGATTGAACACGGTGCCCCAATCGCTCCCCGCACGTGTTCGTGCCGAGACCAGTCCTGAGATATTCAGGACCATGCGAAGTCGCTTGTCGTCGGGCAGTAAGTCGATGCCAATGTTGGTACGAATGGTGCTATTGCCGCGGACCGGAACACCAACAATCGTTTCACGGACTGGCTGCCACTGAAGCTGCTCGCCAGGAAGAAATCGCTCGATGAGGCGTTCGGTGATGGCGATGCGAAAGTTGGCGTTGCGGTAGTAACGGTTCACCGTGGAGGCCAACTGTTGTTGGTCTTCGATGTCAGACCACGCCAGACGATTGGAAAGCCGGGCCAAATTCGCCGCGTCGCTCGGAAGCCCGGTCACCTCGTATTGTTCCAAAGTCTGCAAGAATTCCGATGCTTCAACCGATCGGGCGGCCCAGGCTTGTAGGTTATTGCCAAGCGTGGCAATCGGTCCTTCGTCCACCAATCGGCGTTGCTGGGGGCTCAAGTTGTGGGCATCCAACCGCGCGAGAACCAAATCGGCAAGTTCTCGGCTTCGCTGCGTGGCGTGTCCCTGCTGCGATTGGGCCAGCACCCCCAGCGAGTCGAGCATTAAGTATTCTCGCCAGCCAGATTGCTCGCCTACTTCGTCGATCAGCGCATCAACCTTCCCCAGTGCAGCGGCCAAGGGTTGGGTATCAACCGTCTCAGAGGCCAGTGCCGAACCGGACTTCGAATCGAGCCGCACGGCGAGATTCCAAACCGCGATGCGGCGAACCAAGGCGTGTCGCAATCGCCGTACCTCGCTGGCCAACTGATAATCTCCAATCGCGGCAACCAGCTCATCTACGTGCTGTACCTCGCCGCGTAGCTCAGTCAGCAGTGCTTCAGCCTCTTCAAGCGATGTAGTCTGGCCACTGGTGAGTTCACGAACCAAGACACTGACGCGAACAGCCCACTCGCTGCACGTGCATTCCCAGGCAAGGTGATCCAAGCCCTCGAGCAAGGCTGTGGGTTCACGCCACATCGATGGCGATGGGCCTTCGAGCTGAGCCCCTTCATCAGAGAGCGACGGTGTCCAGCGAGATGAGATGTCCGACGAGTCGTGGTTCAACGTCTCACGCTCACGCTCAGCGGTGCGCGATGCGACGCGGGGCGATGGTTCCGCCGTCGTGACATCGACCGTGGTCAACACGGCGTCGGAAGTCGTTGTCGTCAACCATTGCGGAATAATTCCCAGCGGATCGACGAAGGTTTTCACACCGCTCGGTTCGGCCGCGGACGCCACCACGGGCGACGGCATGGCAAGCTGTAACGCAGGACCATCGGCTCTCGGCACATCGCATGTCTGTTGCAACTCATCGAACTCAGGCCACGCAAGAGCATCGTACGAATCTTCCACGATGATCGACGCTTGCGGGCGGTCCAGTGCAATGTCGTCCGCGGCCGTAATCGTGAAATCAACCATGTACTCAGTTTGGTCGTCGATTTTGCTGGCCAAAGGCGGTGCCAACGTCGGAGTGCCATAGGCGCGTTGCGATTTGGCGAGCACCTCTTCGTTTTCCGGCCTGTCGGCTTCAGTTGTTACGCTGGGCGACGTGACGCGGTTCGAGCCGAGGTTCCCAAGCGGAGCCTTTCGGGCAACACTTTCCCAACTCCGCGGGGCGCTAAGACTGAGAACAAAGAGCGC
>CAZNXE010000317.1:0-6574 GCA_964576465.1 uncultured Planctomycetaceae bacterium
ATTGATCGACCAACTCGATCGCTTTCGCCGCTCGTTGGATTTGCACGGCACGATGCAAGGCAGTGATCGCTTTCGCGAGATGGCGTTCCGCATGCTTGGGAGCACCACGATTGCCGAAGCCTTTGATCTGTCGCAAGAGGATGACAAGCTACGCGATCGGTACGGTCGCCATCTATGGGGGCAGGCATGTCTCATGGCCCGACGTTTGGCTACCGCCGGCACCAGCATCATCACGATCTATTCGAGCAGCCCCCGCAATGGCCCTGAATTTACAAACTGGGACGACCATCCAGACAATGCCGGTCGTCCGGGACACTTCGCCGAATTCATGCGCCGCCGGTTGCCCTTCATGGACCAGGCGCTGTCGGCATTGATCGAAGATATCCACGACCGGGGAATCGATCGGAAGATTCTCGTAGTGGCCGTGGGAGAATTCGGAAGGACACCGCGGCTCAGCTATCGCTCGCAAACCGGCTCGACCGGCCGCGACCACTGGCCACAAGCCTACACAGCACTGGTCTCCGGCGGAGGGCTGCGAATGGGCCAAGTCGTCGGCGCCACGAATTCCAAAGGCGAATACCCCAGCGAGCGCCCCCTTCGCCCGCAAGATCTGCTGGCCACGATCTACCGCCACCTGGGGATCGACGCCAGCAAGTCCTTCACCGACTTCGCCGGCCGCCCCATCCCCATTCTTTCCAGCGGCGCGCCGATTGCCGAGTTGATTTGAGCCCGTAGGGTGACGTCAAGCGAAGCGCGGACGCACCATGAACTGTGGTGCATACACCGCTTGCATATCACTTAGCCAACATGGTGCTACCGAAATATCGTACTGCGTTAGCCTCACACTTCGCTTGGCACCACGAACGGCTTGCGGTAGGGGCGCGTGAGCATGGCGTTGGCTTCGGCATCGTCGATGAACTGTTCGTTCTCGACGTCGACGGTGAGGGTCTTGCCGAGTCGGTAGGACATCTCGTCGAGCTTTAGCCCCAGCCCGTCGCCGAGGTTTTCTTTTAGATTGCCGAACGTGTCGTGGACCACGGAGTTGTCGCCGAAGGACTTGGTCTTCTTGTTGAAAGGCACTTCGGAGCCCAGGCGATACGAAATGTTCGCCAGATGGCACAGCGCACTGGAATAATGCCCTTCGATCGCTTCGGCGTTCAGGTCGGCCATGTCGCGACTGCGGACCGCGCGAATGAAGCTGCCGAAGGGGCCCCCGGGCGCGACTTTGGCGTCGATGTCTGAGAGCTTCTCGGGCGATCCTCCTCCGTTGGGATGGAACTTGCCGTCGGCGATCATCCCGCGGTCGGTGTAATACTCGTTGCCGACCTTTCGCTTCGATTTCGACTCGCCTTCAACCAATCCGCGAACCTCGAAGACCAACAGCATATCGCCAAACTCATAGACGGACATTTGCGTATTGGGCGTCTGCCCTTGATCTTCATAACCGAAGCGCCCGCCGAGACTCCAAACTTTGGTCGGCATCGTGCCGCCGGGAATGGCCCAACGTGCCATGTCCATCTCGTGAACGCCTTGATTGCCGATATCGCCGTTGCCGGTGTCCCAAAACCAGTGCCAGTTGTAATGCACAAGATTTTCGTGGAAGTCCTGCTGGGGCGCGGGACCCAGCCACAGATTGAAATCGAGATGCTTCGGCGGCGACTGAACCGGTTTGGCGCCGATGCTCCATCGCGGCTTGCAACAGTATCCCTTTGAAACGAGCAGCTTGCCGTACTTGCCCGAGTGAACTGCCGCGATCTCTTTCGCCCGACCAATATTGCTGCGGCTCTGCGTGCCGTGTTGCACAATGCGGTCGTACTTTCGGGCGGCGGCAACCGCCTGGCGTCCCTCGAAGATATTGTGGCTCAGCGGCTTCTCGACATAAACGTCCTTGCCCGCCTGGCAAGCCCACAACGTGATCAGCGAGTGCCAATGATTGCAGGTGGCCACCGAGACCGCATCGAGATTCTTATCGTCGAGCGCTTCGCGAATGTCTTGCACGCTCTTGGGATCGTTGCCACCCTTGGAGCGAACCATGCTCCCACGCGACTCGAAGAGGCTGCTGTCGGGATCGATGAGGTAAGTGATGTCAACATTGTCCATCGGGGCGAAAGCGTCGATGTGCGAACGCCCGCGACCGTGGATTCCCGCCACGCCAAGGCGAATCGTCTCGTTGGCACCCAGCACCTTGCCCGAGGCTTTGGTGCCGGCAATGGTGAACAGCGGAAAGACCGTACTAGCTGCCGCGGTATGCTTCAGAAAACGACGTCGAGTCAACTTGGACATGGTTAGGCTCCCTCTTCCACGCTGTTAGGCATAAGTCATCACCAGAACAAGTAGCGTAACCACTGCCGGCTCGTTTGTCCAAATTCGCCGCGATCGCACGCCGCGTAGGTCACCGCACCCCATGCGTGACAACTAACCTAACTAGACGGCTGCGGGAATCCTGTTTCGCATGCCGAATGGGAACCAGTTGGTTGTCACGCACGGGGTGCGGTGACCTACGACTGGAATAGCTAGAAAATCTCGCACGAGGGTGGGTGGCTTCGGATTGCAATGGCCGGTTGTCTCGAATCAGGCTGTCGTCGGGGATTCATCGATCAGGGTGCCGTCAACTGAACTTCTACAGCGCTGTCCTTCGGCGTGTCGATAGTGGACGATGCGCGGGTGTATCAATTGCGCCCGCGCTGGCATGCGTATCCTGGGATTGGATCATGCGGATTCTACCGATCAGTCAGAACCTCACGTTTCACACGGCGCATGCCCCGTCACGCCCGGCTATTCGTGATGGCGATGCGGGTGGGTTGCGAACCGAGACCAACCCCGCGGAGAAGGCTTCATCACTCGACGCGACCGATGAAGCGGCGAACGAGGCAACCCGATCACAGCCAGCCGATACTGGCGAACGATCTGAAACCCCAGGCAACGATAATTCGGCAGCGGCATTCACACAGCTTTCGCCGGAAGAGCAAGAGGTTGTCGACGAACTCCAGCAGCGTGACACCGAGGTTCGGCGGCATGAACAAGCCCACTTAGCGACTGCCGGTCCCTACGCGGCTGGAGGACCGACGTTCACTTATCAGAAAGGCCCCGATGGTCGAACCTATGCCACCGGGGGCGAGGTCCCGATTGATACTTCGCCGGTTGCGAATGATCCCGAGGCAACCATCATCAAGGCGCAAACGATTCGGCGAGCGGCGCTCTCGCCCGCGGAGCCCTCGGCACAAGACCGCTCCGTCGCCTCCTCGGCAGGCAAGCTCGAAGCGGAAGCCCGAAAGGAGCTTCGCGAGCAGCAAGAACAGGAGTCCGCTCCCGAAGATGAAAGCTTAGCGGCGTTCCTCGAAATCAATCGTCTTGGTACCATCGTCGACGAGTATGCATAGTATGCGCGCAAAAACGACGAGCATGCATAGCATGCGCGCAAAAACGCAGAGGCCAGCCTAATGAGACCGACCTCTGCGTGGTGATGCACAGTTATTCGACGCTGAACATCTAGAGGGTCCAACCTTGACGATACTCGGGACGAATGATCGGCTCGAGTTCTGGGGCGTTGGTGGCCACTAGGTTCTCGGCATCCCACTCAACTTTCTTATCAGACCACAGGGCCAGATTGCCAAGCAAGATGGTTTCACTGAGCGGTCCGGCATAGTCGGTGAAGTTCGACATGGCCTTCGGTCCACCTTTGATCGCACGGACCCACTCGGCGAAATGTCCCGGCGACCGCTCGAATTCGACTTCTGGTATTTCGACGTCGCCCAGAATCTCGAACTCAGCACCGTAGTCATTTGGCGAGAACAGTTTGGCCTTGCTGCCAACCAAAAGCGACCCGCTGGACGAAGGTGTTTTCCCTTCGAGCAACTCGCTGGAAGGAAGCTTTCCACCATCGTACCAAACCAACTTCACTGCCGGACGTTTGTCATTGGCCGGGAATTCAAAATTGATGACTGACCACTTCGGATAGCTTTGCTGGTTGTGACCGGCATGCTCAGCTTCAACCGAGATCGGGTTGCGAAGGTCACAGGCCTGAAACGCCATGTTCAATGTGTGGCAGGCCATGTCGCCAAGCGCGCCGGTGCCAAAATCCCACCAGCCACGCCATGCGAATGGATGAACTTTTTTGGCGTATGGTTTTTTGCTGGCCGGGCCAAGGAACAGATCCCACTTCACATGCTGCGGACACTCCGACTCCTCGGGCCATGATCCGCCTTGTGGCCAGACAGGGCGGTTCGTCCAAACGTGGACTTCGGTCACATCGCCAATCGCGCCGGCTTGCACCAGCGCGGCGGCCTTGCGGAGGCCACTTTCGGCGGTACCTTGGTTGCCCATCATCGTGGCGACTTTCGTCTCTCGGGCCACATCACCCAAGAGCCGCGATTCGTAGATCGCGTGGGTCAGCGGCTTCTGACAGAAGCAATGCTTGCCCATTCGCATGGCCATCAACGATGCGGGCGCGTGTGAATGGTCGGGCGTGCTAACGGTGACCGCATCGATGTCGTTTTCCATCTCTTCGAGCATCTTGCGATAGTCGAAAAACTTTTTCGCGTTCGGAAACTTTTCGGCAGCGCCGTTGAGCCGCTTTTCATCGATATCGCAAATCGCCACGACATCGCCGTTCTTGCCGGCATCTTCCGAGTCGCTGGAACCTTTGCCCCCCACACCGACGCAGGCGAAGCGGAGCTTTTCGTTTGGCGATTGGCTGTCATCGGCCAGCGCGCTGCCAGCCGCCCAGAACCCCGCACCGGTCGCGGCGGTTGTCTGGAGAAATCGTCGGCGAGTCGTCTGTTGGGGCATGTGTATGGCTCCTAAGGTCGAAGAAAGAATCGGTCTGACAGGAAGGCGGGCGAATGGGGAGTGAGCGGTCGAATTAGGTGTGATCGCTTGGTACAGAATAACGTGAATGGGTTCTGGTCGCAAACTAACATTGCGTGAGTTCCGCACACTCGACAATGACAGCAGCGTGCAAGCACGCCCCACGGGGGATGGCCCCTGCGAACAGCCTTGGATACATTGGCGGTTTAGTCGATTTACCGGAATCCGCTCTCGGCAATCGCGACAGCGAACCGTCTGTCTAGTGGCGGAGGATTTGGCTCTTTTTGCGAGGGAAAAGGCATCATGTGGCATCGGTTGCTTCTGGGCGTGTTGGCCCCATGCGTCTTGTGGACATGCTCCGGTTGTCGCCCAACGGACGAGTCTCAGGCACCCCCAACCACGCAACCACCTGCCGTCGAACAGTCGCCGGATTCTGCCAGCAGCGACACGGACGAGACGAATGTCCCAGCCACGGACGACCGGCCTGTCGAAGATCCGACGGTTGTGGAAGCCCTACGGGCGAGGAAATTCAGGCTCACCGAAGATGACACCGGCCGCATTGTGGAGTTCGACTACGCCCGCGTGCAGATCACCGATGACGACGTCGCCCAGCTCGCCGCATTGCCAAACTTGGTGCGTGTCGTGGTGATCGGCCCCGATGTGACCGATGCGGCGGTCGACGGACTGATTGAACTCGAACAACTTGTAGACCTGACGCTCGAGAATACGGCCCTCACCGATGCGGGCGTCGAGAAGCTTTCAACACTTCAGAGTCTTCGCAAGCTGAATCTCAGGCGAACGAATATCACCGACCAGGCAATGGAGTCGGTCGCCAAGCTCGAAGGCATCGAGCAATTGATCTTGATGTACAACAACTTGTCGGACGATGGCCTGGAGCCGCTCAAGCAATTACCCAAGCTCAAGGTTCTCGATCTCCGCGGCTGTTCAATTTCCGACGAAGGTCTGGCACATCTGCAAGGCGTGACATCGCTGCGAGCACTGAAACTTCGCAGTAGCGAAATCTACAATGAGGGGCTGGCTCACCTCAGCGAATTGACGGAGCTGCGGTCGTTGATCTTGGAAGACTCTCAAGTCTCGGGCCGCGGTCTGGTGTCACTTGCCAAGCTGGTCAATCTTGGGGAACTGGTACTGTTTCGCAACTCCTCGATCCGCGATGGCTTGGAACATCTCGAAGGGATGACCAAACTTCGTCGACTGTCGTTGCGAGATACGCGAATCAGCAACGAAGAACTCGCCCACATCGCAGGGCTGGAGAACTTGGTTTTTATTGATCTAAGCGAAACGCCGATTGGCGATGCCGGGGTGGCGCACCTGACCAGCTTGGGGAAACTCGAAACCCTACGGCTGTGGAACACCCAAGTGGGCGACGAGGGGTTGGCTCAATTAAGCAGCCTATCGAGCCTGAAGGAACTGGTACTGGAAAACACCCCCGTGACCGACGCCGGAGTTGCCCATCTGGCCGGACTGACGAACCTGGAAACGCTGAACCTCAAGGAGACCGGCATCACCGACGAAGGGCTCAAGCAACTCGAAGGCCTCAAGAACCTCAAGCTCTTGGTATTGAAGCTAACCGCCGTATCAGATGAGGCCGTCGAACGGTTGCAGCAAGCTTTGCCGGACACGAAGATTCAACTGTAGTGACTTCGAGCGAATGGTCAGCGTTGAGCGTCTGGCCATCACTCGACGCCATTGGTCTCCCTGAAGGCTCTGTGTTAGAGAACCGGGTGCCACTGCTGGCTTGTCCAGC
>CAZNXE010000318.1:0-1657 GCA_964576465.1 uncultured Planctomycetaceae bacterium
CGTCGCATCGCGAGGGTCGTGACCGGCGAGCACTTCTAACAGTCGGGCAGCGTCTTCCGCGGTGCGGGCCAGCGGGACGATTTGATCGAGACTGCTGGCGAAGGCCACCAGCCCGAAACGACTAACACGGCCATAGGTTGGCTTCATACCCGTAACGCCACACAACCCCGCGGGCTGCCGGATCGAACCGCCGGTGTCGGTCCCCACCGAGAGCGGCACCATCGATGCCGCGACGCAAGCTGCTGCCCCGCCGCTGGAGCCGCCGGGGGCACGGTCGGTGTCCCAAGGGTTACGCGTCACTTGCATGGCAGAATTCTCGGTCGATCCGCCCATGGCGAACTCGTCGAGATTCGTTTTGCCAATCAACACGGCATCGGCCGCGCGAAGCCGCTCGACAACCGTGGCATCGTACGGAGGACGAAAGCCGCTGAGCATCTTCGAGGCACACGTCGTCAACTCACCGCGCGTGCAGAGCAAGTCCTTGACGGCGACCGGCACTCCAGCCAACGGGCCCAGTCGCTCTCCATTTTTTCGGCGCCTGTCAATCTCGGCGGCTTGTTCGAGCGCTGCGTCGTTGCGGACGCGGAGAAAAGAACCGATCAGGCCGTCATGCTCGGTAATGCGGTCGAGATACGCCTGGGTGATCTCGACCGAAGTGCATTCTCCGGAGTCGAGCCATGCAAGCAGTTCAGTCGCTGTCGCGTTGAGCACGCCCGCGTTGTTCATGAGGCCCAGTTGTCCATGAAGACGGTTCGCTACGACGATTCCTGTTAGTCACCCAAGACGGCAGGCACCAGATAACACTCGCCGTTGTCCCGAGGGGCGTTGGCCAGCGCTTCGTCGCGCGGCAAACTCGGGCGAACGACGTCGTCCCGAAATACATTGGAGACATCCACCGCATGGGCCATCGGTTCAACGCCATCGGTATCCAACTCGGCGAGTTGATCGACGTAACCGACAATGTCGCCCAACTGCGAGGTCATGGTCGTCAGTTCTTCTTCGCTGAGACTTAGGCGTGCCAGCAACGAGACTTTTTCGACGTCTTCGCGAGTCAACGACATGATCTAGACCCCAGGGAGCAACCCACTTGGCACAACGACCAAGCCGGCAAGAACGAGACTGCAACTAAGTGCAGGCAAGAATGTGCGTCGACCGCAGCGTGAAGACGCTTACGGCTTGCTCGACGGCAACCGAAACGGTGCGGCGGCAACACGACGTTTCACAGATCCGCTTCGCAGACACTGCGTGCAGACGCGCATGGTCTTGTTCGTCTTGTTGACCGTAACGCGGACCTTTTGCAGATTCGGCTTAAACTTACGCCGTGCGATGCCGGTAATCTTGGTACCCACGCCACCAAGGTACTTGGCCTTACCGCGGGTGGTGATCGAGTTACCCATGATCGGGCCCTTGCCGCAAACCTCACAAACCCTCGCCATGGGATCTCTCCACACACCTAGTTAAGCCATAAATCCAGAACCCATCAATATATCGAGAGCCCACAGGCTTGCAAGACGGGCTTTGTTCCACGAATTCAACGGAAAGCCATGATCCCAGGGCGTTTTGCCAGTTGGACGGCCACATCTCAGGTCCGAACAACGCGGCCCATCGTCCCACGGTACAATCGGACCGTCCGCTTGACACCTTTCACAACAGCCAC
>CAZNXE010000318.1:1673-6544 GCA_964576465.1 uncultured Planctomycetaceae bacterium
ACTCCCGCCCATTCCCAACAAAGTGAGCCCTGCATGTCCCACTTCGCACTGTTTCTGGTCGCCATGGCCGCCTTGCCTGAGGCTGGGACGTTGATCGCCTATCAGGGGCAAGTCGCACCGGTGGGCGAAGACCATACGGTGGGCGACGCGGAGAAGACGTTTGACCTCACTGTGCTGGTCGCCGGCGATGGTGAACAATTGTTTATGTGTCACTGGCTGATCGACGAACGGGGGCGAGGTGCCTGGCCATGGCTCGAACGATTTGGCCGCGTGATGTTCTACCCTGAGGGCCAAGAAAAGCCTGCTGGGCTGGCGCCGTCGCTGTTGTACAACTGGGGCGACGATGAGAGCGTGATCGAACTCGCGCCGCTGCTGCTGGCATCGCCCCAACCGCTGTCTGTTGGCAAATCATGGAAAGCCGGCGGCTTGACCTTCCGCGTTGTGCAAGCCGAAACGGTGGACGATCGCCCGGTTTGGCGGGTCGACGTGAACAACAACTACGGCTGGAAATACGAACTGGCCATCGACCAGTCTTCGGGCCTTCTGGTCAACCTGCGGCAACGGGTCTTCATGGGGCAAGGCGACGAGTACGAATTGCGACTGCGGACCCTTAGCACTGAGCAACTGACGACCGGCGCCTTTGAAAAAACTCGCGATGGATTCACTGCCGTCACGGCATTTCGAGAACAACTCGGTCGCGAAGCCCGCACGAAGCATGATCGCTGGACGTCCGCCTCACTCGAGCAACTCCAAGCGCTCGTTCCCCAACTCGAGGAACAAACGGCGTCAACCATCCTCGCCCCCTTGGTGCGGACAGCCAAGCAGTCGCTGACTTCCAAGAACCGAGAAGCCGATTTGATCGCCGAACTTGCGGAAAAGCAAGTTGGCCGGTCGATCGACGACTTTAGTATCGTGGACCTCAATCGCCGGAAACATACGGCCGAGCAGCTTGGCGGCACGGTTACCGTACTTCATTTCTGGCGCTATCGCGACCGGCCACTCAAAGAACCCTACGGCCAAGTGGGCTATCTCGATTTTCTCTACGAGCGACACCGAGACGGGGGGCTGAATGTTTTCGGTGTGGCCGTCGATGGTCGTTTTAACGATGACGAAAGCCGCGCGACGGCCGTGCGAAGCGTACGAAAACTTCGCGAATTCATGCACCTCGGCTATCCGATTCTACTAGACGGCGGCGAACTCATCCGCCAGTTTGGCGATCCACGCCTGATCGGAGCAGAACTGCCGCTTTACGTGGTCATCGGACGTGACGGGCGTGTCCTGCATTATCACGTTGGAATGCACGCCGTCGACCGCGACCGAGGACTAAGCGAGCTGGACGGCATCGTCACCAAAGCCCTGTCGCAAGAAACGCCCTGACCGAACGGCGTTGTTACCCGCGGCAAGCACTATTGCGACCGGGTGATTGCGAGAACCTCTTCCAGCACATGGCCGTTAGTGGCGATCCCTTCCCCGTTGTGAATAGTGGGCTTGCCCTGCCAATCGGTAAACGTACCACCGGCTTCTTCCATGATCGGCTGCAGCGCCGCGGCATCCCACACGTTCATCACCGCGTCGATCATCACTTCGGCGCGACCGGTGGCCACCAGCAGATAGCCATAACAATCGCCCCACGTACGGGTGAGTTGCGTGGCTTCAACAAGTCGTTGAAATGCGTCCCCGCGACCAAACGTTGAGAACGATGCGCTCGACGTCACGCAGAACAGGCTCTTGTCGAGTTGTGTCGTCTGGGAAACCTTGGCCCGTTGCGGTTCGTTGTCGCCCCGCACATACCAGGTGCCCTTGCCCACCGAAGCGTAGATGTACTCGTCGAGTCCGGGAAAGACCACCACACCGGCGACACTTCGACCATCGAATTCGACGCCAACCATCGTGCCATAGAGCGGGACACCATGAATGAAGGACTTGGTCCCGTCGATCGGATCCACGATCCAGCGATAGCCCGAACTCCCCGCCACGTCGTCGAACTCTTCACCTACGATCGCGTCATCGGGAAAGGCCTCTTGAATCCGCGCTCGCAAGAGCGTCTCCGACTCGCGGTCGGCGACCGTCACAGGCGACGCATCGGACTTAAGTTCGACAGCGAAGTTGTCTTGGCCAAAGTAGCCCAGCGTAACGTTGCCAGCGGCACGCCCCGCCTTGATGGCCAGAGCTAACCGCGTTTGTACATCAGTTGAGTTCGGTTCCATCGACGATTCCGGGGAGGGCGAGGGTTGGATTGATCGACTTCAATCCGCCGACCATGGCCGCATCCGAGAGAAGCGGGCACGACTTTGCCGGGCATCGATCTCCCGAAGCCGAGCGCCACCGGGGCGGTACTTGGAGTGATGCCGGAGACTGGATCCAGAAGCACACTCTAAAGGTACCCACGCTCCTTGAGGTTTCCAAGGCGCCCCGAACCAGCGTCAAGCTATGAATTCAGAGGGCGTTGGCTGAACTTCTAATTCGGTTAGTTCTTTGGCCGGTTGTGGCAACGGATTCCCGATCAGGGGCGTGTCCTTCTCGGCAAGGTCGGAGAGCCGAATACTGGCCAATCGGCCTCGAATATCCTCGCTCAGCGAGTCCATCGCCGTTCGAAGTCGACCCGACATGGGCTCGCAATCATCGAGATCGAACGACACCTCACCGTCGATTGCCTCGAAAACATCGAGCAGTGAAACATCGATTGCCGCTCGATTTAGCGAGTAGCCCCCTTCGACCCCTCGAGTTGATACCAAGATGCCGTGATTGACCAAACCGCGGAGGATCTGGAGCAGGAACCGCTCGGGCATCTGGCCCTTCTGAGCCAGTTCTCGGCACGGAACAGGCCGTCCCGGAGTGGCTTCGGCCAACAACGCCACCCCTTTTACCGCATAGCTGAGTGTCCGTGAGAGTTTCATCGATTCACACCTCCAGGAAAGGCCGCGACTCCTCCGTGAGCGGCAATTCAGTTTCAATCCAGGAAAGGAACGATCGCCACGCCGCCAACACACCCGCGGCACACGAGGCAACTTCCATCCACTAGTGAAGAGGTGCATATTATGTGCCATTGCTGGAGAATAGTGTCGCAGATGGCTGACGAATGCGCGAGGCGCAACATCCTTGATGGCATGGTGTTGCGTGGGGGCTACGGACAGCAATTTAGGGTCCGGTGGAAACCAAAGCGAAAGCGTGCGGTATGTGACGCAAGAGCACGCTTGCTACCGGACCGCACGGTCGTTATTCGACACGGTCACCATGGCCCGAGACGTCGGAAGCTCTAGTCGTCAGAAGGGAGCGCTTCGGATGTGGGCGAAGTTTCAGGAGCTTCTTTCGAGTCTTCGATGAGCTGATCGAGGCGAATTGCGGCCAGCCGTTGGCGAGACTCTTCGGCAACATCAGACAGCCCCCGTTCAAGGGCTCCTCTCGCCTTCTGCGACAGCTTCTCTCCAGAGGGAAGACTCGAGCGAAGTGGTCCATCAACCGCCTCGATGATCTCCAGAAGGGAGATTTCACTTGGGTCGCGATCAAGCTTATAACCGCCTTCGACACCACGAGTGGATCGCAGAATGCCATGCGTCACCAAGCTACGCAGGATTTGCAGCAGGAAGCGTTCCGGCATTTCGCCTTCGGCCGCCAGCCGGCTGCAAGGCACCGGCGTCAGAGAATTGCTCTCCGCAAGTTGCAGAGTCGCTTGAATTGCGTAGCCGACTGTCCGAGATAATTTCAATGACTCGCCTCAGAGTGCTGGGTCTAGCCCCCGCCAAGGGAAAGCAAACGCAGGTATGAGAAATGGCCCCCAAGAAGGTGCCAGACCGACCACCTGGAGGGAGCACCCTGAATCCGTTTATATGAAAAGTAGCAGACAGGCATGGTTTGTCAAATTAACCAATCGACAAACTGCCCAGAATCCCTAAAGTTTCTCATCAGAAATCGGGCCATGCCGGTTAGAGATTCCAGAGAGACCGATCTCCTGACAAGCCGAATCATGCAGGCTGCTGGATCGACGGTTTGTCTTCCGCGGTCGCTTCGCCACGCAAAGCGTGCCACATCAACAAGGCAGCTCCACAGACCAGAAGACTGTCGGCAATGTTGAACAGGGGAAAGTCGAACGAGATGCTCTGGATCTTAAAATGGATCCAGTCGCGTACTGCGTAGACGGGCTGCCCGATTCGGTCGGGTTGGCCAATACGGCTATATTCCCACAGCAACCCGTGAAATCCGAGGCGGTCGTAGAGATTCCCGAGAATCCCACCAACCACACCGCCCAGTGCCACGGTCAATAGCCAATCTTGGGCCGCCCCCAACACGAACAGCCAACCGACGATGCCCACCAGCGCGGTCATCCCCAAAATGCTCAATGGGAAGCTGAATCCCTGGCCTACGCCAAACAGCCCCCCTTCGTTGAGGGTCGTCTCCAGCACCAGCACGCGGCCGACGACCGCGATCGAGCTGCCACTGGGTCCAATCCCCAACGTCTCGAAAGCCCAATGCTTCGTCGCAAGATCGACGGTGACCCCGACAATGGCAATTGCCAGAAAGACGAGGAAACGATTGATCGGGACCGCCTTCATGGCAGGTTCCTTCGACAAGTGGCGTCCGGAATCGGTCGCCAAGCGTACCACCGCAAATCAAACAAACTATTGCTCAAGCGCACCGGCACAGTTCACGCACAACGAGGTGTAGGGGATCGCGTTTAGACGAGTTTTCGGAATCCGGGTCCCACACTCTTCACAAGCGCCATAGGTGCCTTCCTCAATCCGCTGGAGGGCAACCTCAATTGCGCCAAGCGTCCCTTCTTCGGTTTCCATCAAGCTGAGCGTAAACTCTTGCTCATAGTTGTCGCTGCCAAGGTCGCCCAAATGAATCGGCATAATCGACGAATCGCAATTGCC
>CAZNXE010000319.1:0-6528 GCA_964576465.1 uncultured Planctomycetaceae bacterium
AGGCATCTTGTCGCTACGCGACCCAGCCGACTGCGCGGCTGGGCCACCCGTCCAACCGGTATTACACGGCATTCCCTCGCTTACGCGTCGGGTTGTGATTGGTACATTCTTATTTGCCGCACGCCTTAAACCCACCGTCGGGCGCAAACAACAAGGCCGTGATGCGCCCCGCGAGCGGCGCACCACGGCCTGATGTGTTCACTGGCAGGCGGCGTTATCGAACAACGCTCTGCGATGCCTATTCGTCGTCGGTCTCGGTTTCCTCTTCGTCTTCTGCTGGCTCTTCGTCATCGTCATCCAGAAGTTGCTTCTCGAGCTTTTCAAGCCGGTTCGTCAGTCGGTTGAGACGTCGTTCGAGAACATCCTCGGCCCGTTCCGCGGCGCGGTTTAACTGACCTTCAAGTCGACGTACGACCTCACCATTGCGTGGAAGTTCCGGAAGGCGTTCTCGCAGTTGGTCGAGCGAGGAAGAAACGTTGACTCGCAACTGACCTAGCGACTGCTCGACGAAAGTACGAATCTCTTTCGGCAGCTCCTCCAGGTTCTCCTCGGTCAGCTCCCACGTGTCGTCATCACGCTCGACAACAATTTTCGCCGGCTGCTTCCCCTTTCGCGTGATCGTAATCGAGACGTTCTCGGGCAGATCGACACGTTGCCTGAATTCCTGCAAGATGGCGCCGGGCCGTGGCAAACTAAATTGAAACGACTCTGCATCGCCCTGCAAACGACCAAGCAACTCTTCCGCCTGACCTGAAAGACGCGACGCAAGATCTTCGGGACGCTCGGCAGGTTCCACTTCGACCGTAATATTTTTTCCCTTTCGCATCAGCGCCACGGCCATCGTTCCTTCTTCTTCGGCGGCGACTTCGATGGCGTTAATCAAATCGCCAACGTTGGTCAGCACCGTGGCACCGGCCTCAATCAAAACATCGTGGACTTCGATACCAGCCGCCGCAGCGGGGCTCTCGGGGGCAACTGCAATCACGATCAGCCCTCGATCTTCTGGCAGGTCTAATTGCGACCGCAGTGCGCCGCTCGCCGGAAGGCACGTGACGCCCAACCAATGCGAACTGGGGTTCTGAACCCTTTCCACCGCCCCCTCCAGATAGCGACGAATCTCGCCCGCCGCGTCGCCTTGGAGTGCCTGTTCAATGGCACGGCGAACTTGCCCCACGGCGTCGGGCGTGTCCTGGGCATGAACCCAAGCCCCGGAGAGCAACACTGCCGCGGCGATGCCAAATTGACCGAACCACGCCTTCCACGTTTGATTCTGCATGATATTTTCCCTTCTCTTGAAAGTAGGCGCCCCTTTCCGGAGGCGCTCCCTGTGTGCTGATGAGACGTGCTTACTGATAGGTCTGGTTCCCGACGTATCGCAGTTCCACTCGGTCGACCGGCACAATGCCTTGACGCCCGTCGCGTAGTCGAACGGGAAACAACTCGCGAACCACATTCACTTCGTGCCCCATGTGCTCGATCTGCTCGATCACCGATCTTGGCAATGCCGACGGTTGACGGTACAGCCATTGCAAGTCGATGTCCTCCCCTTCAGCCATGGGCCAGCGCACATCCTCGCTATTGTCGCCGCCATCATTCGCTACCAGTGCCACATCTCGCCACACATGAGACGGTTGCACAGGTGTGCTGTTCATCGCAGGTTGCTGTTGCGGCAAAGGCTTTGGCACGGACTGATCGTGAACCAATTGCGTGTCATCGATCGCCTGCGTGGCAGGGGACGATTTCACAATCATTGGTGCCGTCTCTTCGTTGGAGAGCCATGACCCGCGGAGTACCAAACCCAGGCTAAAAGCCACCAGAAAGCTTGCCGCCATGGCCAGTAGCCCGCCGACGTGAAACGTGCTTGATCGCGAACGGTTCGCAACATGCACCACGTCGCGCGGCTCAGCGGCAGCCTCCTCAGACACGAGGGTCGGCAAGACACGCCTCAGCTCTTGGGCTTCGATAAAGGTCAACGCGCACTGCCGCCACCCATCGGGCATTGTGTCGAGTTTCTGAAGCAACGCGCGACGCTGATCGTCATGCAGTTCTCCGTCGACGAGCAGATCGAACAGCGGTTGATCATCGCGATGGTCGAATTCTTGCGACTCGTTCATTGTCCCACCTCAACCACGTCTGCCGTTGCCAACCGTTCTCGCATTCGCTGTCGCGCCCGATGCAGCCGTGCTTCGACGGCGCTGTGGCTGATGCCCAAGTGATCGGCGATTTGGCGATACGTCCAATCTTCGGTGTACTTCAGTAACAACAGTTCTTTGTCTCGCGGCGTCAGTTGTTCCAAGGCTTGGCGGATGGTCTTTCGGCGTTCGTCCGACAACAGCCATTGAAGCGGATCCGCGGTCGCCGCCACATCGGAGACATGACCCCGCTGACGATAGCGATCGACCAGCTTGCGTTGCCGCCCTTGTCGCCGCCGATATAGCAGTGACTGAACGACCGCCAAACGATATAGCCAGGGTCGAACCTTGCTTGCATCGGCGATCGGTCGTCGCTGCTCCACGGCGGCAAGTGCCACCTCTTGCATCACCTCGTCAACCGCCTGTCGTTCGCCCACACGCGCGTAGACAACCGTGCGGAGCCAACGATGGTGTTGGTTCAACGCTGCCGTCCAATCGATCTCCGGCTGCTCACTGGGTGCCATCATCGGCTCGTGCTGGATCGTCCGTCACTGCTACAGGTATAGTTACCGCAACCCCGTGTCATCTTGCGAATTTCTTGGAAAATATTTCCGGAAGCTCGTTTCTTGATTCACGGAATCACGGTGGATAAATCGTAAAGTCTTATCAGTAGTGTACTTGCCCCTTGCGGTCGATCGCTAGCAATTTAGAATCTGGTACGTGGTTCCGCTCACCCGAGAACGGGATACCTTCTCCCTCACGCTGCCCATTGAGAACACTCGCATGCCCGCCGAAAAACGACGAATGTGGCTTCTGAAAACGGAGCCCACGAGTTTCTCGATCCAGGACCTGGCGAAAAGCCCCAAGCAAACAACCTGCTGGGATGGCGTCCGCAACTATCAAGCCCGAAATTTCATGCGGGACGACATGCGGGTGGGCGATGGGGTGTTGTTCTACCACTCCAACGCAAAACCCCCGGCCATTGTTGGCACGGCGGTTGTCGTGCGCGAGGCGTATCCCGACCACACCGCCTTGAACAATCGCGATCACCACTACGACCCCAAAGCATCGTCGGAGAACCCGATTTGGCAAATGGTCGACATTCAGCTTGAATCGATCTTTGATGAGCCACTCTCGCTGGAAGCGCTGCGCAATGTTGCGGCGTTGAAGGCTATGGAGCTGTTGCGCCGCGGTTCACGGCTCTCCGTCCAGCCAGTGAAGCCGAAGGAGTTTCAGGCCGTCTTGCGACTGGCACAGCAATCGGGGACGACACGTGTTGCCAGCGACCAGACAAGAGTCGTTCGTAAGAAATAGACAGACCTTGAACCTCGGCAGGAACCATCGTGAGATCATCTCGCATTCAGGCACCTTCGGCGTTGGATTGGATCGACGATGAATTGTCCGATCTCGATGCCGGTCAACTGTTGCGCAAGCTGCGAACGTCGCAGCGGGTCGGCGTCGCGCGATGTCGCATCGACGGGCACGACTTGATCGACTTTGGCTCGAACGACTACTTGGGTCTGGCTGCCGAGCCGCGTGTAATGGAGGCCGCCTGCGCGAAGCTGGCCACATGGGGTTCGGCCGCGAGTCCGTTGGTTGGCGGGTATTCACCCTCGCACGAAACACTCGCAAAGCGGTTGGCTCATTTTGAAGGAACCGAAGCGGCGCTGGTGTTCGCCTCTGGCTACGCGGCGAACGTGGGAACCATTACGTCTCTGGTATCTCAGGGCGATATCGTATTTAGCGACCAGCTCAATCACGCCAGTATCATCGACGGCTGCCGGCTGTCGCGCGCGACCATCCGCGCCTTTCCTCATCGCGACGTCGAGACGCTCGCGGAGATGCTGGCCAACGATTCAAGCTCGGGCCGCCGCTTGATCGTGACCGACAGCCTATTCAGCATGGATGGCGATTGGGCTCCGCTGGTCGAACTCGCCGACTTGGCAGAGCAATACGGAGCAATGTTGATGGTCGACGAAGCCCACGCCACCGGAGTATTTGGCTCCCACGGGCGCGGCCTGTGCGAGGAACTGGGGGTCGAAGATCGGGTTCACATTCGCGTCGGCACACTGAGCAAGGCACTCGGCTCCCTCGGTGGTTTTGTCTGTGGCAGCCGCTCGTTGATCGGATGGCTAGTCAACCGCGCCCGACCATTCGTCTTCTCGACCGCACATCCCGCGGCCGCCTGTGAAGCCGCTCGCGAAGCACTCGTCATCGTTGAGTCACAGCCGCAACGTGGTACTGAACTTCAATGTAGCGCCGCTGAGTTGCGCGACCGTCTGGGGCGACAAGGCTGGAATCTTGGTCGTTCGGCCAGTCAGATCATCCCCATTGTTGTTGGTGAGGCGGAGAAAGCCCTGGAACTCTCTCAACGTTTGCACCAGCAAGGTTTCTATGTCCCCGCCATTCGCCCCCCGTCCGTTCCCTCGGGCCAATCGCGATTGAGAATCAGCCTAAGTTGGGGGCATACTGCAGAGATGATCGACGCCTTGGTTGATGCCCTCGGTCAGCAGCGGTTTTGATTCGCAGGCACCCGAGGCATAGACTGAAGGCGGGCGGCGATCGCGAAACCCAGAGGACTAGACCGATGACCGACGATGCGAATGATTTGGTGGTCCTGACCACGACCTTGACGGAGGTAGAAGGTGCTGTGATTGTCGCTGCACTAAGTGGCGAAGGAGTCGAGGCGGTTATCGACGGTGGTGCCATTGCTGGTTTTAAGGCCGAAGCGCCCGGTGGCGTCCGAGTGATTGTCCGGCAAGTCGACGCGGAACGGGCCAGAGAAATACTCCGTAGTATTCGAGAAAACGAAGACCGGATCGACTGGTCAAAAGTTGATGTCGGCGAGCCGGAGTGATTGCAGCGAATTGCTACTCCAACCGCACAACTTCGCCCGAAGCTGCGGAGCGGTAGGCGGCCGTAAGAATCTGTGTCGTTTGAGCTGCTTCGATGGCCGACAATTCGCTAAGCCGGCCCTGCTCAATGCAGTCGACGAAGTATCGGGCGTCGGTCGTCGTGACACTGCTGGCGTCGACCGTCCAGGCCTCTTTTGGCTCGGCGGCGAAGGGACTGTCCGGCGGCGTGACCCACATGCCCATCGGATCTTCAGGGTTCACTCGCGGTGGTTGCCAGTCGGTGGCGGCCGACCACATTTCGACGCGCGGTCGATACAGGTCGACAACGGCGGTCCCTTCGGAGCCGATAAGATAAGTTCGATTCATGCCGAATCCCCGGTGCGACGTCCACCCGGTACGCCCTACCGAAATCGAGGCCGTCAGGCCGTCTTCCATCTCGATGAGCACCTGAGCAAAGTCTTCCATATCGTTCTTCTGGTGTTCGGCAAAAAAGTAGTTGCCCGTCGACGCGAAAACGCTTGTTGCCGCGCGACCGGTTAACCACGTGAGCATCGCCAGCGGATAGACACCGATGTTGGTCAATTCTCGTTTCGAGTCGGGAAGTTCGAACACCTCGGGCGACGAGCTTTCTTTCCTTGCTCGCCCCAAATCGGCGGTGCCGTTTGTGCCCTTGGCGAATGTCAGGTCGAAGTGGGCCGCGATGAGTTTCCCCAGCCGGCCAGAATCCAACACTTGGCGAAGACTTGCGGCCAGCGGTGACCGAACGAAGCTGAACATGTGACTCACAACGCCGGCACTCTCGACCGCCTCGACAATCGCCGCGGCATCTTCCGACGAACCGGCCAGCGGCTTATCGAGATACAGGTGTTTGCCCGCTTGGGCCGCCTGGACAATGATTCGTCCACGCCGCGATGGTTCCGCGCAGATGCTCACAATATGCACGTCGTCTCGCGCGAGTGCCTCATCCAAATCATCAAGCAGGGGAATCGATAACTCAGCCGCATACCGGGCGTTCAAATCGCGGCGCCGTTGCGGAATGTCCGCCTCATCGACGAGGCCGATCAACTTGCACCGCCCGTCGGCGGCCAGCGCCGGAGCGTACATCGGCTGATGCGTGAAATCACCGGCCACCAGCAGCACACCGTATGGCGGAGCTTGCGGTTTTGGGGCAGGCCGCTTGTGATTACGTGGGACAAGATGCACTTGTCGCTTCAGCACATGGGGCGACTTTGACGAGCCGTCTGCCGTGACGACGCATCGCCGCTCGCTGGCCGCAATCGCAGCCTCAAAAAGTTGTTCCGCTTGTGGCGTGTTGCGATCGGCCGGGGGCGTTGTGATGTCGATACGCTGAGCGTCGGTGCCCTCACTTGAAAGCACACCCCGATTGCCAACGACAACGGTCTCCAGAATGGGTGTACCCGCGCCACAAGAGCCGACCGACACAAGCGCGGTTGCTCCGGAAGCAAAACGCAACAAAGTAGTAATCTCACCCCGCTGAATGCTTCCAGCGGCACTGAGCGAAACCCACGGCGCATCGATCC
>CAZNXE010000320.1:0-6455 GCA_964576465.1 uncultured Planctomycetaceae bacterium
CGCGGTGTTTACATGCCATGCAGCCAGTACGAGGCCATGTTCGTTTCCGCCGCTCATCAAGTGGCGGACATCGAGCGGACGATCGCCGCGGCGAGAGAGGTACTGGCGGAAATCGTTGTTGGTTGAAAGAGCAGTCGCCGGCTGAAAAAGAGACTGCCGGAGCCGTTGGGGTGTGGGAAACCCGGCAAGCGTCCGGCAGTCCGAATCCTTCTCGCTCAGGCCATCTCGCGGGAGACCACGCCTGAATGAGAACTTCTCAAGGTCTCAAGAAAAATCCGACCGGTCTGTGTTGTGGGCGACTCCCTGCCCACCGGTCGGGACGATTCCGTTCAATGCCCTTGCGGCGCCATCAAGAACTCGGTTGGGGACGTTTGTTGATGCCCCCTCTGACGATGTGCTTCCAGGTCTCGAATAATCCAAGCATCGAAAACGCCGGATGCTCGAACACCCGAACTAGACGACGCCCCTGTGTCGTCTAGTTCACGTGCCGAGGCAACCCGGGCGCTTTCCACTGTTGCAGATTCCTGGTCGAGAAATCCCGTAGAGGGGCGCTGGATGCGACCCACCCGATTTTGGTACTTGGGGCTTCGTGTGCCCGTTGGTGCAACGCCGACACGGTTCGCATTGCCAGAACAGAGGTGCTCGACGCCTAGCCCAATGCCCCGAAATGCCGCGGTCGACCCGGTGGGTCATTTGGCATTCGCTGGTGCAGGGCGTTGCGAGGTACAAACCCCCCTATAACACTAGTGCCGGTTTGCAGGCAAAACCGGACGCAGAATCTTGAAAATCTTCCCATGGTCTATTGTGTCGGGCGGTCACAACTACTTTCTTGCCAAGGAGTTCAGGCCATGATAGAAGTAGAGAATAAATCTCAATGGATGGGGCTGGCCCGGGTACGGCGATGGCTTATGATCGGATCGCCTATCCCCTCAAATTGGCGGGTTCTTTGCAGTGGCTACGATCCCACGATCCTCAACGAACGCCGAGCGATCACGTCTTGAGCGTTCAATCGATCGGGTGCGTGCTGGAACGCCGAAAGAACTTGAGCAGTTGCTCGATGGCTGTCGTCGGTACATATCGCTGGTCTCCGTCGCCCTTCTCGATCGCAAGCTGCAATCGAAAGTTGGAGCCTCGGACCTTGTGCAAGAGACCTTGGTCGAGGCCCACGACCACTTCGATCGCTTCGAGGGAGACACCGAGGAAGAGCTTTTCGCGTGGCTGACAACGATTCTCAAACGTCGTTGGTCGAAATCGCGCGATCACTACTACGGCACCGCCAAACGAAACGTGGGACGTGAACTTCCGTTGGACGGCTTCCAGTCTCACGCTTCGGACGCTTTGATTGAAGATGATGCGACCCCCAGTGCGGCTGCGATTGCCCACGACGAAGAGCAATGGGTTCGTCGCGGCATAGCTCAATTGCCGGACGAGTATCGTCGCGTTTTGCTGCTGCGCAACTGGGAACGTAAGTCGTTCGTTGCAATCGGTGAGAAGATGCAGCGCTCCACGGAAGCATCGCGAAAATTGTGGAGCCGCGCGGTCGAAAAACTGGCCGGACAACTGAGCACAATGAAATGATGCCGGCCACTCCCGAGGATCGAGCCAGCGATTTCGATGAACTGCTGGCCGAATTCGACGAATCCACGGCCCACGCTGCCGATGTTGATCTGAAGAAGACCCTGACTGAAGATCTCAGCATCGAGTCGCGCCGCCGGCTCGAAGAGGCGAAACAATGTGTCGAGATGCTCGATCGCGTACGGCGACGATCGGACGCACCAACAACCGAAGAGCTCGATTCGGCGCTAGAAGACGAAGACTTCGACGAGGAATTCGAGCATCCGAAGGTGCTAGGCAAGTTTCACATCCAGCGGCTTCTGGGACGTGGCGGACTCAGCTTGGTTTATTTGGCGGTCGATCCTGATCTCGATCGTTTGGTCGCTTTGAAGGTTCCTCGTCCAGAGGTGTTGCTCACCGGGTCGCTACGTCGTCGATTCGTCCGTGAGGCCGAAGCGGCTTCACGTCTTGAACACGAGAACATCGTCCGCGTGCTTGAAGCCGGACAGGACGGTTTGGTTTGCTACATCGCTTCAGAATACTGTGCCGGGGGTACGCTTGCCGGTTGGATCGAGCAGTGTAAGGAGCCAGTCTCCCTGGAAGCTTCCGCCGAAATTGTCCGCAATCTGGCCGATGCCGCACAACATGCCCATCGACGCGGCATTCTCCATCGTGATATCAAGCCGAGCAATGTGATGGTGGATGAACCCACCGCGGACCAGTCCGGTCCGTCCAGCGGCGCGGGCCTTCGTGTGCGGTTGACGGACTTTGGCATGGCAAAGCTGCTCGAAAGTGGAGATAGCGAAACACGTACCGGTGATATCATCGGAACTCCGGCTTACATGTCGCCCGAGCAGGCTTCTGGCCGAAACGACGACGTGGATGTGCGCTCCGATGTCTATTCGCTGGGCACCATTCTCTACGAGCTGCTCACCGGTCGGCCTTGTTATCGTGGCGCGGGTGATGCCGATACGTTACGCCGCATTCTGACAGACGACCCGCCTGCTCCGCGACAACTGCGTCGCGATGTGCCGCGCGATCTTGAAGCGATCTGCCTGAAATGCCTTGCCCGAGAACCCAATCTGCGATATTCCACGGCCGATGCACTGGCAAACGATTTGACCCGGTACTTGAAGAGCGAGCCAACCGTAGCCCGCCCACTTCACGGTTGGGACCGCGCGCTGAAGTGGGCACGTCGACACCCAGCACGCGCGGCATTGTTGGGCGTGGTCACCCTGTCGCTGGTAGTCGTTTTTCTCACCGTGGCTGGCTACAACGCACGTCTCGTTCACGCTCTTCAAAGCAAAGACCGGGCTCAGCAGAACGAGGCTGCCGCCCGCATGGCGGCCGAAGACGCACGCTACAAGGCGGAACAACAGGCGGTGCGCATGCGGCGCATGCTGTACGCCGCCGACATGAAGGTCGCGTTCGAGGCACTACAACACGGCGAACTCAGACTGGCATCGCAACGCCTGACGCAATATGCCCCGAAGAATGACACGGAAGACCTGAGAACTTTTTTGTGGCACTATCTCAAGCGTCGTTGCGAAGGCGAGGCGCAACTACTCGCAGGACATCGCGACAGCGTCTACTGCGCGGAGTTTTCGCCCGACGGGCAACACATCGCCTCGGCGGGTGCCGACGGCGACATCATTCTTTGGAACGCGAACGATGGTCGCCGTGTCGCGACGCTTGCCAGTAACGGTTTCGAGGTCAACGGACTCGACTATTCACTCGATGGGCAATGGTTGGCCGCGGTTGGCGACGGAGCGACGATCCGTGTTTGGTCGGTTGTGGATGTTGAGAACAACCTGCATGAGGCGATTCCGAATACGATTCACGTCGAGGGAGACCGTGCGATCTACTCGGTTGCTTTCTCGCCCGACGGACGGCTGTTGGCCTCCGGGGGGCAAGACAATCGAGTGCATCTGTGGAATACCACGGACTGGAGTTCAGGTGGCAAGCTGGTCGAGCACGAGGACCACATCGAGTCGTTGGCCTTTTCCCCCGACGGTTCACGATTGGCCACCGGAAGCACTGATCGGACGGTCAAACTGTGGGATGTGCAGTCGCGAAGTGTGTTGCATACACTGGACGCCCATCGAAAAGAAAAAAGCCGAGTTAGCCGCGTCGTGTTTTCGCACGACGGAATGCGGCTGGTGAGTTGCGGTTTGCACGATGAGCAAGCTCTGGTGTGGGACACCCAAACCGGCGATCTCCTGGCAGCTTTGGAGGGACATCAAGATTGGGTCCAGGGCGCATCCTTTTCAGCCGACGACGCACTGATCGCCACCGCCTGTAAGAACGGGATTGTTCGCCTGTGGGATAGTTCGTCGTACACCGAAGTGGCACGCGTCGTGGGGCATCACGGGCGTGTGTGGAACGCAACGTTTTCTCCCCACGCCCAGCGGTTGGCCACGGCTGGTGCCGACGGGCGAGTTCTGATCTGGAACATCGACGAAATATTTCGACGCCGCATCGAGCTGCACTACGAAAGCCCCGTGATATCGATGACAATCGTGCCCCACTCTTCGGGCGTGGCCATTCAAGAGCATGCTGGCGATGTGCATGAGGTTGAGGTAACCACGGGGGATTCCATTCGTCGTCTGGATGTGTCTCAAGCTTACCTTCACGAGGGTCTCGACTATTCAACCCACGAAAGGTTAGTCGTCGCACGCTATGGTCCCGAGAAACTCGGACTTTGGGAAACCAATGACTGGCAGCTTGTGCGAGAGATTGCCAGCGATCGCAACGACACGACTTGCACTCGGTTTTCCGCGGCGGGCGATCTGTTGGCCATCGCGGGCCACAACCGTCGCGTGCGTTTGCTGGATGTCGAAACCGGGGAGGAGATTGCTTCGTTGGTCGACGACGCAGGATCGCTGCTGTGCTTGGCGTTCAGTCCCGATGATCGTCACCTTGCGGTCGCGGGCGAAACCAATCGCGTGCGGATCTGGAACCTGGAGACCCTTGATGTTGATGTCGACGTTGATCGGTTTGCCCGTCGAATCAATGCGCTCGTCTTTTCTCCAGAGGGGAATCTCATCGTTTTCGGTGGGGACGATCGTGTGGTCTTTGTGTACGACCGCGCGACGCTTCAGGTGCATCGTCTTTTAGGGCACAATGAGAAAATCCTCGACATTGCGTTCTCTCCCGATGGGCTAACATTCGCTTCGTGTTCGGAAGACGGCGACGTAAGACTATGGGACCGTCGTGCGATGCAAGAGGTGGCCACGTTTTCCGACCATCCAGGGCGAACCGATTTCGTCGGCTTCTCCAGCGATGGAAACGCCCTCATCGCCGCGGGTAGCTATCTCGATCATGAAACTCAAGGGGCGGTCGAGGGGCCCCAAGAAGCCGGCTTTGTGTTCATCTATTCCGCCCGACATCAATGACCACTGCAACGAGGGAATGACCGGCGGGAACGAACACTGCGCGCATGAAAAAACCCGATACAGGTGGGGCAGGTACCTGCATCGGGTCAGTCGAGTGACGACACAAGGTCGTCTCTCTTCTCTACGATTCTAACAAGAGCTGGCCCATTTGCACCCCTTCTTTTGGGGACGATTTTCGGATCTTTTCATCGAGCTGTTATCAGGCTCTTCGGTTGAGTCGGGTTGTATCGATCCTTTGTCGAAACGGACCAAGTGTTTCGCCAACGGTGGCTCTCGCCGACCAGCGAATACGCCGAATTCAGTGCCTAACGCTCGCGCTCTGAGTGTGAATCGATCATTCGCAATCTAGGCCTTGTACCTCGCAATATGTTGGCTAAACTCTGCGCATCGAATGAGATTTTTCATTACGATACCCGAGCACACTCCTTCAGTTTGCAACGGCGGAGTCGACTCTGATCTCGAATGGCGAACGCCAGGTTTCAACTCGTGTCCATGGACGAAGAAAACACTTCTGATCCTAACCTGTCGGACGACCGTCGGGGGTTCCTGAAAGCCGGTGCGTCAACGGCCATGGCGGGTGGTCTACTCGCAGGCTATGGCACATTTGCCGTCTCCGCGGGACAGTTTCTGTATTCCGGCGCACAGGTTCATACCGGTTGGCAACTCGTGTCCACGGTAAGCGAACTTCTCCCGGGCGAGTCGCGCACGTACATCACGCCTTCGGGCGCCAAGGTTGTCGTGGCGCGGCAGGGTGAAGGCGAATCGGCTGACGATTTCGTAGCCCTCTCCAGCGTTTGTCCTCACCTGGGATGCCAAGTTCATTGGGAACCGCATCGGAATCGATTTTTCTGCCCTTGCCATCAAGGTGTGTTCGATCCGCAGGGCAAGGCTATCGCTGGTCCACCAGCACAGGCCGGACAGGAACTAGCAAGGTTTCCGTTGAAAGTGGAAGACGGACTGCTATTCATCGAGGTCGCGCTCGATTCGGTCAATTCTCACGACACCACCGAGGCATAGATCAAGGCGTTCATGTGGGAACTCTCAACCAATGGTTCGCCGAACGTATCCCCCTGAGTGGGATCGATTTAAGCGAGCTGACCAACGAACCGGTTCCCAACCACCTCAAGCGGTGGTGGTTCTGCCTTGGCGGAACGCCGGCCTACTTGTTCGTCGTGCAAATCGTAACGGGCATTCTATTGGCCTTCTATTATCAGGCCTCGCCGGAAACGGCGTACGAATCGGTTCGCTACATCACCGAAGATGCAACGCTCGGCTGGTACTTCCGCAGCCTGCACAAGTGGGGCGGCACGCTGATGATCGCCGCCGTCATCCTGCATCAGATGCGGGTCTACTTCACCGCGGCCTATCGCCGACCCCGTGAACTGAACTGGGTCATCGGCATGTGTCTGCTGATGTGCGTGCTGTTGACCGGCTTTACCGGCTACAGTCTTGTGTTTGAACAACTAAGCTACTGGGGCGCCACGGTGGCGGCCAATCTTAGCGACA
>CAZNXE010000321.1:0-2665 GCA_964576465.1 uncultured Planctomycetaceae bacterium
TGGCACTCAGCGGCAAGGGAATCTCAAACGTCGACGCGGGCTCTGGTAGCTTTGTCCACTTGCCGAGTGTATCGCGGTTGAGTGGACCTTGGTCGGTGGTTGAACGAACGAGATAACCCATCGGCGCCATCGGGTTCAACTTGAACCCTTCGGGCACGACCAGTTCGATTGCAAGCGAGATGCTTCCTTCTGTTCCACGCACGACGACCCTCTCAAGTTCAACCCGGGTTGCATTCGGAAAGTTGGGTTGTTGCTTCGCCGCGGGAGGCTCCGGCGGCTTCAGATCGGAAATCGCAAGCGTGCGAACGCGGTTGTCGTTCTCAAGGTCGATCACGCGAATGGCGTGATTGTTGGTGTCGGCCACATACAGCTTTCCCGCTGCCAGTGTGATGCCTGCCGGCTCATCGAACTTCGGCGGTTCGTCGCTGTTGCCCGACTTGCCATCGCCGGCGATGGTTTCCACTGTTTGCGTTTCCACTTCGAGCTTCTTGATCTTGTTGTTGTAGGTGTCGGCGATGTAGATGAAACCATCGTGATAGACGACTCCCAGGGCATGTTGCAGCAGAACTTTGTTGCCTTGGCCATCGACATCGCCGAAAGTGAACAAACGCCCCCTGCTAAGATGAGCCGAGCCAACGATGGTGGTAACATTGCCCTCGCCACTCAGCGGCACGGCACGGATCGAACTCCCTTCGCTGTCGGCCACAAACAGCGATGTGCCGTCGGAGGCCAACCCCGAAGGTTGTGCGAACGAGGAAAAACCGGTCGCGTAAGGCTCCTCAGGCAGCAACGGGCCGTCGACGATGTCTTCGCGTCCGTTTCCGGCATACGGGCCGATCTCCGATTCGTCCAGCGGCATCTTCCAGATTTGATGGGGACCGGCCATTGCGATGAACAGATCATCCTCATGAATCCACAAAGCCCAGGGGCTGTTGATCTCGGTGGTGCGAGGAGGGCCGACAAATCGGTCGGGCAGCGAAGCTTTGCCGAGTGAATCTCGCGAGAGCCCTGGCCAAGCGTTACGCCCCTGTGTGCCGATGCCCGCAATGGTGGTCACTTGCCGGGAACGGAGATCGATTTTTCGGAGGAGATGGTTCTCGGTATCGGCAACGTAGAGCGTCTCGTCGCGAAGCACCATTCCCTGGGGATGGTCGAATGTGGCCGTGGCGAAGTCGCCGTCGGAGGCACCGATGCCCCCCGCACCGATCGTGTCGATCAGCGTCCCGTCGGTGCTTGCCACAACAATGCGATTGTGATTACTGTCGGCGATAAACAGTCGCTGGCTTGGTTCGTCGGCAAGCACTTTCCCAGGAAAGCGAAGCGGAGTATCGGCCACCCGCTCACGTTCGAGGTCAAACCGAACTGGCGTCTCGTCGAGCAGCCCCTTGTCGCGATAGTAGGGCAGTGCTCGTTTGAAAAAACCGTCAAGCGTTTCAAAGTCGATTTCGCCGCTATTCCCGGCCACCAAGAACCCCTCTGGATCGACAATCCGCAGGCTGGGCCAACTTTGGCACATGTAATCGGTCCACACGGCGTGGTTTGCGTCGTTGATCACGGGGTGCTCAATCTCGTAGCGGAGCACGGCTTCGCGGATATTGTCCGTGTCTTGCTCCGTTTCAAATTTGGCCGAATGGACGCCAATGACGACCACCTCATTCGGGTAGGCCCGTTCCAGTTTCTTTAGCTCGGGCAAGACATGCATGCAGTTGATGCAGCAATAGGTCCAGAAATCCAACACGACAAACTTGCCACGCAAGTCTTCCAAGTCGATAGGACCGGCAACGTTGATCCAGGCGACCGCGCCGTCGAGCGGCGGGGCTTCCATCCGTTTGGGAAACGGGTGATTGTCGTCGGGCTCTTCCTCGGTGTCCTGTTGTTCGGGCTTTTCCTTGCTCTCCTCCGAAGGGGGGGCCTCTTCGGGTGGACTTGCCGGCTGCGATGGTGGCTCCGCGGTGGATTCTTCCGTCGCCTTGTCCGCTTGCGGCGTGTCGCTATCGGTTTCGGTCACCGGTTCCTCCGCGGCAGCAAGAACGATGGCTGGTCCAGAGTCTGGGTCGCTGGCGCTGCATCCGTTGGCACACACCACGGCGAGAAGCAGCGTGGAAAGCCACCATGTCTGCATCCAGGATCCATGAGATCTAAAGCGAAACGCCATTGAGAGGCTCCACAAGCTGGCAAGTTGGGCAATTGCGGCACCGATGTCCGCTTGCAACATGGTATCCAACGGCTGGTGCTTGGGGAATAAACCCCTGAATTGCCTATTGCCCTCATTCGTAGGGTGAATGTGCCTGGGTCCGCAGGCATCTTGCGGCGTTTGGGGTTGCGATATTGACTCGATTGACGATTTCGAGGCTTTTAGCGCGAATGTGTGGGGTACGTGAAAGTCGAGTCGTGCCGTTCTGCATGCGCGGGTCGAACCTCTCATTGCAATCGTCCGTGGCGCGCCGATCGTGCCGATCTTCAATGCAGGACATGACTTATTGCAGTTGCTAGCATTCGATATCCGAAAGACCGCATTGGAGTGAAGGTTTCATCAACCGGAAGAAGTTGACACAATACTAGGGTAAGCCGTACAGTTCGCACCCCCCTCACCGGAAGCATCTCAAGTGGCCCGCCCGTGGCGGTCTGCGATTGCCGGTGGTGGGAGAGTCGCAACTTCGGGGCG
>CAZNXE010000321.1:2685-6425 GCA_964576465.1 uncultured Planctomycetaceae bacterium
GTTGCGAAGTGCTATTGTTGCCATCTGCCTGGTCGTCGTTGGTTCCAACGTTGTCGCTGCGCAGCAGTGGGCGCGCAAGATGTTTGAGATCACCGATCACGACTTCGGCGTGGTTGCCCGGGGCGGCAAAGTCGAGTTTCCTTTCACCTTCAAAAATATCTACAAAGAAGATCTCCACGTTTCTCATGTCCGCTCGAGTTGCGGTTGTACGATCCCGCGCGTAACACGTGACACCGTGAAGACGTATGAAGAAAGCGCGATCATAGCAGCGTTCAACACGCGTACCTTTCAAGGGCAGCGATCGGCGACGCTAACGGTTGTGTTCGACAAACCGTATTACGCGGAAGTTCAGCTAAACGTCCGTGGCTTGATCCGCAACGATATTTCGTTGCAGCCAGAGAGCATCAATCTGGGTACGGTTGCCTCGGGTTCGCCGGTTGAAAAGCGGCTGCGGATTGACTACTCCGGACGTGGCGACTGGCGGGTGCTCGATGTGCTGAACAACAGCAGCTACCTGGAAACCAAACTGGTCGAGCTTTCCAGTCCCTATGGACGAACGAGTTATGATTTATACGTTCGTTTGAAGCCGGGGGCTCCGGAGGGCATTATTCGTGAAGAGTTGATGTTGCGAACCAACGATAGCCGTGGCACCGAGATGCCAGTTTGCGTCGAAGGACGCGTTCTTTCGGAGTTGACCGTCAGTCCTGCTCCGCTGTTGCTTGGTTTGGTTCGTGCTGGAGAATCGGTCACCAAGAAACTGATCGTTCGTGGAACCGCGCCGTTCCGAATTACCGACATCGACTGTGGTGACGACTGCTTTGATTTCGAGCTGTCGAAGGCTTCAAAGCCGCTGCACTTGGTGCCGGTTACCTTCACCGCGGGCGATAAGCCGGGCAAGTTCTCTGCCAAGATCCTGCTGAAGACCGACCTCGAATCGGGCTATTCACCCGAGGTCGTGGCCCACGCTCAGGTTGTTGCGTCCGACCGATAAGTGCTTGCACAGCCGATCGGTCTCGCGGCGGTCTCCGGCTAATTCCCGCTGCCTGCGCTCTTGCTACCAGACGCGTTCGCAGTGCCTTGCAGCGATTCGACTGACACGAGCGTCGCTTCGGTTGGGCTTTCTGCCGTGCATGAAGAACACGTCGAGCAAGACGCCGCTGTTGTGCGTTTGGGCCAAAACCACTTCCGCGCAAGATAGATGCCTGCCGTGCCCACGATTGCCACGGTTGCAAGTTCTTGCCACAGTGCAGACATGTTTTCGACCATGGATCGTCCGGGCTAGCTAATCAGGCGAATGCCTACCTGATAGGTTACCAGCGCTGCCAGGTAAGCAAGCGTGGTCATATAGACAAACGTGAATATGGGCCATCGCCAGCTTTGGGTTTCGCGACGCATTACGACCAGCGTCGCGGCACATTGGGCACACAGCGCGAAGAAGACCATGAGCGACAGCGCGACCGGAATATTGTACACCGGGCGATCGGTGTCGTGCCATGTGGCACTGCGCAGCGCGGACATTAGTCGCGTCCGCGATTGGGTGTCGTCGACGTCCACATCTCCGCCAATTTCGTAGATGATTCCTAGCGTAGCGATGACCACTTCACGCGCTGGGAACGAAGCGATCGTGGCACAGCCAATTCGCCAGTCCCATCCCAACGGCTTCACGACCGGCTCAATCCACAGGCCGACACGACCAAGAATGCTTTGACGCACATACGCGGCCGCCACACGGTTCTCCACGTCTTCCCGTTGCCGCTCGAACACCTCTCGATCAGGATCGTCTTCGCCAAGCGTTGCAAGCTGGGTTTCGATTTCTTCACGCTCTGGTATGAATGGGGCTTCTACTACTTGTGCATTGTGGGGGTAGTAGAGCGATGCCCAAACGACGATCGACATTGCGACAATCAGCGTTCCCGCACGTCGTACGAATGCCCAACCTCGTTCAAGCATGCGGTGGAGAACGTTGGCGGGTGAGGGCCATTTATAGGCAGGCAACTCCATCACCAAAGGAGGCGTCGGGCCGCGCAACAGAGTTCGTTTGAGAATCAATGCCACTAGGACCGCCGCCACGATGCCTACCAAATACATGGCCGCCATGGTTAGCCCTTGCAGGCCCAACCACGAACCGAACAGATAGCGGCTGGGAATAAAGGCGGCGATCAACACGGTGTACACCGGCAACCGCGCGCTGCAACTCATCAGCGGAGCAATCAGAATCGTGGTTAACCGGTCACGGCGGTCTTCGATGATCCGCGCTGCCATGATGCCAGGAATCGCACAGGCAAACGACGAAAGCAGCGGCACGAACGATTTGCCGCTCAGGCCGACAGGGACCAGCAGCCGGTCCATCAGATACGCGGCACGCGCCATATAGCCACAGTCTTCGAGCACCGCGAGAAAGAAAAAGAGCACGAAAATCTGCGGCAAAAACACCAAGACCCCACCCACGCCGGCAATCAATCCGTCGACGAGCAGGCTGCGAAGAGGCCCCTGGGCCATGCTGCCCGCGATGCCACTACCAAGCAGCTCCGTCGCGGTGTCGATCCAATCCATGGGGTAGGTGGCCCAAGCGAAAACCGATTGGAACACGACAATCATTAGGACAGCAAAACATGCGAGTCCCCAAAATCGGTGAATGAGAATGCGGTCGATGCGATCGCTAATGGTAACGGGCGTATGCTCGGGTCGTTGCACCACGCCATCGAGAATGCCGCCAATCCAGCGATAACGCGAAATCGGTTCGACCGCGGGGATGGGATGTCCGGCTTGTGTGAGGCGGTCGCGGGCAGCTTGAACTTCGCGACGAAGCGCCTCGCGAGCTGACCCTTTAGGAATATCCTTGAATAACGCCGTTTCGAGGTATCCCCCGGAGTCGACCAGCAGGCGTTCGACGAGATAGCGGGGCACCGGCGAATCGGCACCATGCGTCCCTCCGTTGGCAAGCGACGCTTCAAGTCGTGTGACCTCGTCGCCAAAGGCCTCTGGCAGCGGGCTTTCCGCGGAACGTGGGGGTTGTGCAATGGCTCGGGTTAATGCCTCGCTCAGTTGCTTGATACCAGAGCGGCGGTTGGCTTGCATCCCGACGACCGGTGCGCCGAGCCGTTGTTCGAGCGCCTTCAGATCGATCTCCAGGCCGCGCTGACGGGCCACGTCCATCATGTTCACGGCCACAACCGTCGGCAAGCCAAGCTCGAACACCTGACTTACCAAATACAGATTGCGCTCGAGATTACTGGCGTCGACGATGCAGATCACCGCATCGGGAGATGGAGTGTCACCGCGGCGACCCAACAAGACGTCGACCGCAACCATCTCGTCGGGCGACCGTGGCGCGAGGCTGTAGGTGCCGGGCAAATCGACGAGTGAGTAGTCGCAACCGTCGATCGTCATTCGACCGATTTTCTTGTCGACCGTTACCCCAGGATAATTGCCTACGCGTTGGTGGACTCCGGCCAACGCGTTAAAGAGCGTGGATTTGCCGACGTTCGGGTTGCCTATCAAGGCCACCGTCACGGTGCTCGGTTCATTTGCGGTCTTCGGCTTCACCATGCGTGTGTTTCAAATGAACCGGAAAGCACTAGGGAATTACAACTCGGAGATCTCGACGCAGTCGGCCTCGCTCTTGCGAAGTGAAAGCCGGTAGCCACGGAGAGCAAACTCCAAAGGATCACCAAACGGGGCCGTGCCGACCAATTTCAGTTCAACACCGGGGGTCAGCCCCATCTCCATCAGTCGCGTGC
>CAZNXE010000322.1:0-5478 GCA_964576465.1 uncultured Planctomycetaceae bacterium
ATGTTGCGTGTCCCTAGAAGACGTGTGATGCCATGGGCATCGAAACCCTATCGCCTCTTTTGCAACAGGTCAATTTTTCGCAACACGAACAGTCGACAAACTTCAACATGATGATGTGATAACGCGCGCAGCCCTCACGACGCGCAGTTTCGCAACCCAACTGGCGCGGGTGTGGGGTTATCCCAAACGTCACAAACCATCCATGCGTCGTATCGCCGATGACCGAAGCAACGCCTTCGGCGAACGGTTGTGGGGGATGAAGAGAGGGTTGCCCGGTCGATGATTCGACGTTTAGCGGCTCTTCCAGTCGATACCGGACATGGATGCCAGGGCCAACTCCAAGGCGTGCGTTCCGTCGCGGGCGTGGCCTTGGGCGGCCAGTGCGATGTAAAGCTGATGGGCAAGCGCCAGCCCTGGCAGCGAGAGATTCATCCGCTTGGCCTCTGCCAGTGCGATTCCCATGTCCTTGATGAAGTGTTCGACGAAGAAGCCTGGGTCGAAATTGTTGTCGATGATGCGAGGTCCGAGATTCGCCAACGACCAACTCCCCGCCGCGCCTGACCCCACCGATTCCATCACGGTTGGTAGATTCAATCCGGCACGGTAGCCATACAGCAACGCCTCGCAAACGCCGATCATGTTCGTGGCGATCAAGGTTTGGTTGACCATCTTGGTGTGTTGCCCGGCTCCGGGTCCGCCTTGATGCACGATCGTCTTTCCCATTGCATCGAAGCACGGCATCAAGGCATCGACGACTGCTTTCTCACCGCCAACCATGATCGAAAGCCTCGCCTCGCGGGCTCCCACATCGCCGCCGGAAACCGGGGCATCGACACTATGCACCCCCGTCTGCTTGGCCATCCCGGCGATTTCCTCGGCCAGCGAGGGTTCGCTGGTCGTCATGTCGACCAGGATCTTACCTTCGGTGCAGCCTGCGAGCGCGCCTTGGTCGCCGAGAATGACTTCGCGCACGTCGGAGGGAAACCCAACGATGGAAAAGATAACGTCAGACTGTTCAGCAACGGCCTTGGGTGAGGCCACCCAAGTAGCGCCAGCTTTGAGCAGCGACTGGGCCTTCGACTCGGTTCGACTAAAGATGGTGGCCGAATAACCTTTGGCGATCAAATGACCGCACATGCTGATTCCCATGACACCGGTGCCGATCCAACCAATTCGCGTTGTGCCGGGGGCGACCTTGTTGACGACCATCTCAATCGATCCTTTCAGAGCGTTATCCGTGTGCAGCATCGGCGCGGGCATGCGTATCGTGAAGCACATGCATTACGTCATGCGCGTCGCCCGTGATGGTGGGCAATCGATCGCCTTACCATCGCTCTTCGGGCCGTTTCAAGATTTCCATCAGCACGATCGCCTGTTTCAGGTTCTGCTGATCCCTCAACATCGCACCCAACCCCGCCGCGGTTACCGATGAGGTAGCGATCTGCTGCTTGAACTGGGGCTGTGCGAAGATGTCCTCACGTTCCACCGGGGCCGAACCATCGTCTAGCGATCCCGCTTGGTGGTCGAACACGTCATGCATACGTGTGGCCAACCGCTCGTCGGCCAATTCGACCTTGCTTTGTGGTTTGGGGCGCGACTTCGTTGCACGCTTTGGTTTTGGAAGCCGCTTTTTCATTCGAGGCGCGTCGTCGATCTGCCGCGCCTCGACCAAGCGTCGCGTTGTCTCGGGTTGTGGCTCGATCAATTCCACTTCCGGCTCACGCGAAGGGCCGCCTCGTTCACGTCGCTTGATCACGTCGCGAAGAAACTCCTCGACTTCGTCGCGTTGGTCTCCCGCGCCAGCCACTTCGCGCGCGGGCCGCGGCGGACGCCGCCCTCTTTGTGCGGCTTCGCGGTTCTTGGCGATCAATTGATTGATCCAGCCAATGACCATGATGACCAAGACCACCGCATATACGGCGAAATCCATAATGTCGAAGGCCAGCAGCGGCACGGTGGCGAACATAACGTTACTCGTTCCGTGGGTTGCCGGGGGTGGGCTGCTGGACACCGGCGATCGATTGCCGCATGTCCGTATCGGCTTGAACGTTACGCAGCCGGTAGTAATCCATGATGCCTAACTTGCTGGTACGAAACGCCTCGGCGATCGCCGCCGGCACCAGAGCCTCGGCTTCAACCAGCTTCGCGCGGCTTTCCTCGATCTTGGCCATCTGCTCTTGCTCTTGGGCAACGGCCATCGCCCGTCGTCCCTCGGCGTTGGCTTGGGCCACGCGCGTATCCGCTTCAGCTTGATCGGCCTGTAGCCGGGCACCGATGTTTTCGCCAACGTCGATATCCGCGATGTCGATCGAGACAATCGAAAAGGCGGTCTGAGAATCGAGACGCCGTGAGAGTACCTCTCGAGTAATGCGGTCGGGATTCTCCAACACGTCGCCATGCGTATCGGCCGAGCCAATCGCGCTGACGATTCCCTCGCCGACCCGAGCAATGATCGTTTCTTCCGTGGCACCACCGATAATCTGTTGGATATTCGCCCGCACGGTAACTCGAGCGCGAACCTTTAGTTGGATACCGTTTTTGGCAATCGCGTCCAGTGTACTTCGCTTGCTGTCGCGTTCCGGGCAATCGATCACCTTGGGATAGACGCTTGTCTGCACGGCTTCCAGCACGTTGCGGCCTGCCAAGTCGATGGCCGTGGCAAGCTTATAATCCAAGTCAATGGTCTTGGCTTTTTCGGCGGCGATAATCGCCCGAATGACCAACGATACGTTGCCCCCCGCCATGTAATGGGCCTCCAAGGCTTGGCGAGTGATTCCCGTCGTGCTTTCGGTCAATCCGGCTTTCACAGCCATGATCTTGGTGCGAACGATGACCGCGGGGTTTACCTTGCGGAACGTCATGGCAACCAGATCGAAGATACCGATTCCGGCGCCCGTGGTGGCCGACTGAATCCACAGTCGGAAGAACCTTGCGAACACGGCCAGTGCGACAACGCCGCCGACCAAGACCACAAACGTGACGATGATCGCGGCCCATCCCAAATTGTTCCCTTGGGCGAAGAGTGACGCCAGCATTTCGGTAGATCCTTGTTTGGTCCCGCGCGGCTGCGTTTCATAGAACCGTGGCACGACGCCGCGAGTATCTTGGCAGCAAAAGCCCTGTTACGGGAGCCGATAGCCTACCGTTTGGCAAGGTCTCTAGCAAATCACCTCACCCGAAATCGGTGTCTTGGCTAGGCGAACGGGTTTGCGTCGGGATCAATCCCTAGGGAGTCGATGGGTTTAGAAAGGTCGTCGCCCGATTCTCGCGGTTCGTTGTCCGCCGGCCTCACGACGAGCCGGTTGCCGTCGACACGAACCACGCGAACCATTTGACCGGCGTCGATGGCAATGCCCTCGCTCATGGCGTCGATCGTGCGACCATTGTAGGTGACCGCGCCGCCTGGCAGCATGTCACACTTGGCTTCGACCAGTTCGCCGACCAGATCGTGCAACGCATCGCGGTCTTCTGAGGAGGGCATCACTTCGTCGCCCCTCGGCGCTGCCAGAATGAATCGACGCCCCATGGGCGTGTGCGGCCAATATTTCAATGCCAACGCCAGCCCAGCCGGCAGCGCGACGAGTGTGATTCCGCTAAACACAATGAAGGCCATCGGCCCTTCGAGATATGCCATCACCAGCGCGGCAACGACCGATCCGAATGCGATGAACCCCAGCAGGCCAGCCGATGGGATGAATAACTCCAACACCGCGATGGCCATTCCAGCCACCAACAGCAACACTGCCCAAACCAAATAGCTCATGGCGATTCTCTCGAACGGCTCCACGCTAATCGCGGGAATTACTTCTCAATCAACTTCGCGGACCACGATGCGATGGGCGCGTGCCTCGACGACTTCAATCTCCACCTTAGGGGGAATGACGTCGCCGTCGCACATCACGTCCACGATCTCACCGCCAATCATCGCTTTACCACTGGGCGAAAGCTGGGTTACGGTTTGACCACGCTCTCCCAAGAGTTCCTCAAAATGAGCGAGTGCTTCCCGTGCGGAAAGATCTCTTACCTCTTCGTCGGTCGGCGGTGCCTGAAAGATTTGATTGAACAGCGGCATATGCGGCAAATAACGCCAGAGCATCACGATGGAAACGATGATCCCCACGCCAGCGCCCGCGACGATCAACATCGACTGTTGAAACTGTCCCACCTGATACTCGTTATGAGGAATGACAAAGGTTTGAGTGGCCAACACCAGAGACGACAGAATAAGCATTCCGCCTCCCAACCCAAAGATACCAAACCCCGGCAGAACGAACACCTCGAGCGCGATACACACGATTCCCGAGATAAACAGTAACGCCTCAAGCCAGCCGGCGGTTCCGCCAAGATGCATGGCCCAAAAGAACATCAGGAAACACACGGCCCCGATGAACGAACCAATGCCGATGCCCGGAGCTTGCACCTCGGCGTAGATCGCCGCACCGCCGACGACCAACAACAGCCAAGCCACGCTGGGAGAACGCAGGGCATCAATCAGCAAATGCGCCCAGCCCGGCTCGACCAACTCCGGATCGTTTTCTAGCGAATACAACTGCTTAAACGCTTGGAAATCATCGACCACACCGGTCGCCAGCCCAAGATCAACCGCCTTGTCACTTCCGAGACGCAAGACTTCGTTTTCGACCTTCACGCGGTCGCCCTTCTGCCAGACGTCACCATCGTCTCGCGCCTCCATTTCATGGGGCGTGAAATACTCAACCGCTCCGTCTGTTTGACGGCGATAGCGGTACACTTCCAAGGTGGGGTCGACCAACGCGGCAGCCAGCGTCGGTGAGCGAAACTTACGTCGGGCAATTTCCCGCAATGATTCCGCGGTTAGCCGAATCTCCTCGGGATCGTCCATTTGAAACGCGCCTGGGCCCGAAAGCAGGGCATCGGTCTGCATGACGACTTGATCACAGGCCAGGGCTACGAACGCGGCGTCGGCTCGGGCTTCGCCGACGATATACGCCACGGTGCGCTGTTGGCTGGGGTCCAAAGCAGCCAAATAGTTGGCCAGCGTCAAGCTGTCGATCGGCGAGCCGCCCGGACTATCGATCCACAGACAGATGAAGTTCACATCGCGGTTGCGAATCGAGTCGTCGATCATTTGTCGCACCTGTGCGATCCGTGCCGCGCCGATCGGGCCTTCCAGCGGCACACGTATGGCACGCCATGATCCACCAAACGAAGGATCCTGCTGGAGTGCCTCACGCGGCAGCCCCCATGCCTGGGCCACTTCAGCAACGTCTTCAGCCAGCAGCTTGACAAAGCCCAACCGCCGGGCTTCGGCTGCCGAAAGCACATGTGCCTCACCACCGCGAAACAAGACGGACTCCGATTGGATGGCCTTGCGCTCTCGCAATGCTTCAAGATCTTGCGCAAGCACGAACTCGCGGCTCACCTCGGTCTCAACGGTTAAGACTTCCAGAGCGGGGTCGAGTAATCCCAAGACAACCGCCGTGGGGATTGTCTTTCGAC
>CAZNXE010000322.1:5504-6402 GCA_964576465.1 uncultured Planctomycetaceae bacterium
CGATAGAGACCGCGTTCGCTGTTGCCAATCGATTTCATGTCACGGCCCGCGTTGCCAAACTCAGCGTCGGGGTGCATCACGATCTCGTCGCACGCGATCACCGGCAGCACCACATTTCCCGCAAGGGGTTCCGAGATATATGCGACGGTGGTCGCTCCCGAGAGGGCCTCGCTCGTGAGATACTCGGCCAGATCGAAGGCCTTGCCCAAGTCGCTCGCACCGGCTTGGAATTCAAAGACAATGACCGGCCATGGGCGACTCTCATCACGTTTTGCCTCGTCGATCACCTGGCTGACGATCCGTCGCACGCGTTTTTCGACTTGATCGGAAATGGGTGCCGCAACGGTAATCACGCGCCCGACGAATTTCGTGTCGGCGTCGTCCACGGCAGGAGGCTGGCCGAATGTCGGCGACAGGCCCGAAGTTAGCACCAGCGCGAGAATCGCCGAAACAAAGCCGACGCGGGAAACGACGCGACTCTGGCGGAAATACAATGAACTAGCAGCAGGCCACGACGACATGGATTCTTTGCCCGAAAGTGAAAGTGCTGCGTGCGTAAGTGTTTATCCTGTTTGGCTTTTCGACGCACTTCAATTATAGGACCGTATCCCGGGGGGTCAATTCGCGCGACCGAGACTAATCGCCTTGAAAGGGCCCATTCGTTGACCACGAAGATGGCGCACGGCAGATCAAACTTAGATGTGCTGGACTTTACACAATGGGGCACGTTGGGTGCCACTGCGGACTTGTCCAGCCGTGCCGCGAAAGAAGGGACCACTTAGTTACTTGGCAAGCGGTGGTCCGGCGGGGCGTTGGGCCGCGCGAGGGGGTCTGGCGGGCTGTTGTTGCGGTTCGGCTTGAACCAATTTCCAGCCGAACGGGATGCTTGGCTTGATGT
>CAZNXE010000323.1:0-6362 GCA_964576465.1 uncultured Planctomycetaceae bacterium
AGGCGAAGCAAACACACTCCCTTGGCAGCCGGATGGAAGTCGACGCCTTGCCGACCGCGGGCCGAAGCTACGCGAGAGTTTCTGAGTTTTCTAATCGCAACGACGAAGTGGGCACCACCGAAGTATCCCTTTCCGAGGCAGATGATTTTAGTGCCACAGAGGGAAATGGGGCATTTGACGGGGGCGATCTAGCGGATGATGGAAGCCACGATGGATTACTGAACCCCAATCCTGCACCCGACTTATTTCAAAGCGACACACCCTCCGGCGACCGCCGCCCCAAGAAGCAGCGTCGGCGGGTGCAGCGTGATAGCGAGTCGGAAAAATCGGGGGGCAGCCGCCTGAAGGGCATCCTTGGTAGAATGATTCCAGGCGGTTCCGACTCGTAGCGACCGTCGGTCCGTCCTGTAGTTAGGTAGTAGGTGGAAATTTCTGGAGGCCATCGGGAGCGCGGTTTCTCACACTGCGTTCCAGGGCAAGAATTTCCGGTCCTATTCGGGCAGCTTGGTAATTTTCCCCGCGTTCTTCGGCTCCCCCAAAAAGTCCATGCTCAAGGCGCTGGAACTCGTCGGATTTAAGAGTTTTTCCGACAAGACCCGTTTCGAATTTCCGCCAGGCATCACCTGTGTGGTTGGGCCCAACGGTTCGGGCAAATCGAACGTGGTCGATGCCATCAAGTGGGTACTCGGAGAACAAAGCGCTAAAACGTTACGTGGCAAGGAGATGGCGGATGTCATCTTCAACGGGTCGAGCACACGGACAGCAATGAATGCGGCCGAAGCCACGCTGACCGTGGACAACGCCGCCGGGCTGCTGCCTATTGATTCTCCGGAAGTCCACATCACGCGCCGTGTCTATCGCAGCGGCGAAAGCGAGTACCTGATCAACCGGCAGCCGTGTCGGCTGCGCGATATTCGTGACTTGTTCGCAGGCACGGGCGCTGCCACCGAAGCCTATAGCGTGATCGAACAGGGTAAGGTCGACGTGCTGCTTCAAGCGTCGCCCCGGGACCGTCGGGCAATCTTTGAAGAGGCGGCCGGAATTAGCCGCTTTAAGACCAAGAAGCTCGAATCCCTTCGTCGCCTCGAACGTGTGCAGCAGAACCTCGTGCGGCTGAGTGACATTGTGCAGGAAGTTGACAACCAACTTCGCAGTGTACGCTCGCAGGCCACCAAGGCGCAGCGCTATCGCAACTATGCCGATCGGCTGCAACAACTCCGTACCCAGGTCGGTCTTACCGACTGGCGCCATCTGACCGAGCAGCTCGAGGCGTTGCAGGCTGAGATGCAAACGCTGAACGAAGAAGCGGCTGCCGCCTCGGCCGAAAACCAGACTCACGAAACACGATCGATTGAGTTGGAGATGGCCTCAACCGAGGCCACCGAGGCAATTCGCACCTGCGAATCGCGGATTTCAGAAAACCGCGAGCGGATTGCCTCCAATGAATCCACCATCGAGCACCAGCGCGTCAGGCTCCGCGAACTTGAATCGGAAGAAGCCCGGCATCGTCGCCAGTTGGCAACGCTCAACTCTCGCGTAGGAAATCTTCACCAGCAATTCGCCGATGTCGAAGCCGCGGTGAATGAAGCCAGCGAAGGAAATCGTTTGGCCAGCCAGAAGGTTGCCACCGACGAGCGCATGCTGACGGAGTTGACCGCCGAATTGGATGCGCTACGAGTTGATAGCGAGCAGCAGCGAGATCAATACCTCGATCGCGTACGGCAGGCCGCCGCGCTGGAGAACGAAATTGAGACGTTGCGCGGCGAACGGGAAAACCTGACCAAGCAGCGTGAAAAGTTACACACCCGACAGCAGCATTTCGATGCTCAGCAATCGAAGAACCAAAACGCCGTCGAGGAACTCGAACGGCTGACTGAAGGGCTTACCACCCAGGCCAAACGGTTGCGGACAGAACTGCAAGAAGTTGAGCAACAACGAACCACACATCGCGATCGGTTTGAGACTGCTAGAAAAGAATTGGCCGAGGTCCAGCAGCAACTTGGCGCGGCAACTACCCGACTTACGGTGCTTGAGGAGCTCGAACAGCGGTTTGAAGGTGTGAGTGCCGGCGCGAAGGAAGTGCTCCTCGCATCGCGAGAAAAGGCGGACGGTCCGTGGCAACAAATCCACGGATTGGTGGCCGACCTGTTTCGTGTCCAAGTCGAAACGGCGCCCTTGATCGAAGTTGCGCTCGGCGAACGAGCCCAATACATCGTCGTCGGACCAGGGCAGAGGCTGTGGGATCATCTCACGGCTCACGCACAACAAATCAACGGTCGGGTTGGTTTTCTACGACTCGAGCCGCTGTCGATTTTGTCGCGAGAGGAGGTCGATCTAAAGGATGCACCCGGCGTTGTCGGACGTGCTGATCGCTATGTCGAAGCGGCGCCTGAGCACGCCCCGCTGGCACGACGTCTGCTGGGACGAACGTGGATCGTCGAGCAACTCTCCGACGCGTTGACTTTGGCCAGCAGCAAGGGACAAGGGCTCACGTTCGTGACGCTCGCCGGTGAATTGTTGGTTCCCGACGGCAGCCTCCTCGTCGGGGGACGGACGGGATCAACCGGATTGCTCTCAAGGCGGAGCGAACTGCGGTTGCTTCGTTCGCAAATCGAAGAGTTTGCCGAGCGAGAGAAATCGCTTTCGTCCGAATTCACGAAGCTCGAGAAGCAGGTCGCGACTCTTGAAAAACGGCTCGAAACCGTCGCGCCGGCGCATCATGATGCCAGTGACGCGGTACGCCAACACCGTCACAAGCTCGATGTAGCACGACAACAGGCTGAGACATCGCAACAACAATCGGCTGAAAACTTAGTCGACTACGACGCGGCCGTCGAACGACACGAGCAGACGGAAGCTCGGCTAGAGACCGCAACACAAACATACGAACAAGGCCAAAGGGAGTTGGTCGACTTACAGCAGCAGGTCGGACAAATGACCACCCGACTGACGACCCTCGACCGTGGACGAAGCAACCAAGAGGAGAAGACGACCTTGGCCAAGGTTCAATTGGCCACCAGCGAGGAGCGTCTGAACAATTTTCGCGCACAGTTGCGAAGTCTCGAACAAAGCCGCGAAGACCGTCGCCGGGCAGTGAACGACATTCGCGAGCAAATCGCCCGCTGCGGGAAACAGTTTATCGAGTCGGAGAGGCGGCTGTTGGAGCTAGGGTCGGCGGTGGCCGAGCTGTACTTGCGAAAGGAAAGCTACACCCAGGAAACATTCGATCTCATGGCCCAGCGCGAATCGCTGCACGCCGAACGAAGCTCCGTCGCTCAGAACATTCAGCAGACTCGCTCTCGGGCGCGGAAAGCCGAGGAACGCCTGCACGAGAAAGAGTTGGCAGCCAATGAGGTTCGTTTGCAACGTAGTGCTATCGAGACACAGCTCCGCGACGAATACGAAATCGAGCTTGCCGAGCTGACACACGTGCCAACCGAGGAGGAGCTTCACGTCCGCGAGGAGGTCGAACAGGAGATTGCGGAACTGCGCCGCAAAATCAACAACATCGGCAACGTGAACCTCGACGCGCTAGACGAACTCGATGCGTTGGAATTGCGATACGAGTCGCTCTCGGGGCAATACGGCGATTTGTGCGACGCAAAGGAGTCGTTGGAAAAGATCATCAGCCGAATCAACATCGACAGCCGACGGATGTTCGCTGATACCTTGGAAGTTGTGCGAGGCCACTTTCAGACGCTGTTTCGCAAGCTGTTCGGGGGCGGTCATGCCGACATCATCATCGACGACGAGACCGATCTGCTAGAAAGCGGAATCGAGATCGTGGCTCGCCCGCCAGGCAAGGAGCCTCGCAGTATTTCGCTGCTCAGCGGTGGCGAGAAGACCCTGACGTGCGTAGCGCTGTTGCTAGCAATCTTTCGCAGCAAGCCCAGCCCATTTTGTGTGCTCGATGAAGTCGATGCCGCACTGGATGAAGCGAACATTGAGCGCTTCATCACCGTATTGAAAGAGTTCCTGGAATGGACCCAATTCATCGTGGTGACGCATTCCAAGAAAACGATGACCTGTGCCAACACCCTGTATGGCGTCACGATGCAGGAGTCGGGAGTCTCGAAACGCGTCTCGGTTCACTTTGACGACGTTAGCGAAGATGGGCAGATCCGCGATCGCTCGTCGGACGACACGGCCGCAGCCTGAGAACGTGTTTTGAAATGCGCTTTCAGTCTGCCAGCAACGATCGCACACCCCACAGTTACGCTCTATTCGTAGTCGTGGTAGTCGCAACGATCGGTAGCGTCCCTTTCGATCCTCATTGCCGACGTCTTTTGCCTAGTTGGCTTGCAGTTCGCCCGTGATCTCCCCTTGAGATAGGTGCTCGATTCGATGCGTCTTCCACTGGCGATGCCCAGCCGTGCGGGGTTGATCATCCGTCATAGTCCGCGTCACCGCTACCAACGTCCTAGTTTGTGTTGTGGAAACACTTTTTCGCAACCGAAATCCAACGGCGGATCCCAAGGCGGAAGCAGGCCATTTTACCCGCAAAACCGCTATTTAGAGCAGCGTCGGCATGCCCGTTAGCCGCGTCACGATCGGAGAGTCTGATACGAACGGAGAAAGTTTCTAAAGGAAACGCCCCCAATCACTCGAAACTAACTCTCGGACGGAAAGTTCGGCAACACCCATCCACTGGGATGGGACGGTTACCGGACAGCCCGTTTGCAGGGGGGTCCTGCCAACTGATTCACGCCAAACGGCAAGCTCCGGTCGCGAAGTGCGATCGTGTGCGATCTGTTGCCATGTCCCCGCTGTCGTGGGCTCGCGGTGCGGTTTTTCCGCGTCGTAGCGAGTGCCCGCATGGAGGGCTAAGTCCTAGCTTCTCTATTTTGCGGATTTTCGCTGAGTTGAGGGTGTCCCGTTTGCCGATAGCACTTTGCAGGCAGCGGGCCAGAAGGAACTGAGCCAAAGCCACGAGGAAGCTTAATTAAAACGATGAGCCCCGACCCAGGCACTTTGCGGCCGTGCGGTTGGACCCAGCCGGCTTGAAGGATTAACCATCAGTCGTGCTGCTGCAAGTGAGGGGCGATTCGGCTCTCGACCGGCAACGGCCACCGAGAGCGGACATGACTCAGTATGCCAAAGACATTTGGAGAGCCTGCGATGAAGGTCTTTACCACTGGTCAGGTCGCCAAGATCTGTAAGGTTGCCCCGCGCACGGTGAGCAAGTGGTTCGATTCTGGCCGGCTTAAGGGATATCGCATCCCTGGCTCGCAAGATCGTCGAATCCCTCGCGAGTACCTCATCAAGTTCCTTAAAGAGCACGGGATGCCCTTGGGCGACTTGGAAGATGAAGCAATGGCCAAGATTTTGGTGGTTGCTCAGGATCAGGTTCTCATTGAGAACTTGAAGCGGGAATTGCCGCCAGAGCGTTCGTTTAAGTTGGCCGTCGCGGCCAGCGGATTCGACGCCGGCATTCAGGCAGAGAGTTTCCATCCCGACTGCATCATCGTCGATTTTTCGATCGGTCGTACTGAAGCGCTACAGATTTGCCAAAATCTGCGACGCAACAGTGAGTACTCCGATACGATTCTGATCGCGTTGCTGCCTGACGATGGGAATCCGAACAGCTTCGATCGTTCGTCGATTAACGAGACGTTCAAGAAGCCGTTCGATGCTGCCCTGTTGGCCGAGCGTTTGCGAACGCTTATCGGCGCGAAGAAAGAGTTGGTCTAGCGATCTGAAGAAGGCAATCGGGCAACCGATCGTCCTTGCTAATAAAGAAATCCGTCGCGGCATCTCGCCGCGGCGGATTTTTTTTCGTTCCCGGGTTCAATTATCTCGAAGCCAGACTTCATCGGCATACGTGCTGGCACACACTTTTCTGCCCACAACGAACTTTGACACGCCTCCCTGGCAGCGAATCACGCTACCATGAATGCGTCGCTCCACTGGCATGCCGAACATGCAAGCGGCGGAGCAATCTCAGGATTCGTTGTCTTTCTTGTTCGATTCATATGCAGAAATCACATTCAGCTCGTGTGAAATCACGTGGTTCCAGTATCGATGAGCATGCGCATCGCCCGCTTCTTCGGTTCACACTCACGGGTCCGGCAGTGGTCGCGGTCCTTGCCACGATTGGTGTGCTTTGGACATTGTCGCCGAGCCAGCATGGGCCGGGCATCACGTGTGACGAATACTACGACGTGGCGGCGGGGAAACGTCTTGTGCGTGCCCTGCTCGAACAGAAAGCCGAATTCTTTCAGGCACAGAACATCGAGGTTACCTACGGCCCGCTCACGCGACATCCGCCCCTGGCGCGTTGGCTTTTGGGCTGGGTGCATGCAATCTTCGATCCACGGCCCGACGATCTCCGTGCAGTGTCGGTGGTCGCCGCCCGAATGGCG
>CAZNXE010000324.1:0-6347 GCA_964576465.1 uncultured Planctomycetaceae bacterium
TGACCAAACTCATGCGGGCGGTCATCTTCGTTGGCTCGGGAAAAATCTCGTATGGCAAACTCTCACAGGCACTCGACTACGGCGCGCTCACCATCCAAATCGCCGGCGACTTCGACGATGCCATGGACCGCGTGAGAGAAGTCTCCCGCGACTTGGGAATCTACTTGGTCAACAGCGTGAATCCGTTCCGCCTAGAAGGCCAGAAGACGATCATGCTGCGGGTGCTCGAGGCCCTGAACTGGAATCCGCCCGACTGGATCGTGGTGCCCGGCGGGAATCTCGGCAACTCCAGCGCCTTCGGCAAGGCGTTCGCCGAGCTGAAGCAAATCGGCCTGATCGACCGGATACCGCGTTTGGCCATCATCAACGCCGGTGGGGCCAACACATTGAACCAGCTCTACGAACATCGTGGTCTGCGGTGGAACGACGGCGCGCCCGACATGTCGATCGCCAACAAATACTACGACGAGCTTGACGCACAAAACAAACGTGCCGACACTATCGCCAGCGCGATCGAGATCAATCGTCCGGTGAATCTCGTCAAAGCGCTCCGGGCGCTCGATGTTTGCGATGGGGTCGTTCGCGAGGTCTCCGATCAAGAAATTCTCGATGCCAAGGCGCAGGTTGGTGCAAATGGCCTGGGCTGCGAGCCGGCCAGCGCTGCAAGTGTGGCCGGCGCGAAGCTGCTTCGCGATCAAGGGGTCATTGCACCTAGCGACCGTGTGGTTTGCATTCTCACGGGCCACCAACTCAAAGACCCCACCGCAACGGTCGCCTATCACACGACCGACCAAGAGATGTTCAACAAAGTGCTTGGAGCCCGCGGCGTGAAGAGAGCCTCATTCGCCAATCGAGCCGTGGCCGTGTCGAACGACCTCGAAGAGATCAAGCAAGCCATCCGGCTCTACAGTTGAAACATTCCTCGTCCTGCAAAGAACCTCCATGGGCAACCATTCCAAGCAAATTCGATTGGCGATTCACGGCGCGGCCGGTCGCATGGGGCAGCGGCTTGTTGCATTGGGCTCCGCGAATCCGCATCTGAAGATCACCGCGGCAATCGAATCAGCTTCGCATCCCTGCTTGGGTGAAGATGCCGGCACCATCGCGGGCGTTGGCCCCCTTGGTGTGGTGCTGTGCGATACATTGCCCGAGAATATTGACGTCGTGATCGACTTCTCGGTCCCTCAGGGCACCCAACGGATCGTGGAACGTTGCGCCGGGCGCGGGCTCCCGCTGGTCGTGGCAACCACGGGCTTGGACGACGCGCAGCAATCGCAGCTCAAAGCCGCATCCGAGCAGATTCCTCTGCTATGGTCTCCCAATACCAGCTTGGCGGTCAACTTGGCCATGAAGCTCTCGCGTGTTGCCGCACAATCATTGGCCGACCATTCAACGGGCGTCGACGTCGAAATCATCGAACGCCACCACCGCTTCAAGGAAGACGCCCCCAGCGGAACGGCCTTGAAGTTCGGTGAGCTGATCGCCGAAGCCATGGGGCAGACGAACGAACAACACGGGCGCCATGGTCGTCCCGGCGAGCGACCCCATAACGAGATTGGCTATCATGCCGTGCGGATTGGCGATAACCCGGGCGAGCATACGATTTGCTTTGGCATGATCGGTGAAACCGTCGAGGTGACCGTTCGTGCCACCAGCCGCGACTGCTATGCTTTGGGGGCACTCGAAGCCGCCAATTTCCTCCACGGCAAGCCGCCCGGCATGTACGCCATGTCAGATGTCTTGGGCCTGTAAGACGAGCAGTAGATAGGTAGCATGGCACCCCGTGCCGTGTACTCTATGGATACTGCACGGCACAGGGTGCCATGCTACGGCAAAATATTTCTACCGCTTGCGCATCTCGAATAATAGGTCACCGTCGAAGCGCTGCACACTTGGCATTCTCTCCAACCGCTGACGAATTCTCCGCAAAAGATCACTGCCACCAATGGCCAAATGCGATCAAGGTTATCTGTGCGATGTGTGCGGTGAAGCGGTCGACGCGATCACCGAAAGCGATTTGTACCTGCGTTTCGTCATCGGAATGGTCGAAGCCGAAACCCTGCACACCACGCCCGAGCGACACATCCGCTGCAACCCCGCCCTAGCACAGTTCATCGTCGATCCGAAATTCAAGCCAACCAACATCGATGGCCCACTCAACAAGCAAACGCTCGACAAAGAGTTCGTCAAAGCCCGCGAGACCCTAGTAACCCGCGGCTGGCACCGCCTAAAGCAAGTCGCCAAAGGCCGGCCGCCAATTACAGAGTATCCCCTGCCAGAAGTGATCGAGCGGATGCGTGGTCATAAGGAATGATCGAACGCCGCATGGGAGCACCCACTACGATCTCGCGGGGAGATGTAGAAGGTCAAGCTGTGCCGAACGACAGATTGCCAACAGTATTTCTAACGGCGAAGAAACGCAGCCACCAACGCTTCACACCGTCCCTCGGGCGCCTGACCTACGCGGCTTTCAGACACCTAAACGGTCTGTTTCTTTGTATGCCATCTTCAAAGATGGCTGCGTATGAATAGTGTTACCCTGTTTGTATTTCCGGTACTCGGCGACGAACGCAGTAGCAACTTCTCGATAGTCCGGCTTCTTCACATCGTTCTTGTAATTCTGGTTCTCATCGCGGACATCACCCGCAAAATACAGAAGCCACGTCTCAACGTTCCACTTTGGAATCCAGAGGACGATCCGTTCATCGCCGTTGCGTGGTGCTACGCCTGCGGCTTGAAGGTCGGTAGACAAGCGATTATCGCGTTGAATTACAGTCTGCTCATCTGCTTCGGTGCCCACCACGAGCCCTAAGTCTTGATACGGCTTACTGCGCATTCTCCTCACCTCGACGAGATACTCTCGGCCTACCCAATCTTTCGCTGAGCCTTGTCCCACGCAATAGGGCGTGACACGCAGTTCGCGGCGGCTGTACCCCAACTTCAGCAGGATCTCTCGCGAAAACCGCTCAAGCGCCTGATCCTCGACGAGGATCGTGATTCGTACGCCCCTCCTCGGCATAACTACTCCCACCCTCGCGCCACTAGTTCTGCGGGAGAAATTAGCTTGCCGTCTTTCGACTCGAATGCCTTAGCCCGGGCAGGTCCCGAATCATCGCGATACAGCAGCAAGCCGTGCTCTGCTGCCAGATAATTCATCAACTCGGGGTGGTGGGAAATAAGTAGACATTGGCCCTCTTCGTCTTCGACACGGTCACTCAGTTGCGTCAACCATGGCTGAATCTCGCGTAAAGCCACATAGTTGTCGGGTTCGTCGATGCAAACGGTCGAATCCTTGTCTATTGCCGCGTACAGAATCGTGAACAGGGCAACTAGGTTTCGTTGGCCTGCGGAAAGTTGTTCCAGCGACAAACTGAACGTCTTCGACGATGGCTTCGAGGAAAAATTGAACTCGAAATTCAAGGCTCGAGTGGTATCACCGATCTTTTTCAACTTCACGTCGGAAAGTCCCTCGATTACATCGTCCCGGAGACTATCGCGAAGCTTTGTAAACGTATCGACGGACTCTTGTGTCAGATGTCGCAACCAGGAAGAGATTTCGTGTAGAGGGCGGTCCGGTCGCTCCAACTCCTCTTCACTCCGCGCCGACATACGCAACGGGTCCGGTGAAAACACGTAGATTTTTTCCACGCGGTTGCGAAACCAAGTCAGAAGCTGATTCTCGTTGCGCTCAGGAATCGTCGGAATTGCCGACCGCGACGAGTCGAACGGGTATGAGGGGCCTTTCGAGAAGTCATCGCGATAGAGGTGTGCATTATCTCCATCGAACTCGTAGAGCGGCTTCTGATCAAACTCCAATCGCTCGGTCTTGATGCGATTGCGCTTCCCTAGACGGTCGTGGTCCAGAACAAGTCGATAGTGGTACTGTCCGCCATTTCCCTGGATGCCCAACTCGAAAGATTGGTCGGAGCGCGTATCCCAGGCGGTCAACGTGTCGGTGGGAAACGCTTTGGTAGAGTCCGTGCCATCACTCAAAAACTCACGAAGGGTCTCCAAAACGTCGAAGATAGTCGTCTTTCCCGATCCGTTGTCGCCGAGCATTAAATGCAACGACTTCGGCTTGCACTCGAAATTGACGAAACACTTGTAGTTGTCGATGTGAATGTGGTTCAACATGAGGGTAACTTTCCAACGTGCGGCGAACTAGTCCGCCCACTTGCTTGAATCATACCAGGCTCATCTGTCACGCAGGCCGGGAACCTCATACCCGACATATCTGCCAGCATGATACTCAAAGCCGCCTTCCTTGGCCGCCTTTCTTGGCATCCCAGCCCCACCTACAGCAGGCCCTTCAGCGCGGCCAGGGCGGCTTCGTAGTTGGGCTCTTCGGCGACTTCTTTGACGTTCTCGGCGTAGACGACTTTGTTGTTGGCGTCTAGGACAAAGACGGCGCGGGCGTGGATTTTTAGCTCTTCGATTAGTGTGCCCCAGTTGAGGCCGAAGTTGCGGTCTTGGTAGTCGCTGCCGTTGCGGAGATGCGTGATGTTCTCGGCACCACAAAAGCGGTTTTGGCCAAACGGCAAGTCGAGGCTCACCGTGAGCGCATTGATCGAATCGCCTAACGACGCAAGGTCTTGATTGAACCGCTTGGTTTGAATCTGACACACGGGCGTGTCCAACGATGGGACAACACTGATGAACGACGGCTTGCCCTTCAAATCGGCGAGCGTGATCGTGCTCATCTGACCATCGGCAAAACTATGCAGCAAGAAGTCAGGCGCGGAATCGCCCACCTTCACTTCGTCGCCAGCGAGGGTCATCGGGTTGCCTTTGAATGTAACTGCGCCTGTGCGTGACATGTCGGATTCCTTTATGTGCGGTTGTTGTATCGCGAGCGTGCCATGCGCGCCCTGACGATGCAAGAAAAATGCTAGCAAGACGATGGGTATTATTGCCCATTTTCCACAACTGGCAATGCTTCACAGAGAGTGCGCATCGGAGTCGACTAGAAACGTCCAGATCAACTTGCAACTCGGTGCGGCATGCGTAAGCTTAGAGGTTGTGAGCCACGCGGTGACGAATGCGTGGGGGTATTTGATCTCGTGACTCATCATGGTCACCACCTGTGTTGACGGAGCGATACCATGGTACATCTTGCCCCCGCATGGCACCTTGAAGTGGAGCGTGGTCCTGGGTGCCTCATCGTGCGGCTAGAACCCCCGCAGGATCCACTGCACAATTGGGACGGTCTTGCCGAGCACCTGTGGTCGCTGCTCGAAGAGCAGTTTACCTATCGCGTGGTGCTTGACATGCAACACGTTGCCATGATGAACAGCACCTTGATCGGGCAGCTTATCATGCTGCACAAACGGGTACATGCCCACAGCGGAATGCTGCGGCTGTGTGGCCTGTCAGAAGATAGCCAACAGGTACTGAAAGCCTGCCGCATGCAAGACCGCTTTCCGAGCTACGCCAATTGCGAGCATGCGATGCTGGGCCGTCGTTCGCCAAGACCACGCTAACAGCCCGTTGAAAAACTCAATTCGGCTCCGACCGGTCTGTTTTGCCGAGGCTCTGCGTCACGGAATCTCGACGAATCCACGGATTCGCCTCCGATTCCGTTCCTTGATCTCGACAAAACATCCTCGGTCTCGCGATCGAAGCAGTTCTTCAACGGACTGCTAAACCGCGGGCCATTGAGCGACAACTACCGCCAACTGACTTCCAGTTCGTTGTCGATGCCGGCGACACCCTCGACCTGACGCAAAGCCTCTTGGGCCATTTGTTTCTCGAAGTATGATCCGACGACGCCTCGCAACGTCACGCGGCCTTCATTGGTCTCGAAGCGAAGATTGCGGGCCGGCAGATGGGGGTTGCCTGTCAGGGCGGTGAAAACCTTGTCGTCGAAGTTCGACTCGTGCATGGGCATGAATGGATCTCAAATGGGGTGCGCGACTTGATGAGGGGACAGATTCCCGGGTGACTGATCAATAGATCGGCATTCTGGGGCGTTGGCGTAAAATATTCTTGCCGGATAGATTGGCAAATTTCCAACGACATGGCCGGTGGTAAGGGTCGCAGCGGCTAACCTACATCAAGAGGCCCACACCGAAGCCACGCTAGCAAGATGGGCTGCCAAGCCGACGATCAACCCGAACACCAAGCTGCCGACGATTCGCAGCCGAGATTGAAATTGCCGCACCGCTCGTGGGCGATGCTGCACCTCGCGCAGCCAGGCGACACGGTCGGCCACGCTCCCGTGTTGCCATGTGCGTTTGTCGCTGTCGATCCCGTTCAGCGCGGCCAAGTGTTCAAGTGCCCCGGAATAGACTGCCACTGCAGCCGGGAGATCGGCCCGTGCGGATTGAGTTGGCAATGCCGCGGCGGCT
>CAZNXE010000325.1:0-5684 GCA_964576465.1 uncultured Planctomycetaceae bacterium
CTGACGCTCTTGTCCACGTCCATCACCTACGCCGACCCCTTTGGCAGCGGACTGAACTCGTTTGAGATTGATTTTGTCACCATCGGCAACCCGGGCAATCCTGACCAAGTTATAGGTTTCAGTCCGTTGAGTCAGAGATTTGCCGGCTCGGTAGCCCAGTCGTTTCGGATGGGCACGTTTGAAATCTCCGAGGACATGATCAACAAGGCGAACGCAATCGGAAGCTTGGGTCTAACGCATACCGGACGCGGTACGAAGGACTTGCCGGCGACGGGACTTAGTTGGTTCGAGGCAGCTCAGTTTGTTAATTGGCTCAACACGAGTACTGGTGCCACACCGGCTTACAAGTTTGACGGCGGCGGTAACTTTCAATTGTGGCAACCCGGCGATGCGGGTTACGATCCGAACAATCTCTTTCGTAATAGCCAGTCGGTCTATTTCTTGCCCAGCTTCGACGAATGGCATAAGGCGGCGTACTACGATCCCATTGCAGAAGTCTATTACGTCTATCCCACGGGGAGCGATAGCGTGCCCGACGGGATTGACTCGATTAATACTCCTGGTCAGGATCCGAATTTTGATGCCGTATTCTCTGATGGCGCCTCAAGCTCAATCCCCAATAAGATTATGAACGTGGGCGTCTCCAGCCCGTACGGTACCTTGGGCCAGGGCGGCAATGTGTCGGAATGGGTAGAAACTGAATTTGATATGGTGAACGATTCAGTATTTGGTAGCCGCGTTGTTCGAGGCGGCAGCTGGCTATTCGGCTCCCAACCCATGCGATCGGATTTTCTAAGTAGCACCGGCACTGCGGGAGGGAGCGTATTCGGTTTTCGTGTTGCAAGTGTTGTTGTCCCTGAGCCAAGTACGCTGTTGCTAGGAGTGTTGGGTGCTGTGGGACTGGTGGTGTGGAGAAGGGTGTTGCGTTAGCACTTTGAATAACACCATCGGCTCCGATGAACTTGAGATGCTTGATGCGTGGAGACCGGCTGGAGGTGATGGAGCCCGGCTTGAGGTGATGGAGACCGGTACGCCGAAGGCGTTGCACAACGAAGCCCGGGGTCGCGCAGCGCACCCCGGGTAACCATAGCAAACACCTACAAAAACTCCGAAGGGGTTTTACAACACCGCGTCAATCCCAAGCATACCGCTCGTCATTCTCCAGCCCATGTCTTGCACAAGCGCCGAAACGCATCTTGGAATGTTTCTTGCCGATGGTGTCCCTGGTGGTTGGCGATGTAAGCCTTCATCAATTCATCAAGATGAGACGGGCTGATTGAGAACCCTCCGTAGCCTTGCTGCCAGCGAAAATCGACGCATCGAAGTTCCTCGAGATTGACCCACTTGGGCGTACGATTGCGGCATGGTTTGGCTTGCTTGCAAAACCCCTTCGGGGTGCGTGAGGGGTGTGTTCACCGTTACCCAGGGTGCGCTGCGCGACCTTGGGCTTCGTTGTTTTATGCCTTCGGCATATTCCATGAGAGCCCATCGCAGGCATTTGTTGCTAGCATATGCTGGCCCTTGAGTGTGTGCCCGCTGCCAGTAAACCACTGCCGTCGATTCCTCACTGCCCAGAGGTCCCGGGACAGATTGCAGCGATTGTGCCGGCGTGTCGGTGGGAGAGAGTTGCCCACGAGGGATTCCGATTGTCGCCCCTGCTGAGCGTGCCGAAAAATGTCAGGTACAAGGTATACTAGTGCTTTGTCACAGCTAGATTTACGGGTTTGATGTGTCGCAACTCGTTGGCACTGCTGGACAAGCCAGCGGTGACACCCTAATTCTTAGGTGTGACAAAGCACTAGGGGCCTATTCCGTTCCCTGCATTTCAGCCATTCGGCTGATAGGATACGAAGGCATTTTCGTGATCGACTGCCGAACAGGCAGCGGCACTCTAGGAGGATGGTTGGATGTGTGGAATCGTGGGATACATCGGTCCACGTGACGCCGAGGAGTTGCTGGTCCAGGGTTTGAGGCGACTCGAATACCGCGGCTACGATAGCGCTGGCGTTGCCACGGTGATGCCAAATGGTGAAATCGCGGTGACCAAGAGCAGCGGGCGCATCGACATATTGGCGGGCAAACTGCTCACCGAACCGGCCATCGGTCAACTCGGAATCGGACATACCCGTTGGGCGACGCATGGTGCCGCGAACGATGTCAACGCGCACCCACATCTCGATCCCAAGAACCGTGTTGCGATCGTTCACAACGGCGTGATCGAGAACTACCAAGCGATCAAAGCCCGGCTTGAATCGCAGGGACACGACTTCATCACAGCCACCGATAGTGAAGTTATTGTCCACCTGATCGAGGAAGAACTGGAGAAGAACGCGGACAACGGGCAAGGCACAACCACGGCTGATCCGTCACTGAGCGAATACGAGCCGCTCGTTCGAGCCGTGAAGGCAACGTTGCAACAACTTCAAGGCACCTACGGTTTGGCGGTTATTTTTCGCGACCATCCAGACGTGATCATCGCCGCCCGATGCGGAAGCCCACTGGTGATTGGCGTCGGCATCGACGAGCACTTCGTGGCCAGTGATGCCTCGCCACTGGTGGGGCAGACGAACAAGATCGTCTATCTGTCAGACAATGATTTGGCCGTGGTCACGGCGACCAGCCTTCGCGTGATGCACCGCGATCAAGGTCTGGTTCAACATGCGGTCGAAGACCTTGATCTCGAATCCGGCGATGTCGACTTGGGTGATTACGCACACTACATGCTCAAGGAGATCCACGAGCAGCCGACGACGGTCGAAAACACGATGCGCGGCCGGTTGAACCTGGACGAGGCGACCGCGCATTTCGGTGGCTTGAACCTCACGCCGCAACAACTGCGATCGTTCGATCGCATTGTGATGACCGCTTGTGGCACGAGTTGGCATGCCGCATTGGTGGGCGAACACATCATCGAAGAATTCGCCCGTATTCCGGTCGAGGTCGAATATGCCAGCGAACTGCGGTATCGCAATCCGCCGCTCGATCGCGACACGCTCATCTTCACCATCACGCAAAGTGGCGAAACGGCCGACACACTTGCCGCGCAGCGTGAAATGCAACGAAAAGGACACATCGCGCTTTCCATTTGCAATGTGGTGGGGAGCACCATCGCTCGCGAAGCCGACGGCGGAATCTATCTGCATGCCGGTCCCGAGATTGGCGTCGCTTCGACCAAGGCATTCACTTCACAGTGCGTCGCGCTGGCCATGCTGGGCCTTTATCTTGGCCGTCTCCGCCATCTTAGTTTTAGTGCGGGGCTCCGCATCATCGATCAACTGCAACAGTTGCCCGATAAACTGAGACAGGCCCTTCAGTGCGAGGAGGTCGTGAAGCGCGTGGCCGAGAAGTATTATCAGTGCGACAACTTCTTGTACTTGGGCCGGCAATTCAATTTCCCAACGGCGCTCGAAGGTGCCTTGAAGCTCAAGGAAATCAGCTACATTCACGCCGAAGGCTATCCCGCGGCCGAGATGAAACACGGGCCCATCGCGCTGGTCGACGACAATACGCCGAGCGTGTTCATCGTGCCGCATGGCGTGGTTTACGACAAAGTGATGGCCAACCTGCAGGAGATCAATGCCCGGGGCGGGCCCATCATCGCGGTGGTTTGCGAAGGTGACACGCGTGTAGGCGAATTGGCCGACGACGTAATCCACATTCCTACCGTCGACGAATTCCTACAGCCGATCGTAGCCAGCATTCCCCTACAACTGCTGGCTTACCACATTGCCGTGCTCCGCGACTGCGACGTCGACAAGCCACGCAACCTCGCCAAGAGCGTGACGGTGGAATGATCTGGAAGACGAAACGTCGGGCGCCAAGCCGGTCGTCTACTTCCGCGACTTCCGTTTCTTCTTTTTCTTCGCGGTTGTTTTGTGCAGAGCTTTTTCGAGACGCTCCAGTCGCTCGCTCAATGCAGCAACCTCGTCTTGCAGATGTTCGATCTGAGCGTCCCTGTGGCCATGATGGTGACCGCGATGATGTCCTCGGTGCCGATCATTGTCGCTGATTTCGGTTATCAGGCGTTCTCTGGCCCGTTGCATCGAGTGTTCTAGCTGCTCGGCAACTTCGTGCATTCCAGCGGCATGCAGATGCTCGATTGCCTCGTGCATGTGGTGGTGAACCGGCGGTGCATTCAAGTTTTGCAAGGCCGCATGAAGGTGAATGCGGCGCGGGCGTTCGGATGAGCCGCGATGTCGTTGGTTATTACGATCTCGGACGGAGTCCAGGTCCGGAGATTCGCCGTCAACCTGTTGAGGTGTTACTTCTTCGGGCTCGTCGTCATCCGCTTCATCGCGCCGTGCCGACGCTTGCTCGCCAAAATCCGCTAACTCCGCTCGCAGTTGATCCAACGCCTTCCGCGCTTGCGTGGCCAGCTCTTCAAAGTTTCCGACGATCGAGTCGACAACAATTCGCAGACCATCGTTCGAGTTCTCGAGACGCTGCGTGATACGCCTTTCAAGTTCCTTGAGACGTTGGCTGACCTCGGCGTGAGTCGTTTTCAGTTTTTCAAGACGTTCGTTCGCGATCAGTGCCAGGTTCGGATGGCCAGGACCATCATTGAGGAGAATCCGTTCATTGAAGAAAGCCTCTCCTGGCTCAATATCCACGTTGCCAATCAGTCCTTCGGGCAGCGATTCAATATTCGGCGGTTGCACGTCGTCCGGTACACCTGCGAGTTGCGAGACTTGCATCTCGATATTGGCCAGGCGGCTTTCTACTTGTGATTGCGCGGTGCTCAGTTTTTCAAAACCCTCTTCGACGATCAGCGATAACCGTTGGATGACGGGCTCAGCTCGCTGGTCGGCTTCGGCCACTCGAAGTTCACCTGCTTCGGCCCGTAACTTTCTGGCCTGATAGAAGGCCGCCTCGGCGGCGGTCATGTCTCCTTTGCGATCCATCCGCTGTCCCCACAGCTCGAACGAGGCCACCCTTTGAAGCAACGCATCGACTGCCGGCGATTCGGCATAAGAAGACTCGATCCCGGACAACGCCGCAGAGATTGTCAGCATCTTGATGATCGTTTTCATCGGGTCATGGTCTCCGTCTGATCGTGAAACTCTCGTCCAAGACTCCGGGAGCCGGCGAGATGCGCAACTCAGTATGATCGGATACTGAGGAATCTGCCAGTTTTTTTGGTTTCATCGACGCATTGGTGTCTTGGATATCTCCTACGACCGCACGTAGGCGGTAGCCGCTGGTGGGGCAAGCTAGAGTTTCCGAAGACGTGTCAAATCGCCACCAGGGGGAAGCCGGACCAATGCGAACGCCACGACGCGGAAGTGCTGGACTGAAGATGTTGGGCTGCTGGGTTCTGTTCATCGGAGGAGCCGTTGCAGGGTTGATGGCAATGGGGCACCGCCCCGAGGACCTGCTCGACGCCTTCCTTTCAAAGACCACGGGCGTGGTGCTCGACGAGATGGCGGCTCGTGGCATGATCCCCTCGGGAGACGACGAGAGTGACTTGTCCGCGAAAGATGCAACCTCGCAGTTGGCTGCCTATCGTGAAGAGTTCGATCAAGTCACGCAAGAAACTAAGGTGGTAAGGAACCCCGGATCGGCATCGCGCGGCGGGACCAAGACGTCTTCTCGCGGCTCTACTCGAAAACCGGCCGACCGCCTAAGCGATGAGGGGCAAGCCACGTTGAGATATTGGAATCGCATCAACAAGGTTGTCGCCCGAG
>CAZNXE010000325.1:5709-6321 GCA_964576465.1 uncultured Planctomycetaceae bacterium
GAATCGGAAATGCGTACCGGGCCGTCGGAGGTCACCTCGGGCAATGCCGCAGGTTTCGTTACCGCCCGACTCAGGGCATTTCGATACGCAGGCACGGCGCTGCGTGGCATGCGAGCCCGCAATGTTGCCCCCGAAGTGGTGGCCCACGTGCAGCGGTTGATCGATTGGTACGAAGAGGGCGCGGAAATCAATCAGAACGCGTTGCACTTACTCACGGCCGCGGACCAGGAAACGCGACAGGGCTCCGAAGGTCGATCGTGGCGCGGTTCCGAGAAAGCCCATTACCAAACCGTTCAACGCTTAAACCAAAACGGACGCGAACTCCGAGAGCAAATGTCGCAACGGTACGGCCTCGATTTTCCTGAACTGCTGTAGTCCACTGAGAATGCCGCGGCACGGGCATCGCCGGGTGGATCAAGGCAGCTTCAATTCAGATGGTCGTTCTTTATCTTCTTCGCTCGGAATCTCGAACCGCAGCGGCACGCTGCTTTTCGCGGCGTCTTGGGCGATGCGAATCGGCAACTCCCAAATAACGCTGCCGACCTTACAGAGACCTTCACGGCCTTCGCGGCAGTAGTAATAGGTCAGTGCGATCTCGAGTGCGTCTTCTCC
>CAZNXE010000326.1:0-6314 GCA_964576465.1 uncultured Planctomycetaceae bacterium
TCCTGATCCCTATCAAGATCAAGTTCGATTCGCACGTGCAGCAGATCGAATTTGCGATCGCGAACGGAATGGGTCGGCGCGGTGAAGGGCCCCCGTTGCTCTTCCGAATTCGCGGGTATCGCAAGGCAAGAGATCAACAACAGCCAGATCGACGCACGACGCGTGAAAACCATGAGAGGCAACTTTTCGATGGGAGGAAATACACAGCACAAGGTAAGCGAGCCTTTATAGTGGTCGATGACGCGGGCCCGCTCAAGACATGGCCTTTTGTATTCTGCTCGCGAAATCAATACGCTGATGAGTGACGCTTCTCACAAAACCGCCATAGGGCGGATGGAAAGAGCCCTCTCATGTTGACGGATCGATTCGAACGAGCCCTGATTCTGGCCTCGCAATTGCACGCCGATCAGACCCGAAAGGTGGTTGGCGTGCCGTATATATCGCACTTACTAGGCGTTACGAGCATCGCACTGGAGCATGGCGCCGACGAAGATGAGGCAATTTCCGCGCTGTTACACGACGCCGTTGAAGATCAGGGGGGGGCCGCGACCCTGGCAAGGATCGAACGCGAATATGGCCCGCGCGTGGCGGCAATTGTTGATGGCTGTACCGACACCGACCAGGTGCCCAAGCCATCGTGGCAGCAGCGGAAGGAGGCCTATGTTGCCAGAATACGAGCGGGCGAAGAGGAACATGGCCCTTCGATTCGGCTGGTTAGCTGTGCCGACAAGCTCCACAACGCGCGCTCGGTCCTCAACGATCATTACCGAATCGGTGAGGAGGTGTGGGACCGATTCGCCGGCGGAAAGTCAGGCACACTGTGGTACTACCGCGCCCTGCACAACGCCTACACCCAGTTCGGCGAGAGTCCGCTCATCAAGGAGTTGAACCGCGTCATCACCGAGTTAGAACAACGAGCGGCCGCCGCGGAAGAGTGAGGTGGTTGCCAAAAGTGGCAGACTATCGATTCCGCGTAGACAACACGAGCAGTGAAAAGATGCTGGCGGAGGTTTGTTACCGCAGAATCGAGCCGGACCTTTGTCTCAGGATGTGTCGAACCTACTCAAACGATTCTGCGATGCAACCGTCTTTCGGTTGCTATCCCTATTCTAGTTTCCGCTCAACTATTCTCCGCCGCTACTGTTCGGTGGAGTTCTCTGGCAACGTTGCGCTTGCTGGTCGAGATTCGGTGTTGTCGGGCGATGGTGATAGGGGCTCGCTGGGGGTGGGGGCTTCGGGCGTGATAAGGGCTTGTTCGGGATCGGCAAGTCGGGCTTCGGCCTGCTCGACGTGAACGCGCAGTTCGCGGTTGCCGCTGTAGAGCTGGACGATACTGCGCCACTTGAGTCGGGCCTCGACTTCGAAGCCTTGACGATACAGGTCGTCTGCTTCGGCCAATACGATGTCGAGCAACTTGCGGCGGTCGGTGTTTCCCACGGTCGATTCGCGAAGCGCGGCAGCCTGACGTTGGGCCAAATGAACGAAGGGGCGGTTCTTCTCTTCGTTTTCTACATCGCTATCAAGCAAGACGATCATGCTCTCGTACTCTTCGAGCGCCGTGACGCGATCGCCGAATTGCTCGTAATCCCAGGCCTGGGCATAGAGCCGTTCGGCCTCGCTCTTCGGAACACGACCCAATCGGCGGTTGGCCTGAAAGCGACGCTCGGTGTGCCCCATCTCGATCAGATCCAAGTAATCGGTCACCTGGGCGATGTGCGGCCCTTCGGGAAAACGATCGGAATAAGGTTCCAGGAACCGTTTCTGAGCATCTTTCCAAACAACCGGGTCGTCGCTCTCCATCATCTCGGCCGCACGTCGATAGAGTTCGGCCTCGCCAAGTGGCCACATGGCCCAGGCGACAATGCCCACAAGAAGCAGGAGACACGTCACAAGAAACCACGCTTGCTCGTGGATCGGCACTTTCTTTTTCTTGCGTTTCTTTTTGCGACCCATCGCCGCCACGGCTCCCGCGCGATCGCCGCTGGTCTGAATGATCGAAGGCATGCCAGTCATCGATTGTTCCAGCACACTTGTTTGCGATGCGACACGCTCTTGAACTTCGATCAGTGCGTGACGAACCATGCCGGCGTCGCGGGGACGATTCGCCGGATCTTTCTCCAACAGTTGGGCCACGAGTGCTTCAAGCCAGATCGGACAATCCATCGCCAGGGTTCGCAGCGGCGGGGGTGTCTCCTCCAGGTGCTGGTAGAACACCTCGGCGTGCGTATCCGCCTCGAAGGGGCGGCGACCGGTGATCATCTCGAACATCACGCAGCCGAACGAGTAGAGGTCGCTACGGTTGGAGACCTCGGGCTGCCCACGAATCAACTCCGGCGGTGTGTAACTGCAGGTGCCAATGGCACGGCCCGCCACGGTCAGCGCGGTCGCGTCTGTGTATCTTGCCAAACCGAAATCGCTCAGCTTGAGCCGTCCGCTGCGTTTGCTAATTAGCAAGTTCGACGGTTTCACATCGCGATGGATGACTTGGTTTTGATGGGCATACTCCAGCGCATCGCAAATTTGCAAGCCGAACTTAATGGACCGTTCCCACGACAAACGGCCGCGTTGTTTGATCAGTTGAGACAACGAGCCGCCTTCGACCAACTGCATGGCACAATACATGGTGCCGTTTTCAACGGCCCCGCCATAACAGCGGACGATGTTCTTATGGCGGAGCTTCTTGAGGATCCGCACCTCTCGGGCGAATCGCTTCGCGACACGTGGGTTATCGACCAAGTCGGCGCGAACCAGCTTGAGTGCAACCTCCCGGCCGGTGTCGACATGCTTGGCACGATAGACCTCACCCATGCCGCCGGCACCCAGGCGGTCGCTCAGTTCAAATGGACCCAAACGGCGCGGAGGCATCGTAGTTCGTATCCCTCCTAGAGCAGTGAGAAAGCCGGGCCGCGAAACGACTCACCGGCCAACGGCTTGAGAACCGAGTTGCGAAAAGAAACCCCCCGAATGGTCTATTCTGACTCGCCGTACACAGACGTGCAATGCCGAGTTTGGGGACTTCGCCGGGCTCACATGGGAAACGCTACGGATTCAACATCTGCTGTTCATTGATTCGTTGCTTAATTCGCTCGATCCAGTTTTCGACACCCGAGGCAGTGGGAAGGTGCAGCAAGATGCCCACCAGCACAATCACCAGCACGGGCAACACGATGACCGACTCTTCGGTGAAATACGCCGAGATGGCAAAGAAGCCGACCCCTTCAAAGATTGCGGCACCGATGATCGTCTTGGTTAGGAAGAGGCCCAGTAAGTGACGCGGCATATCGGCTTCTCGCTCCGCGTCATCCATGTTGGCCAACTGACGAATCTGTGTTCCGACGATCAATCGCGGCACCACCAAACTGGCAGCAACTGCACCGACCAAGAACAAGTACACCACGTAGGAGAGAAACGGTTTGGGTGGAACCTGGTTCGGCGGCGGGTCTCCCGTGTTGACAATGACGATCGCGACAACGGCAAACATCATCAGGCCACCTGTCAGCGCGAACAGGATGATTCGTAGCGTTGATACCACCCCTGGAATCGTTGGTTGGTTGGAAGACGTGGCCATCATGGTGCGTCCTTCGTTTGAGGTTGGGTTGAATGCGTAGACGTAATCCATCTTCACGGCAATTTGCGAAGGCGAGCCTTGCGGAATTGTATATCCCGACCGCCATAGTTTTGTAGCCCAATGTAGCCCGAGGGCCGTTTCAACCCGGGGTGTTCTTCTTCTTTGTCGGGATAGTCATCGAGGTTGGCGTCGACCATTTCGGTATCGTTGAGCCACACGGTTAGTTGTCGTCCTTCGGCACGCACCCGCAAGGTTTGCCATTGCTCGGCGGCGGTGAATGCTTCTGCCTGCGGGGCTTGTACGTGGTACAAGGCGCCGGACCGCTGCCAGTCTTCTAGATCGGCATACTTCTCGGAGGTTTCGTCGATCAACTGGATTTCCATTCCGCTGCGTGATGTGCGGCCCGTGTGCGGAGCCCGGAGAAAGAGACCGCTATTGCTGCCGGGTGCCAGCATGAATTCCAACTCGATCTCGAAGTCGGCAAACTGCTCGACCGTGGACAACCAGCCCCCCTTCACCGTGGGATGAAGTTTCCCGTCGGTGACCGTCCAGCAATCTTTCGGATCGCCGACAACTTGCCATCCCGCAAGATTCCGACCGTTGAACAAGGCCGACCAGGGACTCTCTTTCTCATCGGCGGCGGAAACCGCGGGAAAAGATCCGGCAGCAATCAACCATGTCGCTATACAGTACATCGCAAGATAGGTTCGCACGAGCACTCCTCCTGGGACGGTATTCAAACGAGAAATCGATCACAGATGGCGATGCCGAGCGTACCGCACCATCGACTTGTTTGCCACCAATGGGAGTGCCGGATTCTTGGCCGCAAGAAACCTATAGCGTCACACTGATACCGGCAAACCGACGGTCTGTGTATGAATTCTTTGAAACCCGAGTGAACGAATGGCCGAAGGTCGTTCGGCCGGCTAACATGGGGCTTTCGCTGGCGACGTCTGGCGAGTTGTTGATATTCGGCTGGCGGGGGAGCCGTGGCCCAAAGGAGAGACGGAACAATGTATCGACCGATGAAATGGCTGGCGGTTGCAGCAGTCTCGCTTCTGCCCGTTTTCGTATTCGCAGCGCCCCCCGCTACGGCGGAGAAGGCCACCGACGCAGAAAAAACGCAGTCCACCGAACCCGTCCGCATCAGCAGTGGCATGCTGCGTGGAACCGTTGAAGGTGATGAAGGTGAGCTGCATGTTTTCAAGGGCATCCCCTTTGCCGCGCCTCCCGTGGGCGATCTTCGCTGGCGACCACCACAAAGGGCCGCGTCGTGGGAAGGCGTTCGCGACTGCTTCGAGTTTGGCAATGCCGCAGCGCAGAGACCCAGTCCTTTGACGGACGCGTTCCCAGGGATGAAGCTTGATGCCGACACCAGCGAGGACTGCCTGTATCTGAACATTTGGGCGCCCACGGCGGCGAGCGATGAACCACGTCCGGTGATGGTGTGGATTCACGGCGGTGGCTATGAGATGGGAGCCGGCTCACAAGGCCTGTACAACGGTGCGAACCTCGCGCGAAAAGGCGTTGTGATTGTCACCATCAACTACCGGCTTGGCGGATTGGGCTTCCTTGCCCATCCCGCGTTGAGCCGTGAGTCGTCGCATGGCGTCTCTGGCAACTACGGTATTCTGGATCAGATTGAGTCGCTGAAGTGGGTGCAAGAGAATATCGCGGCCTTTGGTGGCGACCCGAATCGAGTGACAATTTTCGGAGAGTCGGCCGGCGGCGGAAGCGTGTTTGCCTTGTTGTGTTCTCCCTTGGCCAAGGGGTTGTTTCATCGGGCGATCAGCGAGAGCGGTCCTATCTTGAATTGGTCGCATCTCGGCGATTCAATCTACGGATATCCCGCGGCGGAAGAAGACGGCGCGAAGATGGCCGAGAGTCTTGGTGTTGACGGTGGCGAGAACGCGGCGGCGGCACTGAGAGCCCTGGATGTCGATGGCTTGTTGGAAATAACAGCCAACGAAGAGCGTCCGGCGACGATTGATTTTCGCTCCGCCGTGTTGCGAATGGCCCCGATTGTCGATGGCTGGGTGATCCCGGATGATCCGATGACGATCTTCGAACAGGGCAAGCAACACGACGTTCCGCTGATCGTCGGCTGCAATCGTGACGAGGCCACCATGTTTACAATGACAACACGACTGCCGACCACGGTCGAAGCGTATACCGAAACAATGGCATCGCAGTTGGGCGAACATGCTGAGGCCTTCAGCGCGGCCTACCCAGTTGCCAATCGCAAGGATATCCGCAAAGCCGTGAACGAATTGTTCGGCGATCTTATTTTTGTGGCACCCGCGCGTTTTGTGGCCCGCAATATGGGCAACGTCCCCTCACAAGCGTATGCCTACCACTTCAACAAAGTACCCCCGGGCACCTCTGGCATGCTGTTGGGATCTCATCACGCCGCGGAAATTCCCTACGTTTTTGGTCAACTGCACTTGAGCCCCAAGGTCAGCGACGACGATCTTCGCACCGCGGAATCGATGATGAACTATTGGGTGCAGTTCGCCACCACAGGCAACCCCAACCGCAAAGGCTTGCCCGCATGGCCGTCTTACGACGCCGAAAGCGATGGTTGGTTGCGAATCGATGGCAAACGAGTCGAGGCCACCACCAGGGTGCGCAAACAGCAGCTTGATGTGATCGACGCCTTCATGAACCAGTGGCGTCAACAATAAGCGGGCAATCTGTTCAGTCCATCGCCAGAGTTGTAGGTCGAAAGCTCGATGTTTCGATGTTT
>CAZNXE010000327.1:0-6063 GCA_964576465.1 uncultured Planctomycetaceae bacterium
CGACGACGTCAAATTATTTGCCATCGTGGGCGATACGATCGACGGCGGCGCGGGGCGAGATTTTCTCGTCACCGGTGCTTCCAGTGGCGCGCAAACCATGGGCGACACGGTGTTGGGCGAGGGTGGCGATGATCTCGTTGTAGCCGGCGAGTTGCTATTCGCATCCGCGGACTTCGACGACGCCGTCGATGCCATTTTGGCTGAATGGACTTCGCCCAGAGACTATGCCACCCGAGTCGACAACATCAGTGGTACGGGTATCGGGCCCCGGGCCAATGGGAACTACTTCCTTCAAGTCGGCCTTACGGTTGATGCCAATGCGGTTATCGATGAGCTCATCGGGGGATCCGATCTCGATTGGTTCCTCTATACCTTGGCGCAGGATATTCTGAACGATCCTGAAAGCGGCGAGATCCTTACGGATTTACCGTAGGCCTGATGATTCTCTGCCTCGCAGGCTTGGTCATTAGCCACGGCTGGGGATCTCGAATCGTTTCTTCCCCGCACTCATGGCAACGTGTCGTTGCACGTAACGGGGGGCTCAACGGGAGAGCCGGTGCAGGTCTTGGGCACCGCCGTCACCGCGGCATCGTGGCGCGTGCTGACATTACGCGATCATCTCTGGCACTGTCGCGACCTTTCAAAAAATCTGGCAGTCATCCGGTTCGTCGACTCCGAAGCTGCACGTCCCCCCGGCGGCGCGAAGGCCAATCAGTGGGGTTCCGCCACGCGAGGCTTGATCGACACCGGCCCTTGCGCACTGCTGCACATCAACAGCACGACTGACGATCAGGCTCGCTGGCTTCTCCAGCAAGATCCCGACTATCTGATAACGTACCCAACGGTCGTCCACGCGCTCGCGAGGGCATCTAGCTCAATCGCCTGCGAGAGGTGCGAACGTTCGGCGAGATTCTAGAAACTCACGTCCGAGCCGAGTAGGGTCCGCTGTGCGGACCGCCAATGGACGTGCAAACCTATTCACCGGCTCCTTTTACCCGTACGGCTGATGCTGGTTCGCGATCACCACATTCCGAGTTCTTCGGATAAACTTCCGCTCGAGCTCAATGATGAAATGAAGAGTGTGGCCAACCGAGTAGCCGCCATTGGTCCCTACTTGACTTGTACATCAACGGCAGCCCGGGATCCCATGCTGCGACAAAAACGATTCTGCCGGGAACAGATTACTCTTCCGGCAACGTAACCGGTTCGACCCGGGTTGTTTTCATCTCTCCCCGCGAGCTTAGTTCCCGGAACACGCCGCCCATGTTTCCCAGGAATCGCGCTGTGCGGCGGAGGTTGTCACTGTCTGGCTGTTGAAATCCGGAGAGGACATCTTGTTTTTTCGCTTCGGCAATGCCGGCTGTGAGGATCGGTTCCACCTCGTCTAGCAAGGGGCGATCCTTGATGATGCCAAGTTCTCGGGCCCGATTCAGTAGCGTCATCGAGAGTTTGGTAATGTTGGTCGCCCGATCGGCAATGTCGTGATCGTTCCCGTCTTGCGGCAAGAATTCGCCGACCAATTTTGAAATCACGGGGATTGCAGATCCGTCGATCGACTCTGCTTTCGCGTCGCGGTCGGTGGTCATTACGAAAAACCCGATCATCATTTCATCCCAGGTCTGTTCGCCGAACGTGACCCATTGCCGTGCATCGGGGTTGGCGGGGTTCTTCTCCGAATTGTCGAACGTGGCGGTGCAGATCAATTCGGTTCCACGCGGCATGAGCTTCGGTTCGGTCAGAGCGTACTCAAGTTGCCAATTGAAATCCCATTGCGGAACGTCTAGTAAGACCTCACGTTCTCCGTTGGGATAGACCGCCTCGTAGCGGAACGACTTTCCGCGGAGGTGCATGTGCGGGACCATCTTCAAGAGTTTCGCATCGCGACGGAACACATAGCTCGCCGTGGCTTGATAGTTTGATTCACCAGGAGGGATCTGAAACAGCACATTGATCGCCCGGGGCATCGACGCCTCACGTTTGACTTCCTCGGTTGTCGCGAAACGAAATCCGACGTGGCTCATGTCTTGCTGCGGCGTGCCGTTAGGCGTGTAGTGCATTTGGAACACGATATGCGAACCCGCCGGAATTCGCATGGCGGTCCCTTCTGGCAAATCCGTCGATTGCAGGCCGGGCACAAACCCGCCGATCAACTCGCCTGGGTAAATTGGCGCGTAGGTCTGCCCTGGTCTCCGCATGAAGACGAGTATGTGGTGAACCACCGAGCGAACGCCCGGGATGGCTTCGACTCGGGTGACCCAACGATCTTCCGTCCAGCCGGGATCGATCGAATAGTATTGATACTCGACGACACCCTCTGCCGGAACCTCGAACGCTTCGTTGCCCATCGGGTAGATGACATCCAGCGACACGGGAGATGTGTCCGTCGCGAAGGATTGTGGTTCGGGAAGATCAGCCGCATCGCCCTGTGGGCAACCGGCGTCGACCCATTGGCGGATGAGTTGCTTTTCGTCCTCCGTCATCCGCCGGTCGTGCTGGAAGGTGCCGAAATCGGGGCTCGCAAACCAAGGCGGCATGCGTCCCTGATCGACGACTTCGACAATCATGTCGCCCCAACCAACGATCTCCTCGTAGTCGGTCAATTCAAAGGGGGCGATTTCACCCGTTCGGTGGCACTCGACGCAATGCTTCTGCAAAATCCTGACGATCTGGTTCGAGTAAGTCACATTGCCCGAGGTGGTAACATGCTTCACACGTCCGATGAGGCAACCGGGAGCCTTGGTCTCGGCGACAGTGACCGCTTGACCGGCGAGTAGTTCATCGATCGCAATGACCAAGTCGCGGCGGTTCGGCTCTGGGCGCCGGAGGCCTACGTCGAATTGATCGTCGATGCGCCCGTGATACCGAACCTTACGGTCGGCATCGAGGACGAATACCTCTGGGGTGCGTGAGGCGGCGAACTGATCGGCGACCTTATTCCGCGGATCGCGCAGAACGGGGAAGGGAATCTGATGCTCTCGCACGAAATCAGCGATGTCGCCGACGGAGTCTTGTTGATTGGAATCAATTCCAAGGATCACCACGTCGTTTCCAGATAGGGTTTCGTGCAACTCCGCCAGCCGGCGACTGTAGAGCTTGACCAAAGGGCACTCAGCCCCCAGGAAAGCGATCACGATCAACTTCCGATCGTCGTAGTCGCTCAGTGCGTGCGTGGTTCCCTGAGCGTCGCTCAGTGCGAAATCATCAATGCGGTTGCCAATTGGCGATTCATCCGCCGCAAAGGCGCCAACCCCGGCTAGGACACAGATGAACGACAAGACCGCGATACAAGGTCGCATGGTGTAGGGCTCCCACGAGATATTCAAGAGGACAGTCTCAAGCTGCGTTTTCAGTCTAGCGGTCGATCGTGGCGCAATACAAGCGAGATTGCCAATGCGTGTAGCGATTGCGTGCTATTGGCCTCGAAAAATCTAGGCGATGCATGAGATGCCGGCTTAAGGTAGCATCACGCGACCGCCACTTGCTACCAGCGTTTGGCCCATCATGAATCGCGAGGCCTCGGACAATAAGTAATGCACCACGTCGGCAATCTCCTCGGTCGTACCGATTCGCTTCATTGGCGTTTGGTCGATCAGCCGATCGATGGTGGGCTGGTCGACATCGTCGATGATCTCCGTCTCGACCAAGCCCGGTGCGACGGCATTCATGCGAATGTTGTACTGAATCAGGGCATCGGCGGTGCTTTGCGTAAAGGCGATCATACCCGCCTTGCTTGCCGCATAGGCAATGCCATACGGTCGGGGGCGAAGCGCCGAGATGGAACTCATGTTCACGATGCGCCCGAATTTCCGACGGATCATTTGTTGTTTGACGGCCCACGTCACAATGAATAGGCCCGTCAGGTTGACGTCGATCGTTCGCTTCCAGTGCTCCAGTGTCGCGTCTTGGTGGTCGATATACTCGAAAATGCCGGCGTTGTTGACGAGCATATCGATCGGTCCGAGTCGATCGTTCACGCTGGCCACCATTTCGGCCACGGAGACCTCATCGGCCACGTTGGCCTGCACCGTCATGCCATCGGCACCAAGCTCCTTGACCAGCCGTGCGGTCTCCATGGCGTCGTCGGCCCGTGAGTGATAGTTGATCGCAATGCGAGCCCCGGCGCGCGCGAGCCGCAGGCAGCAAGCGCGGCCAATGCCACGCGAACCGCCGGTGACCAAGACTGTTCGATCTTCAAAATCTGGCTCGCTCATGGCGACCTCATGGAGATGGCGTGACAGGCCCACGCGGCGAAGAAACGCAAGTCTCTCGGGATTGTCGTGGACCGGGACATTCGACGTTGTCCAAGATCGTAACTGGCGTGGCACGGCATTCCAAGTAGACGAGTGCCGGCATGACGATTCTGTCTCTGCTATCCTGATTGGCGCTGTCCATTACCAAGAACACCGTTCTCAACGAGAATTCCCTGATGGTCCCTCGCCATTTGATCCATGCCCAGCGATGGTTCTTTTTTCTCGGCCTGGCCACTGCGGTGGGCAACGCTGTGTGTGCTGCCGATGGGACACGGCCGAACGTGATTCTCATGATGACTGACGATCAGGGCTATGGCGATTTCGGGTTCGTCGGCAACCCCGTCGTCAAGACGCCACACTTGGATGCGATGGCGGGGCGAAGCGCCAGGATGACGCAGTTCTACGTTAGCCCTGTCTGTACTCCGACCCGCGCCTGCTTGATGACAGGGCGCTACAACTACCGCACCCGTGCGATCGATACTTACCTTGGTCGCGCCATGATGGACACGGCGGAGGTGACCATTGCGGAGCTGCTGCGAGGGGCCGGCTATACCACGGGGCAGTTTGGCAAATGGCATCTTGGCGACAACTATCCGATGCGTCCCTCGGACCAGGGCTTCGATGAAGTGCTTTGTCATCGCGGCGGAGGGATTGGTCAACCGTCCGATCCCATTGGGGGTGAGGGCAAGTACACCGATCCGATTCTGTTTCACAACAACGAACAAGTGTCGATGCAAGGCTACTGCACCGATATTTACTTCGACGCGGCGTTCGACTTCATGCGGAAGTCGGTCGAGGAGGACAAGAACTTCTTCGCCTATATTGCGACCAATGCACCTCACGGTCCGTTTCACGATGTGCCGGAAGAGTTGCGGAAGATGTACATGGACATGAATCTCCGCTCCGGCATGGCTCCCGGCGCTTCGGAGAAGGCGTACGAAAAAGCGAAAGACACGATGGCTCGTATCTATGCGATGGAGACGAACATCGACCAGAACGTTGGTCGACTGTTCGAGAAGTTGAAGGAGCTTGGCATTTATGAAGACACATTGGTCTTGTTCTTGGTTGACAACGGCCCCAACGGAAACCGTTTTGTCGGCCCATTTCGTGGACGCAAAGGCCAAGTGGTCGATGGGGGAATTCGCTCTCCGCTGCTGGCTCACTGGCCGGCTCAACTAGAAGCCGGACAGAATTCAGACCGCGTGGCCGCGCACATCGACCTGTTGCCAACCATTTTGGATGCTTGCGGGGTCGCGAAACCGAAAGAACTCAATCTCGACGGACGCAGCATCTTTCCGCTCCTGGAGGGTCGCGAAGTTGATTGGCCCGATCGCACGGTGTTCTTGCAATGGCATCGCGGCAATGAAGCCACGCCCTATAAGAACTTCGGGGCCCGATCGCAGCGTTGGAAGCTGGTTCACGAATTGGGACAATGGCCGGAGGGTATTCGCGAGCCGCCGGGTGGTTTGCATTTCGAGTTGTACGACGCCATCAACGACCCGGGCGAAACGAAGAATGTCGCGGCGGAACATTCGGCGGTCGTCAAGAAAATGAAACAAGACTACGACGATTGGTTTGCCTCGGTCAGTGCGACCCGGGCGAACAACTATGCCCCCCCACGGATTCACATCGGCACGCCTCACGAGAACCCAACCGTTTTGACTCGTCAAGACTGGCGCCGTCTCAGCGATGATCGCGGGTGGGAACGCAACTCGCGCGGTCGATGGCTGGTGTCTGTGGCCACGAAAGGAGAGTACACGTTTCGTTTGATTTTCGCACCCGCCGACTTCGACGAGAAAATAACCCTGCGTAT
>CAZNXE010000327.1:6073-6300 GCA_964576465.1 uncultured Planctomycetaceae bacterium
CGCTCGGCCAACAAAGGCAGATCACGCGACACATCGAAGCTGGTCAAGAGTGGATCGAACTGTCGAATGTTCAAGTGCCATCTGGGGACGCGGCGATCGAAGCCGAGTTATCACACGATGATCAAAGACGTGGTGTTCATCAGGTCTTTGTGGAAAGACAATAGACCAAGCTTCGTCGTTCACTCAGTTTGCCCGTCCCCAGACAGCATGAATCCTGCCACCGAAGG
>CAZNXE010000328.1:0-6283 GCA_964576465.1 uncultured Planctomycetaceae bacterium
CGCCGACCGCGACACTTGATGCTCATGGGGCACCCATCACAGCCATAAGTTTTTCGACCGATGGAACAAGACTAGTCACCTGCGGCCAAGACAAGACCGTGGCCGTGTGGTCCCTTGGCACCAACGAAAGAGTACAGGTCCAGACGCTGGCCTCCGTCACAAAAAGCGTGGAAATATCGCCCGACGGAAAGACGGTTCTGGCCACCGGTGAAGATAACATCGTCCGCAGCCTTCCGATCCATACCGCCACCAGAATTGCCGGCCACGGTACCGGGAGAACGGTGATTGCATTCACCCCCGATGGAACCCGGCTGGTAAGCGGTGGCGGCGACCGCATGGTTCACCTGTGGGATGCGACAAACGGCGCCAAAGTCCAATCCCTCGCGGGTGCCGTCGACGCGATCCTCTCGGTTGCCACCAGCCCCGACGGTCAGTATGTGGCCGCCGGCAGCAAAGACGGTCATGCACGACTGTGGCATCTCGAGCGCAAGGTGATGATCGGCGATTGGCCAACCCGCAAGCCGGTGCTCAGCGTCGCCTTCACACCCGATTCGCTGCGGGTGCTGGCAGCCGGAGAAGATGCACGCGGGCACGTGATCGACATTCAGCGTGCCAAACCCCAAGAGCAACTTGCAGGGCACACCGGGGCAGTACACGCCATCGTGGCACTTGCCGATGGTCGCATTGCGACCTGTGCCGCTGACAACACGCTCAAACTGTGGACATCTCCCATCGTTAAGACGACCGTGGCCCATCCGCGTGGTGCCAACGCAGTGATGTTCGCAGCGGGTGGCACGCAGCTATTCACCGCCGGCGAAGACGGCATGCTGACGATGTGGAACCCGGACGACTTGACGCCAACGCAACAGTTCAGCGGTGCCATGGCGGGTCTGAAATCGATCGACGTGCAAGATCCCGGCACCCTGGTTGCGGCCGGAGGCGACGACGGTGTGGTTCGCGTCTGGCAAACTACCGACGCAGCACCGGTGATGGCCATCAAGACTCCGCTGGCGGTGACCGCCGTGGCCATCAGTCTCGATGGCACGCAGGTTCATATTGGCGCCGGCGACAATGTCGTGCGAAGTTACCGCATCCCCACAGGGGAGATGATTGCCGAATATCAAACCCATGCGGCCGCCATCACCGATTTGGCGGTTGCCAGCGACGGACGTCGTGTCTACAGCGCGGGCCTTGACCATGCCGTGGTCGTCTGGCAAGCGGCCACTTCAACCGCGCGACTGCGTCTCGATGGACACACGTCACACGTCTACGCGCTGGCCTTCAGCGCCAACTCATCCCGGCTCGCTTCCGGTAGTGCCGATAAGACCATCCGCTTCTGGAATACGGCCGATGGTGCCAACTACGCCACTGGCGAAGGCCATGAATCGCAAGTCTACTCGTTGGCCTTTCACCCGACGCAAGATATTTTAGCCAGCGGCGGAGCCGACAAGTCGATTCGCTTTTGGAACGCGGCCGACGGAAAACAAACGCTCGAAATCAAAGAGGGCATCGCGGACGGGATCTATTCCGTCGCCTACTCGCACGATGGCAATCAGTTGATCGCGGCGGGGTTGGCCAAAACTTGGCAGCGGTTCAACTCGACCGATGGTAAGGTGCTGTCGACAACCGCCGGGCACAGCGATCACATCTACCGGGCGCTCAACTCACCCGATGGCAAACGGGTAGCGACGTTGGGCTATGCCGGCACGTTGATGTTTTGGGATGCGGAGACAACCGAGTTGCTGCATACCGAAACGTTGCCGGTGAAGGCCGCGTTCTCGATGGCCTACTCACCCGACGGCGCCGAATTGGCCATCGCCACCAGCGATCATCGGGTGCTGCTGTTCACCGTTCCTTCCGCAGGGCGTTGAGTGAAACATCGATCGTCAAGATCTTTGCTGCTTCGCGCTGCACTTCATTAAATAAACGAGGGGAAGGCCCGAAGACCTTCCCCTCGTTGTTAACCTTGCTTCGTCGTTCTTCTGCCCCATGCTCCGTTGGCAGTCACGATGGGGTGACCACCGAAGAAACTTGGATCCAGACGACCTACTCGTTGTCGCCGGCAGACTGCGGCAGATTGGCGACGTACTTAGCCGGATCAGCCGCGAACTTCTTGCAGCATCCGCCGCAGCAGAAGTAAACCGTTTGGCCTTCGTGCTCGAAGGACTTGGTCAAATCGACGGGCTTATTGCCCACGGGACAAACTGTTTGCAGCGTGTAGCCCTTGGAAGTGTTGCCAAACAGCAAGGCCACGAGATCGTCGCCCGAGGCCTTGTCGGCTTTCGCCTTGCAGCCACCGCAGCACAACGCAACCGTTGTCTGGCCGACTTCCACCGCTAGGCTGTCCTTGGCGGGCTTGCCCGTCAGCGGGCAGGCAACCTGCAACATTTGGCCCGTTTCAAGCAATTGCAAGTGGACCTTGTCGGCGAACTTCGCAGGATCTTTTTCAAATGCCGCGGGACAATTGGCACAGCAAAAGTAGACCTTTTTCCCCTTGTAGTCGACCGAGGAATTTTCCTTGGCCGGCTTGCCCGAGACAACGCAGCTCGCAGAGAACGCCTTGTCGTCGTCTGCCGTCGCCACCGAAGCCCCCGTAGTCAACATCGCCGCGGCGGCAACAAGCACCACGGCAAACAGAGTAAGCTTTACTTTCATCGTCATCTCCAACATCCCTTCCAAAAAATTGTAAATCTTGTGTCACGGGTCCACGATACGACCCGCGATCAATCTGCACGTGCCATCTGAAAAAAACTGCTTCGATCGAGGTGATGTTCATGCGAACGGCTTGGCTGCCCCAGAGAAATCCGATCCGCGCACCAATCCATCAATCGAGCCAACAACCGTAGATTTCTTGCAGTGAGACTGGTCTTGCACTTCGTCTCGCCGCATTCGCATCCCGTCGGAACGTCATCCTTTGACCCAGGGCGTTTGCATGGGACCGCCATGAAAACACTCAGCGGCACAAGCAACCACGCGACCGAAAGCAGAAGCGCGACGTGACGTTCTTGTCCGCGAAGGTGGGGCATTGGGGATGGCGCATCAGGAGAAATACGAAACTGCTGCTATTCTTGCTGGCCCCCGGGCAAAGTCAAGCAAAGTAGTCAAGCTTAAACGTCGGCCCTAGATTTGGCCGGATTTCCGGTTGAATCTCGGGCTATTTCGGTGACTACGAGGCGAGGCCATACGAACAGAATGTCGTTCGCCGCGTTTCCGCTCGAAATCAACCAGGGCCCTTGTGGTTCTTTATTTACCGCTGCCTTTGATGCAAACATTCTTGGTCAAACAACTTACAACCCACAAACCGGTCCCATGGCCAAGACGATTCCTTGGTAAACCAGTCGAGATCACCAACATCGCACTGAGATACTCCGGCTACTCTGCTGCACTCGAAACCGCTGATTCCTCCGGTGCGGCCAGCTTGCCAATCATCACGTAGATATTGAGCAACGCCTGATTCATCAGCTTCTCACCCGCCCCCAACGCAACCGGCGAAACTGGCGGGTCGGCACCGTAGCCCCCTTCGGAGGCAGCTTCGATCGTAGGAAAGTACAGGTTATGGCCATTGCAATATCCGAAGAACAGCGTGTGATCGAGATAGCTGCGCTCCTTCAGCCGGTTGCTGTGGTTGCAGAAAAACTCGCCCGAACCGCCGACTAGCGCAATGTTGCCGTTGAGCACCATCGTATTGAGTTCGGTTGAAACTCCGTTTTGCATCTCGTCTCCGAAGTTCTCCACCAACTCAGGGAAGAAGGCCCTGCCAAATGCCACGCGAATCCAAGGATTGCCAAAGTCGATTCGCGAAGAAAACGTGAATCGATCGACGCGACCCTTCAGCGAAGGCTTCTCGGGTACGGCGGTCTCGATTCCCTTGGCAATCTCGACAACCTGTTCACCCAGCACGGCACCGAATTGTTCGTATCCGTGAACCCCCTCGGGTGAATTCGTCGATTGATCACCGGCGGCTCCCTGCATGAAGACGCTCTGCGTGCCGAGCTGTTCTTCGACCACGCGGTGCATCGCCCCAACGTAGTCGGCAGAATACTTCAGAATTTTTGAATCGATCGATGTCGGGTGAGCCGCGAAGTTCACCAGCACGGCGATCGGCTTGCCGTCCAGATCGTCGAACCGCATCACCGCCAACATCGGGTCGGTGGCCTTGGGAAGGCGTTTCGTGTGTCGATTGCGGTTCAGCGCGACGTTCTTCGTGCCAATGCCCATGCTGGCTGGCTGCCGCGCCGCGTCGGCTTCGAGAACCAACTCAATCAGCGTGCGTGGGAGTTGCTCGGCGTAGGCCACCGCCTTGTCGAACTTCCCTTTTCCATACCCTTTCTTGTCAGTCAATTCGATCACCGGACCATGGTGTGTATGGCTGCCGGAAATCATGACATGCTCAATGCCGGCTTTCTCCGAAAGCTCGCGTCGAATCATCTCCATCATGGGGATCGTCGGACCGCGACCGATATCGAGCCCGACCAAGGCCAACTTGTCATCGCCGGCTTGAATCACCACGGCCTTGGCAAACAACGGGTCGAGAACCGCTTCGGATAAATCGGCGTGGCGGTCGCCATATCCCCACATCGGAATACCCGTCGGAGGAGTAATGTCCCGGGCCGCGCTTCCCACTTCGAACACAGCCTTGTCTTCGCCATGAAGCGGCGATGCGGCGCTGAGGATGCAGATTGCAAGACTAACACTGAGAGTCGTTGTCAACGTTCTAAGAAGGGTCTTCATGCCGTAATCTCTATCTGTTTGGTAGGAGAAAGCTTGAACTGATCGCAAGCTGGTCAACGAATGCTTAACCGGGGTGATTGGCCAGCGGGAGCGTGACCACCGAAGTTCCCAGCATACCACGACGATCGCTCAACGCGCAGCAGGTCTGACCGATTCCGTGGTCGAGCCAGGTACTCGTCGGAGCCATTCGCACCCACGCATCTTCCGGCGCACGTGCCAGATGAATCGTCAAATCCGCATTCGGAAACAGCATCGGGGGATCGTCCAGCGCAACCGGCGCGCCCAGTGCGTTCCCACAATCGGCAGCAGCCGCCACGGCGGCTGCCGTCGAAAGCGGAATTCCCGCGATCAAGTCGGCATGCACTCGCAGCCAAGCCTCCGAGGAAACCGGCCTGAAAAACGCCTCGGGCACCCGCATTCTTAGGTCGCAGGCTTGCGCTAAAAACGGTGCCAAGGGGCGACCCTCTGGACGATCGACCAACAAGCTGAAATCTTCCGGACGATCATCAGGCGGCGTGAGTTCGAGCCCCGTCCCCGCAAGATCGGGCAACGAGACCAACTGCTGCCGCGTACGTTGCACGCGCGCGGTGGCTGTCAACTTGTCTTCCTGATACATCGAAATCTGGTGCAATCCAACACGGCGTCCCATCTTCACCGTCGATGTCTCTACCACGATGGGAGCCCGAGTAACCGGGCGCAACAAGTCGAGCGTCAAACGCGTGGTCACCACGTCATCGCCGGGCTGAAGCTCTTCCCCCAACGCAACACACATTGCTGCCACGGGGCCCGCATGCAGGTGTTGTGGCGACCACGGACCAATGCAGGCCTCGAGCGGGATCCATGTATCCTTATCGCGTTCGAAGAACGCCGGCTTCCTCTCTGCCACACGCCACCTCTGTTCCGCACGCGGGACTACTCGTCCCACAGGCCCTCGGGAATCGGCTTCGCTTCAACGACTTCGATCAACACGCGATCGGGCCCACGCACGAAGAAACTGCGGAGGCGAAGCCGGTCGTTCATGCTTGGGGGTGAAACCACCTCGACGCCTGCCGCGGTCATTCGCTGGTACACCGGATCGATGTCGCGGAACGAGAAGGCAATATGATCGATTGGCCGCTTGTCCGTCGGCTGAATGTCCTTCAAGGGCGGGCCGGGCCACCAGAAGGGCGATTCTTCGTAGTCGGGCTTGCCGAAAAAAATCATATTCACGTTGTCGCACTGAATGCTGTTCATCCAAATGCCGCTCAAGGTATTGGGGTCGCCTGTGGGTTTCTTACGAACCGCGACACGTGGCTTGATCCCGAGATGCGTGCTGTACCAAGCCACGGTTTCGTTGACGTCGGTGCAGAAAAAGTGGACGTGGCCAAAACGGTGGTGACCCATCGTGTTGATCTCGATCAACTCCTTGTCAGGCCCGTTGATGTACATGTAGAAGTTGTCGTTGCCCGGCAGTGGCGACAACTTGGTATGGATATCGACCCGGTGACGGACCCACCACTCGTATTCGTTCTTCACATCCACGCCGCCCCAGCCGATGTGCCAGATGCCGGTG
>CAZNXE010000329.1:0-6197 GCA_964576465.1 uncultured Planctomycetaceae bacterium
CCGCCGTCTTTGTTTTGCAAATTCAATAGCCAACGAATCCCATGTTCGGCCGCCGTGCAAATCTTCTCGCGGTTGGCCCCGGGATCGCATCGCAACCAATTGGCCAACGCCAACAAGGCCCCGGGCGTGTCGTCGGCATCGGGAACGGCGCCGCTGTGATCAGTCCATCCCCAGCCGCCAGGGTCGGCCCCAGTAAACACATGCCGCTGTTGATGTTGGCAACTAAGCAACCACTCGAGGCTATCGAGTTGGCTAATGTTCTCGCCGCCGGCGGCCAGCGCATTGATCGACAACGTGGTGACCCAGGTCGAGAGGTTCGTATCGATGGGCCACGATCCATCCTCGCGTACCGAGTCGAGAAGGAACTCCACGCCGCGGCGAACGACCGGATGTCCTGTGAGATTCATGCTGGCCAAACTCATCACCACGAAGCTTGTCAGCGGCGTGGCTTCAAGATAGCCACCGCTTTCCGGCTGCGTGTTCTCCAAGGTTCGGAGACTCGGACCTCGGGCAAAGTAACGTATCAAGCGGGCAATCGGATTGAATGGCTTACGGTGCCAATGGCGGGCCTGACCGACGGCCACCAATGCCGGAATCGCATAGCTGACGACCGGAAGCCGCAGATGCCGATACATGTCTTGCGACAAGCACGCTAACTCGAACGGCAGCGGCGATACCTCGCTCCAGGGCACCAATTCGGCCAGTGCGCAGTTGTTCAAGATCGGAACGGCAAATGTCTTGTCCTTGCCAAACCGCCGCCGCAGGCCGGCGATGCCGCCTTCCTTTTTGATATAAGCCTCGGCCCTTTGTAGCAGGTCGCCATGTTTCGCCGGCACCGCGGTAAGGTGGAAGGCGGCGCGAACGAGCATCGTGGTGGCGATGTTCGAGCTGCTCTTGTCGGTATCGCCCCAACCGCCGTCTTCGTTCTGACGTTCGGCCAGCCATTGCAGGCCGTTACACACGAGACCGCTGATGATTTCGAGCCGCACGGAGTCGATCGCGCATTTGGCGGCGGGCCCTCCATCGTGACCAACATCCGCGTGCCGTTCGACCAGCGAAAGCGCACTGACCGCGGTGGCGGTCGACAGGGCCGAGCTTGATAACTCGCCAACCCAGTGGCCTTGCGGCGTACACTCCGAAAGAAGATCGTCGCGCGCCTTCTCGTAGGCATGCAACAGTCGATCGTAATCGAACAGCGGTTCGTTCATGTTGCGTTTGTCTTGCCGCACCGTTGATGTAGCTTGGCCGTCTCGCGTGGAGGGGTGTATCTCGGTAGTCATGTGTTGGCTGCGTGTGTCCATGGCGTCATTGCCTCGGAGGTTCGAGCGTCACGAGTTCCGGAGTCGGGGGGTTGCTCGCACCGTTCCCATTCCCGCCGAGATCGACAGAGCCCAACTCGCTGTAGGCACCGAAGTCGTTAAACCAGAAATGCTTCACGAACCGATAGGCCCAACTCTTCTCTTTCACTTCGTTGCCAGGGTTGTATTGCGAGGGGCGCGAATGCATCGCTTCGAGCTCCGCCAGGGCCGTACCACGAACCGTTGTGTCTCGGGCGCCATGTTTTTCAACGAGTTCCTTCAACGCGTCGGGCCGCTCGAGCACGATGCAGCCGCGCGTTGTGGAGGCCGCCAATTGGCGAAACTCCCTGAGGAACGATGACTTAGAGAATGTCTCGGCCAACGGGCGATCATCAATGCTGTCGGTCGCGAACTGAATGATCGGGCAGGGTTCGATATCGCCCCAGGGGCTAATGTGATGCGTGAAGCCGGTGGCCGCCGGGCAGACCGCGTTACCGTTGCCGTCGTAATAGGCGTCAACAATCGCAATCGGTTTTTTGGCCCTCATTTCGACGACGAATTTGCGCGCCTCCAGTTGCTGTTCAGGCGTCAAAGCAAGTTGCGGATTCGCGTCGGGGCCCACTGGACGATAAATGTGATACCAGCAATACATCGCGCCCATTTCGATCAGCCGATCGATCCATTCTTCTCGCAGCAGGTCATCGTAATTCGATTGACACAGGCTCGTGCAGACGCCGGTCAGCAACTTGTGCTTGAGACAGTTCTCCAGTCCTTCCAGCGTGCGATTCCAAACATCGGGACGACCTCGGCGCTCATCGCTGATGATCTCGGTGCCTTCGATGCTGACTAGCGGAGTGACATTGCCCAACTCACGCAGCCGACCGGCGACCTCGTCGGTGATGAACTGCCCGTTGGTGAACACTTGGAAGTAACACTCGCGATGTTCCCCGAGAAAGTCGAGCAGTTGGGGGTGCATGAAGGGCTCGCCACCCAAGATGCCGAAGAACGCATTGCCGGCTTCCTTGGCTTCGCGAACGATTCGCCCCAGCCGGTCGAGATCGAGCGCCTGCTGCTTCGCGGAAACATCGACCCAACACCCTTGGCAGCGAAGATTGCAACTGTTGACGATCGAAATATAGAGAAACGGCGGAAAGAATTCGTCCCGCTTCAACCGTCGCTTATGCTTCTCGACAGCCACCAGGCCTTTGAAGCCGAAGTTGTAAGCCAACTTCCACAGCAAACGCTTGTCAGTCTCTAGCAGCAGCCGTTTGGCCATCTTGGCATACATCGTGCGTTTCCGGTTTGTCGGGTAGTGGTCGTCGGGCCAAGAGAAAGGGCAGGGGGGTCTACAGGTCCAGATCGTCGAGCTTGTCCATTAAGTCGTCGAGTTCGTCGCGCGGGGCGGTGGATGTTTCGGTTTGTCGCTTGGGAATTCCGACCGTCATCCCCACGGCATCGCGACCCTCGGCAACCAATTCCCGATCGCGTTCGATCGCGGCAACCTCCATCGCATTGGGGGCTCCGAACAACTTGGAAAGGTCGATCTTGAACCCTTCGCTAGATGCCACGGGCGAACCGGCAATCGCCGGCGACTTGTGCTGCGGGAAGATGATCGCGTTCTCGGGGCAAACACGGCTGCATGCCGGGCAACCTTTTCGGCAATTGTCAGGCTGTTCAACCAATATGTTTTCCGTGCCGTCGACGCCGTAGACGCCAAACAAGCAAAAGTCGATGCACTCCATGCAGTTCGTACATCGGCCGAAATCAATCACCGGATACCATCGTCGGGCAGCATCTTCGGTGATGACATTCGCTTCGTCACGGGGAGCGTCGGACGATGCGCCCTGGATTGAGCCGTTGCTTGCGAAGCCGTTGCTGCTGACTTGACCATTCCCGTTGCTCGAGGGGGAAACCACATCGAGCGACGGTATCAATGACACGGTCTGCACGGTCGACTCACGCGCGATGCGGCGGATCTCCTCGCAATACGTCCCCGGGTCTTCGTAGGCACGCAGGTCCAGGCAGTAGATCGAACGCGTCGACTGCTTACTTTCGTCGCGACTGTTTTGCTTTTCATCATCGCCTGTCGATGACGGTTCTTCTTCGCCCTCCGCATCCTCATCAAGTTCCTCTTCGTCTGCCGAACGGAGGAGCGTGCTGCCTTCTTTGCCGTGGATTCCGTTTCGATCGAGAATCCAACGCGCGGCCCTAGGGTAGAGCCACGACATTACGATGATGTCGCCCGTGATGCCTTGCAGGCAGAGTATGCCAGAGCCGTCGGCGGTCAAGTCGTATAGATGCGGCACGACGGTGACTTCGACGTTCGGTTCACCCAGCATTTCGGCCACTAGGGATTCTTCCAGCCCTCGCTTGGCGGGGTTTGCGCTTTGTCCCTGGGAGAGAACAACGGTAATGCGTTTGGCCATGTGGGGTCTTGCGATTCGGTGGGTGGCGATTATTTGATCTGCCCTTTGATTGTCCGTTGGGCAACCATCCAAGCAGCTTCGAGATGTTCGAGATAGGCCTCAGGCGAAAGTAGCGTCTCCTCCGAACCCTCCATTATAAACAACCAACCGCCGCCGTAGGCGTCGACGTTGATGGTTGAGGGGTCGGAAAGCAAGTCTTTATTGAACTCCCGTAGCCGTCCACCCATGGGGGCGAACAGGTCGCTCTCGGCTTTCGAGCTTTCGATCGAGCCGATTTCTTGCTTCTCCATCAATTGTGTACCAGGATCGACCGTCCAATCAAGGAAGTACACGTCTTGCAGCAACCGAACTGCGTAAGCTGAGAAGCCAAACCGGTACCCCCCATCGGTGGCCAGTGCCCACATGTGGTTGCGAGCGTAGAGCCGGTCGTGGGGCACATCGGCGGCAAACTCCCCCATCATGAAGACGGCCGCATCGCTCATGTATACCGGACTCCGCGATGCTCCTCCTCGAAGAATGCCGGCAACAGTCCGTCGACTTGCAGCAATCCCTCGCGAGACAATTCGATGGTGTCACCTTTGATCGTTGCAAATCCCTCGTCTTGATAGCCCTTCCACACGTCGTGCCACATCTTAACAATCTCGGCGTCGAACTTCTTCCGGAAGTAGCCCGCATCAAGACGCCCAGTCTTGAGTTGCAAGATCATCTCTCGAATCAGCAGTTGATGTTGGGTGGGTCGCATGGCCCTCCACAGTGGCAACTTCCCGGCTTCGAGCGTTTCGAGATATTTTGGCCATTCCGCGAGGTTCTGGTAATGCACGCCCGAGATGTGCCCAAAACTCGCCACCCCGGTTGCCAACAAATCGCTGCCATGCCACAGGTTATCGCGATAGCTGAAGTTCACTTTGTTCGCGTCTTTGAACACCGTGCATGTGCTGGAAACCGCATAGCCCTCGGCGCTCAGCGCATCGAATGCCTCGCCTACCCAACGTCGCTTGGTTGGCCAGTCGGCCACGGGGCTTTCCTTTTGATTGCCCAACAGATCGCGTGAGTAGACGGTGTTGTAGGGCAGTTCCATCTGGTAGATGGTCACGCTGTCGGGCGACAATTCAATGGCGCGGCGGACCGTCTCTTGCCAGTTCTCATCGGTCTCGCCCACCATTCCGGCGATGAGGTCGATGTTGGTGTTTGGGAAATCAGCCTCGCGAATCCAATCCCAAGACTTATGGATTTCAGCCGAAAGATGCGCGCGACCGTTCTCTTCCAACACGGCGTCGCCGAAATTCTCCACGCCCAAGCTAATTCGGGTCACGCCAAGTTCTCGCAGGGCGTTCACCTTCGGTTGTGATAGCGTTCCCGGTTCGCACTCGAAGGTCACCTCCTCGGCTTGCGACCAATCGATGTTCTCCCGTAGCCGGTCGAACAGCGAGGTGAGCTGCCGCACGCTGAGAAACGAAGGCGTTCCGCCGCCGAAATAGACAAATCGAATCGGGCGGTCGCCCATCACGGGTTGCTTGCTGACCAGCTCGATCTCGCGAGAAAGGGCCGAAACATAGCGTTCGACGTCTTTGGCGTTCTTGTCGGTGTAGACGCGGAAGTAGCAAAACTTGCACCGCTTGCGGCAGAAGGGGATATGCAGATAGAGCCCCAATGGCACATCGCCCGGCGGCTGCGCCATGGCCTGCTCTACCTCACCCCGCGATTCCTCGTTCCATTGCGAGAACGGCGGATAGTTGGCAATGAAGTAGCTGCCAACGGTGGTTTTTTTCGTTTCGGTCGTCATGTGCTCACGCAACAGATTGCGGCAGTCGGTCTCGCAAGACGTTCCATTCTACTCGATCGGCTGCCGATCGACGACATGGTGGAGAGAACACTGTCCGCCGGGGGGGAATGCGGTCATCGTGGGAACCGGAAGAATTAGAAAACTCGGATCGCGCGGAGGTTAGCCCCAGCGGGTTGTGCCGGCATCGCATCAGTCTACCGCAGGCGTTTCTTTGCCGCGGTCGAATTGAAACGGCGTGCTGGGATGGTCGGTTACCGTGACTTTCAACGGAGGAGCAATGCCGCCTTGATCGACCTGGACTCGCAGAATGTTCTTCGCGGCGAAAGGTCGGTCGTGGATCCAGCGATGCCCGTCGCCGTGCAGATAGAGGATCGGTTTTTCGAACGCTTTGGCCTCCTCAATGAAGGGGTCGAAGAAATCGGCGTGTTTCTGATTCACATTGGCATGGCCAAATAGCACGAGGCTACGAACCTGATCCCCGAACTCACTCAGATTACGACGCGTCCACTCAAGATCCTGGGCATGCCGCTGTTGCCATTCCCCGGCGTCGTGAACACGCCCGCCGACAAGGTTGATCCCCACGAACAATACACCGTCGGAAACAAACGAAAAATTTTCTTCCCGTTCTAGCCCCTAATCAAGCGAGTCTTTTGTTTGATTAAAATGGAAAACTCGAAAACCCTCGGCGTT
>CAZNXE010000330.1:0-6184 GCA_964576465.1 uncultured Planctomycetaceae bacterium
CAACAACCGGCTGCCGACGACGACGAAGCCCCTGGGGATGTATCGCATGTCGAGCGATCCGATGCGACAGTCAACGAAGTTGACTTTGCCTTGGCTGCTGAAGGAGAAGCGGTCGATCTTGAATCCGATGCCGATTTTCAAGTCGACGAATTGGATCTCTCCGAAATGGCCTTCGACGGCATCGAGATAAACGCGGCCGATCTGGATGAATCATCCGAGGCGTCTGAAATCGACCTGCCTGAGGTCGAGTTCGACGCAAACGACGATTTTTCGGAAGCCGACGATGCTCCGCTCCCAGCCGGCATCGAACAGGCATCCGGAACAGATGGCACCGATCAACGTACGATGGAGCCAGTCGTCACCGATCGGTCACCTCTCCCGCTTGATTTCGAGAGTGAATCGGAATCCGGCTCCGACGACTTTGAAGTGCCTGAATTGGCGGAGGGCATCTCGGAACCGGTCGCTGAGGCGCCCCCCGCGGCAGAGGCCGAAGAGCCGGTGAAAATCGAGTTCGAGGCCGACTCGGATCTCGATTCGGCGGACTTCTCCGAGTTTGATTTCGGATCAGACGAAGATGCATCTTCAGAAATCTCGCTGGGCGACGAATCGTCGAAGCTCGATCTGCCCTCAGTACCAGATTCGCCATCGATCACCTCCGACGCGACAGTTGAGCCAGCCGCGACAGTAGCTGAAGAGTCGCCGAAGAAGAAACGCGGTTGGTGGCCGTTTGGTCGCAAGGCGAAGGCCGACGTCGAACTTCCAATGGCAGATCTCGAAGTGTCTGCCGAGAGCGACCTTGAAGCGAACGATGCGTTGGATCTTGATCGAGCGGATGCCACTTCCGACGAATTCGATGCGGCCGCCCTGTTTGGGGAACCCTTGCCCGAGGGCGGCAATGACGAGGAGGAGAGCAACAACCTCGATGAAGCGCCGGTCGCTTTTGAAGCGGCGGAAGACCCTGTTCCTGGCGCGGTCGAAGCAGACGAACCGTCGAGCGATCTCGTCGACGATCTCTTGTTTGAGGACGAAGATTCGGCCCCCATCGAGATGCCCCCGACCGATGCGCACGTCGATGCCGATGCGAATGCCGCTGACGCAGAGATTGAAGACAATCTTGAGGGGCTCAATCCGGTCGAATTCGCCGAAGCGAATGTCGAGCCAGATGTAACCTCAGAGGCCGAAGACTCTGAGATTCCGTCGTTTGAAGATGACGATTCCGAAGTCGTGAGCCTCGACCCCGTTGGCGACGATGCGACAAATGCCCAAAGTGAGATCGTCGCGGAGGTCGAACTCGATGACGAGCCGGTCGATTCGCCCAACTCGTCAATCGTCGCCGATGAACCCCCGCCGGAGGCAAAGCCTAAACGCAGTTGGTGGTCGCTGGGCAAGAAGTCCTCCAAGGCCGCATCCACGGACGAAACAAGCAAGCTCAAGAAGGCGAAGCGTGGTTGGGGCCGGCGAAAGAAGAAGGCGGAAGCCGCACCGCCGGAAACAGCCGCACCGCTGATCGCTGCCGCCGCGGTCGATTCACCGTCGCTTGACGAAGCGGCCAATTCACCGTCGCTTGACGAACCAGTCACTTTCGATGAGACCGATAATGACGATCCGCTGATCGCACCGTCCGGCACGATCGATGACGATGCGATGGCTTTTCTCATCGACTCGCCCGACGATCAAGAGGCCATGCCTGATTCCGACGTGGACGAAAGTGACGACGTCCCTGATTTCGCCTCGCTCGATGACGAAGCCCCGGACACGCAATCCGGCAACGTGGACGAAGACTCCGGCGAGTTTCTAAAGCAACTCGACCTGTAATTGGCCATGTCGCTCGCACCTGCTCGACTTACACCTTCGGCAGCACGCGGGCTCCCGGTGCCACACCGGATAGGTTCGGCGATACCTCGACATCGACATCACCGGTGGTCCATCGTAATCCTCCGAGCAACAGTTGTTGAAACACGGGGTTGGTCCACACGTCTTCGCGATGTCCCATCGAGGTGTAGAACACGTGTCCATCGTGATGCGGCCGGGCCCAAGTGGCTGGATAGGGCGGACGCTGGTAGTCACCGCCTTGCATGCCCTGTGTGTCTTGCACGAGAACCACGTGTAGGTCGTCGGCAAAATTCTTGAGCGAGTACCATTCGTCCTTGATCGTGAATTCTTCCCCCAGATCGTTCGCGCCCGAGAAGTTGGGCGAAGCAACAACCATCCGGGCATCTTGCTGCGGTCCGTGACTGATGAACTCTCCGCCGAGCATTGCAATGTAGGGGTCGAGTACGTCCTGGTTTTCGTATCGGGCCTCTCCATGGCCAGGCGAATGAAACGTATCGGCACCACTGTGCGTAGCGACGAAGCCCTTTCCGCCGGCAATTGCGTCGAGAAATCTTTTCTTACCATCGGCGCTCATTGGCGGTTCCTCGCCCTTCTTCTCCTGGGTTAAGTCGCCAGTGGTGTAGAATAGAAAGGCGTCGAACTTGTCGATATCCTCGTCGAAGACACGGCCGTCTTTCGTGGCGACGACTTCGAGATTGTGTTGCTTTCCAAGAGCGATGAAAACCTTTTCTGCTGGCCCGAGCGCTCCGTCCTTGCGGCGAATCGCCTGATGTTCGTAGCCGGCACTGCGGGTAAACATCAACACACGACGCTTCGGTTGCTCGTCTGCGGAAAGCGTTTTCCAAGGCCACGCGGAGATCGACAGTGCGGTAGCCCCACCGGCAAGGATCAAATCGCGACGACGCATAACTTCTGTCTCCCTAGATCAAAAAAGCTCGGCATTCCTGACGGGGACCACAAGATTCCTGCCAAGAAACGGATGGTGAGCCTCGTTGTGTTTGAATTGGAAGGGATGCGGCCAAGCAGCATCCCACGGCGTCCAGCATACTTGCCACGGGGACGCAAGCAAGTTTTTCCACTCCACCGCCGCCAGCACGACGTAGGCATGCGTTGCAAGGGCCGCCAGCATGCTAGAATCGCAATCCGTCATGGCGATCCGATGGGATTTCTCCGGGCAGCGCGGCGAATGTTGTTATTCAAGAAGAAATACCTCGACGCGATTCGTGCCGGTACAAAAACGCAGACAATTCGGCTGTGGAAACATCGCCGCATGCGCTCAGGACAGCGGAGTTATATCCCTGGGATCGGATACATTGATGTCGCGACGGTCGAAGAAGTGCGTCTTGAAGACCTGACCGATGAGGATGCCCGCCCCGATGGATTTGCCACGGCCGATGCGCTTCGCGCGGAATTGGCGGAGTTCTACGCCGAGCAACTCGCCGATGGATATCAAGCCTACCGAGTGACCTTCAAGGTGCAGCCCAAGAGCGAGCCCGATTCTCCGGAATCGTCGCCGCTGTAGAGAGAACACCGGTCTGTGTTCACGACGCCATGCGAAACATGTCGCGCATGCTTTCGGTCACCGCCAACGGGTCGCCGACAAGTTGTTGACCCAATGCGAAGAGCATGCCAACGGAAATGATCAGCAGAATCACGCCCTGGGGGCTCCGGCTGACGGGCACCTTCGCAAGTTCAACGGCCAAGCCCCGTTCCAAATCGCTCCAGCCCTGAAAGTTCTGCCGTTCGCCCGCAGGCACCAGTGAGATGCTGCGTAGCGGCGAAAAGCGTTCGACGTGCAGTTGCACTTTCAAATTCGGCATCAGCAAACAATCGCCCGCGAAACGAGTATCGGGGTCGAGGCTGACCGCCAGCGCGGGCAACACGTGATGAAACTGCTCGCCGGTGATGTTGTACACGTTGATCCGCGGCCGTTGCACCAAGACAATTAACAGCAACGACATGCCGTAGAACCCGGCAAGCAGCAGCCATAGATACGGCCCAAAGAAAACCGCCGACGGAACAGGCAGAAAGAGTTCCACCGGACCGACAAACAACAACCCCGAAACGGCCAGCCCCAGAGCAATGGTCTCCCGGGCTCCATTGGTCACCAGTGGCCGCCGCGAGAGATTGATACTGCCGATTGCCAGCAAATACACAGCCAAGGGTCCGAAGGCCAGGCATAGACGAAATGGATCCATTGCGATGAATTGCCCGTGGTGATTGTGTGTGGACACGCCCGGCGAAATCTTAGTTTCACAAGGCTTTCGTTGCACAATCGTATGATTGCGACACCTCGATGGTCAACCGCTACGAGCCTCTCCAGGCAGCTTGCTGGGCCTTGAATACATCCCCGGTGGGACTGGTCTGGGCGGCACCGCTGGGTTAGAAGGGTGGATGGGGAGATTGAAGGGGCCGGTATCGGGCCTTGCGAACGCACGTTTGGCCCTAAATGTGATCAACCAACTCGTTTAAGAACGACCGATGTTCATGCCCGACGAATACTCGCTGTTAGACTTTGGCGGCGGGCGGAAGCTCGAACGATTCGGGCCGTATATTCTGGATAGGCCATGTGTTGAGGCTGAGTCGGACGCCTTGAGCCAGTTCGAGTTGTGGTCCGAATCCAACGCTCAGTTCATCCGCAGCGCGGCCGATCGTGGAATGTGGTCGCCCAGTCACGCTTTACCGATAAATTGGACGATCGAGCATCGAACCCTGGGGGCATCGGGCTCCGCGACGGAGAGCGTGTTGCGATTTGAACTCAAGGCCACGGACTTTGGTCACGTCGGGTTATTTCCCGAGCAGGCCAGCAATTGGGATTGGCTCGCCGCGCGGTTTGGCAATTGCGAGGGCACACCTCAAAAGGTGCTCAATCTGTTTGCCTATACCGGGGGAAGCACAATGGCTGCGGCAGCGGCTGGCGCGGAAGTGGTCCATGTCGACGGTGCGGAAAACACCGTCGCTTGGGCGCGTCGCAACGCTGAACTCTCCGGCTTGACCGACGCGCCGATTCGGTGGATTGTCGAAGACGTGCGCCGGTTTGTCGCCCGTGAGGAGAAACGGGGGAATCACTACGAGGGGATCATTCTCGATCCGCCAAGCTATGGTCACGGCCCCAAGCGTGAAGTGTGGAAGCTGAGCGACCATCTCGACCCGTTGCTGCGAACCTGTGCCAAGCTGCTGCGGGGTGCGTCGAGACCATTCATACTATTGACGTGCCACACGGATCGCGTTGACGTTGGCCAACTCGAACAACACCTCCGGGCGGCCGTATCGAAGCTGCCGCACGGCGAGATTATCGCGGAGCAACTCACCCTCGAAACCCAAACCGGGCGACAATTACCCAGCGGCATCGTCGCGCGATGGTCGGTCGATTGATCGCGACGGTGCCTACCGAACATAGCTTAACGATAGAGGAAAACTGACGAATGGCAGCAGAGAGAACCATCACCAGCCACCACAACCAACGGGTGAAGGATGCCGCGAAGTTGCGTAGCCGCCGACATCGAGATACTCAACAGCGGATCCTTATCGACGGGGTGCGCGAGATCCAACGGGCGATGGAAGGCGGCGTGACGATCCTGGAAGCGTTCGTCTGTCCGGCGCGGGCAAACAACACCGAATCGCAGCGATTACTCGACGAGCTACACCAAGACAGCGTGCCGACTTTTGAGACGACGGCTGCCGTGTTTGAACGACTTGCCTACGGTGACCGCAATGAAGGTGTGCTGGCTGTTGCCTCGTTGCCTGCGACAATACTCGACCAACTCCCGCCGCCTGACGGTGGGATTGTTGGCGTGCTGGTTGGCGTTGAGAAGCCGGGAAATGTCGGTGCGGTGGTACGCAGTGCCGATGCCGCGGGAGTGCGGGCGCTGATCGTGGCGGACGGCGCCACCGATCTCTACAACCCCAACGCCATTCGGGCTAGCTTGGGTACCGTTTTCACGATGCCCGTCTGTTGTGCCACGTCGGCCGAAACGATCGCTTGGCTACAAAGCCATCAGGTCGAAATCTTCGCGGCACGTGTCGATGCAACTCGGTTGTACACCGAGGTCGACTTGAGCGGGACAGTTGCCCTGGCGTTGGGTAGCGAAGCCCGAGGGCTACCGGATGAGTGGGACATCAAGGGTGTCACATCGATTGGCTTGCCCATGCGAGGCAGCGTCGACAGTCTGAACGTTTCGACAACCGCCGCGGTGCTGTTTTACGAAGCTCTGCGGCAGCGGGCTCCACGTAACGGTGACTGAGCGGCTCGTCGATCAATCACTTCGCCACCTTGGACGGGTGGCCCAGCCGCGTAGTCGGCTGGGTCGCGCAGCGACAAGATGCCTTGAGAGGCGTGCTGCGGTACGAT
>CAZNXE010000331.1:0-6183 GCA_964576465.1 uncultured Planctomycetaceae bacterium
TGAGTTCGGCCGTTCTCCGCGCCTCGGCGTCAGTACCTCGGGCAACAGCAACTCCGACGACGGTCGCGATCACTGGCCCTACTGTTACACGGCCATTCTCGCGGGCGCCGGGGTGAAAAGAGGTTTCGTCTACGGAGCCTCCGATGCCACGGCCTCGGCGCCGTTGGATTCGCCGGTCCATCCGACAGACCTGTTGGCGACGGTCTACCACAGTCTTGGGATCGCACCAAACACGATTATGTACAACCACCTCAACCAGCCCCGCGAATTGGTCAAGGGCACTGCCCTAACAGGCCTGCTGAGCTAACAGCCCGTGGAATCAGGCGGCAGGCTCGTATCGACCAGTGTGAACTAGCTGTTTTTCCCGCCACCGCGATCCACTGCCGGCTCGATTCTCGGCATTTTTTGTGCTTGCCGGTGATTTCTTCCCGAGCGTCCACAGGTCAGTGCCCATTCTGGCCAGCAGCACATCCAGTGAATTGGCGAATTGGGTAACTTGCGGACAAACCGCAGTTGGGCCAGAATACGGGACTGTTTGAGTGGATATTGCTTGTCAACCAGATCGAAGCGGGGAAGCGACGCCATGTACAGATGCTGCTATGTAAGTTTGGCCGTAGTGCTTTGCAGTGTGATTGTTTCGCACGCGGTGGCCGACGATTCCGACTCCAAACCACCAACCTACACCGACGTATCGGAGGCCGGTCCCGACTATCCGGTTCAGGGCGAGTACGTTGGCGTTTTTGAACTCAATGGCGAGGAAACCGAAATTGGTTTTCAGGTCATTGCCTTGGGCGATGAGAACTTTCGTGGGATTGCCATGCTTGGCGGACTTTCCGGCGACGGTTGGGACGGCTTCACCAAGATCGAAGCCGAGGGCACAAGGGACGGCGATGTGGTAACGCTCGAAGCGGCCGAAGGCAGTGCGGTCATCAAGGACGGGAAGGTCACCATCATGTCGGGCGACGGGGATGAACTCGGCACGCTCGAACGCGTCGAGCGGAAGAGCCCGACGTTGGGAATGAAGCCGCCGGAGGGCGCCGTCGTACTATTCAACGGAACGAACTCCGAGAACTTTGATGGCGGTAAGATGACCGAGGAAAAGTTGTTGATGGGTGGCTGCAAGAGCAAGCAGTCGTTCAACGACTTCACGTTGCACATCGAATTTCGCTCTCCGTTCATGCCCACGGCTCGCAGCCAGGGACGCGGCAACAGCGGTGTTTATTTGCAGAACCGTTACGAAGTTCAGATCCTCGACTCGTTCGGTCTCGAAGGATTACACAACGAGTGTGGCGGGATTTACTCGCTGCACGATCCGACCGAGAACATGTGCTTTCCGCCGCTGGTGTGGCAAACTTTCGACATCGACTTTAGCGGAGCGAAGTTCGACGACGAAGGCAACAAGACCGGCAATGCCACCATCACCGTGCGGCACAACGGAGTCGTCGTGCATGAGAACTTTGAGTTGAAGAACGAAACGCCCGGCGGTCAGGCAGAAGGTTCCAAGGGAGGCCCCTTCTTGCTCCAAGACCATGGCAACCCGGTTGTGTTTCGCAACATTTGGGTCGTCGAGAAGTAATCGCTCGCACCCCTCAGGGCAGTTCATCATCGAACCCGCCGCCGGCAGCTTGCTTTGCCGGCGGCGTTTTCTCTTAATGTCCACGACGCGTTATCAGCCCGTTGAAAAAGACAAGAGATCGCGATTGCGGTGTGCCACTGGCTCCGCCAGTGCTTTCTATCAAGACGGATTAGGCAGCAATCGGCACTGGCGGAGCCAGTGGCACACTTTTTCAACGAGCTGTTATGGTGGTCCGCGTCCGATGCAAAACAGATGTTTTTCGCCGCGAATGAAAATCTGCTCTTCGCTAATCGCCGGTGAGGCGAAGGTCGATTCGCCGAGTTCGTTCTTGGCCACTTCGTCGTACGTTGTGCCGGGGCGGATCACCGTTGTTTCGCCGTCGTCGGAAAGAAAATGGACCAGCCCCTCGGCAGTAACCGTCGATGCGCTATAGCGTCGACCGATCCGCTTCATCCAGTGCCGATGGCCGGTCGTCGCGTCGAAGCAACTGGCGATTCCGTTGTCCGACACAACCAGAAAGAAGTCTCCCACGGCGATCGGAGACGGCACATACGATGCGCCACGACTCGTACGCCAGACGATATGTGTGTCAGTGATATTGCCTCGCCCAGTGGGTTCGATGGCCAGCATGTGATGGTCGGGAAATCCACAGGTCATGAACAACAGCTTTCCGTTGAACACGATCGAGGCGACGAATTGCTCGGTTGGGCCGTCGATTATCCAATGCCGCGATCCGTCGCGAGGGTCGTAGCTGGCTACGCAAAGATTGCCCGAGAGAATCATTTGCATGCGGCCTTCAATCTCTCGGATCAAGGGCGTTGAATAACTACGCGTTTTGTTTGGGCGGTCGATCTTCCAACGGGTGGAACCATCGCTCCGGTCGAGTGCCACGATGTAGGCGTCGCCATCGTGGTCGCCGTTAACGATCACAAGATCTTCAAACAACACAGGGCAACTGCAAAAGCCGTGCTTGCTGGCAAACTCGCCAGGGCGTACTTCCCAACGCGGTTCGCCCTCGAGCGAGTAAGCAGCCACGACCATCGTGTCGTGATCGAGAAACGTAACGTAAATCTGTTTGCCATCGGTCGCGGGCGTACTCGACGCATAACTGTTCAGTGGATGTTTTGGCTCGAGCGGCGCGGCGACGACGTTGCGCCGCCATCGCTGGTGGCCATCGTGGCGATCCAGACAAAGCAGGATCCGCTGTTGCTCCTCGTTGAGGCAACTCACCAGAAAAATCTGGTCGTCCCAAAGAATCGGGGACGCATGGCCTCCGCCTGGGACTTCGATTTTCCAGGCGATATTCGCATCGGCTCCCCAATTCGTCGGAACGTTTGTCTCGATGCTGGTTCCGTCGCCCCGCGGTCCTCGCCAGGCGTTCCAATTCTCGGCTCCGCTCCAGGGAGTAGGCACCAGAGCAAGCAGCAACGAGCAGAAGGTCAGCAATCTTCGATTCACTGCGACACCACCAATGGAGCGAGGGCCATTTGTCCGCATATTCCGACTAACCGTCGTACGGGGCAAGATGCACGCCGGACAGCCGGCCGTCAAGTTCCGCACCCGGGCGAGGGCCGATCTATGGTTATGTTGGACCGATGTTGTGTGTCTGGACGCGAGAAAATTCGTGCCTCGACGGCGAAACAATCGGTTTTCGTTCCAGAAGATTCGCACTTCGTGGCCGCTTGGCTAAAAGGTATCAGGGCGTAGCAATGTTCTACTTGGTGATAGCGATTGCTCTGCTCAATATCGGTCTTGGCTACGCCGTTGGTGTGTATTGGCGAAACGCCGTCCTCCCAACGCCCTCGCCAGCGATCGAGCCCGTTCTACTTGCCGCGGAGCCAGCGGTCGTCGCCAGCGAGTCTAGTGAGCCGAAGGATTCAGACGAACCTGAATTGTCGGACGAGGCCGATGACGTGGACGAAGTCGATGACTCCGAAGAAGCCGAAGCAATCGTTGTCTCGCCGCAGGAAAAGAGCAAAGAGATCCCGCAGCAATGGCTCGACATGTTGGAGGACGTTGACGAATCGGCCTCGTTTGTTGAAGCAGCCGTTGAAGTCTTCAAGCTCGAACTGGGGAAGTATCGCGACGAGTTGATCGAGATCGATGGTCAAGTTCGAACGTGTGTCGAGACGCCTGATGAGTCGCTGTTGCGCGAGTGCCTCCAAAACCTGAAGACCGCGAACGAATCGTACTTGGAACGGCAAGACAGTGCCCGATCGCAACTGACTGACCAGGAAAACGATTTGGGGTCGCTTTCAGAGATCGGAGAGCGACTCGAAGACGTGATGTTGGAACAATCTGCCCAAATTGAAACGGCGGTCAGCAATATCGACGTGCTCGATTTCGAGTCCGATGTTTCCGAGGGCTGTCGACGTCTCTTAATGGAGATCGACAAGCTGCTCCATAGTTGTCATGCCCTACGCGACCAAATGCACGAATCGATGTTGGCTGTCATGGTCATCGAAGGCCGGCTGGCCCAGCTCGATGCAGATTCAAAAACCGACGAATTGACCGACCTTTCCAACCGCATGGGCATCGAAGTCGTGTTCCAGAGCTTTCGGGCCGGCGACGCACAGCAGCAACGTGTGGCCAGCGTGGCAATGATCGACATCGATGGTCTTGCCTTAATGAACCGAACCCATGGGCCGCGTTTTGGCGATCAAGTAATCGAGGCTTGCGGTCGCACCATCGACAAGGCGATGCGAAAGAACCGAGGCTACGACGTCGCCGCACGGTTCGATGGCCAACGCTTTCTGCTGTTCTATGGCGACACAGGCCCTCGCAACGCCACCAGCGCCGTGGAACGAACACGACAGACGATTGAGCAGAGCATGTTTCTTTATCATGAAAAAGAGATCGAAATCTCCGTTTCGTGTGGCGTTACGGAAGTTGGCGCGAACGATTCGACTGAGGAAGTGTTTCGACGTGCCGGGCGTGCCACGCAGGCGGCTCAACAGGCCGGTCGCAACCGCACATTTCTCGACGAGGGTCAAGGTCCGCAGCCGATCGATGCGCCCGTGCTAAACGTCCCAGAGCACACCATCACACTCGGCGATTAACGTCGCCGGGCTGCGCACTACGTGATCCCGGCTGATTGGCCTTTCCATGCGTCATGGCAGCCACTTCGGCTAATCGGGCCTGGACACTTCTTGGACGTTCACCCTGCCACCGCTTGTAGCTGTCAAAAAATCGTCTTTTTGCGAGAAATCGGGACGTCAACAGGATTTCCCTTGATTTACTTAATGTTGTTAATAAAATAGACATCGGTTAAAGGCAAGTGCTCGTCCTTGTCTTCCGGTTGGTTGAACTCTCTTGTGCGGTTTCGAGATGGACGCAAGACAAAAAACGCCCTCATCGCTCGTCATGTGCGTCGTTTTATTCGCCGTTTTTGCGGCAGGGACAGGGCCCACGCATGCCGCGGAGGGTGACGATACCGACTTCGAGACGCATGTCGCGCCGATTCTGGTCAAGCGATGTCTCGAATGTCACAACACCACGGAAGCTGCCGGCGAGTTGGTGCTCACTTCGCAAGGTGCGCTCATGCGTGGCGGGGAGAGCGGGCCTGTTATCGTGCCGGGCGAACCGATGGAAAGTTATCTGCTTGAACAGATTTCCTCCGGCGAGATGCCGCCCGAGAAGAACGGCAAGCCAAATCCATTGCCGCAGGATGAAATCGATCGGTTGACTGCTTGGGTTCGCGAGGGCGCCATCTGGCCCGAGGGTCGTGAACTGAATCAATACGAAGCGACCAGCGATGTCCGCGGCGGACGCGATTGGTGGTCGATTCAGCCGTCGCGACGACCAGAAGTTCCGGCAGTCGCCATGGCTGAGCGCGTTGCCAACCCGGTCGACGCGTTTATTCTTGCCCGGCTCCAAAGCAAGGGCATGACGCTCGCTCCGCCAGCGGACAAACGCACGCTGATTCGCCGGGCCTACTTCGACGTGATCGGACTTCCGCCGACGCATGAAGAGATTGAATCCTTTGCGGCAGACACCTCGGCGGATGCGTACGAGAAGCTTGTCGATCAACTGCTCGATTCACCCGGCTATGGAGAGCGTTGGGCACGGCATTGGTTGGACTTGGTGCGGTATGCCGAAACATGCGGTTATGAACGGGACCAGACCAAACCGAATGTGTGGAAGTATCGCGATTGGGTCATCCGCTCGCTGAACGAAGACAAACCGTACGATCGCTTCGTGCAAGAGCAACTCGCGGGCGACGAACTGCCAGATCGCTCGGAACAGACGATCATCGCCACCGGCTTTCTCCGTGTGGGCACCTGGAATGACGAGCCGAACGATCCGTTCGAGTACAGGTTCGAGCGGCTCGACGACATGATTCACACCACCAGCACGGCGTTCCTGGGGATCACGGTCAAGTGCGCGCGATGTCACGATCACAAGTTCGACCCAATTCCACAGACCGACTACTACCGCATGGCGAGCATCTTTTGGGCCGGATTTATCCATCCTGGCGATCGTGCGCTGCTCGGCGGACCAGGTCCGGAAGTGCTGGGATGCGATGCCTTTGGTTGGACCGACTCGACACGCGACCCGGCACCGCTACATCTGCTCATCAAAGGGAATCCCCATCAAAACGGGCCGGT
>CAZNXE010000332.1:0-6163 GCA_964576465.1 uncultured Planctomycetaceae bacterium
CGAATGGGCAATCAGCGCGGTGAATGGCGGCCCTCTGTGAGCAGCCGGCGATCCATGGCTTTCCTGTTCGCCGTGTTCGGCTGCATCGCCTTTGGCATGGGCTCCGTCGCGTTCGCGGCACCGCCGCCCGACCGCTGGTTTGAAGTTCGCAATCGCATGGTCGACCAAGAGGTGGCCGGTGCCGGCATCACGAACGAACGGGTTATCGAAGCCCTGCGCAACACATTGCGTCACGAGTTCATTCCCGCCAATCAACGTCGCTATGCCTACTACGACATGGCGTTACCGATCGGCGCCAGCCAGACCATCTCGCCGCCGTTTATCGTGGCATTGATGACCGAACACATCGATCCACAACCGGGCGATCGTGTGCTTGAGATCGGCACCGGCAGCGGCTATCAGGCGGCCGTGTTGAGCCCGTTGGCTAAAGATGTCTACACGATCGAAATCGTGGAACAGCTCGGGCGTCGTGCCGCGCGCACGCTCCGCCGTCTTGGTTACGACAACGTTCACACCAGAATTGGTGACGGCTACTTGGGCTGGCCCGAGCGAGCTCCGTTCGACAAGATCATCGTCACTTGCTCGCCTGAACGCGTGCCGCGCAAGCTGGTCGAACAGCTTCGCGAAGGTGGGCGGATGATTATTCCCGTGGGCGAGCGATTTCACCAGAACCTTTCTCTGCTAAAGAAGGTCGACGGCAAGCTCGAAATCGAGGCTTTAAGACCAACGTTGTTCGTTCCCATGACCGGTCGCGCCGAAGATTCTCGCGAAGTGTTGCCCGACGGCTCGAAACCTTCGCTCCACAACGGTGGTTTTGAAGAGAGGTTTGGCGACCCGCCGCAACTCGTCGGCTGGCACTATCAACGCCAGTTGACCATCGTCGATGATGAGCATGCCAAAGAGGGAGAGGCGTTCATCACATTCAGCAACACCTTGCGGGGGCGTGGTGCTCAGGCACTACAGGGCTTTCCCGCCGATGGTCGTAAGGTCAAGCGAATCACACTCTCTGCATGGGTCCGCGGCAACGGGATCGTCGCGGGATCGCGTCGCGCGGAGTTGCCGGCAATCATCGTCGTTTTCTACGACGACTTACGACGCGAAGTCGGCACCGTCGGAATCGGTCCCTGGCGAGGCACTTTTCCCTGGGATTTCTTCACCGCCACGGTTCAGGTTCCTGCCACGTCCCGCTCTGCAATCATTCGCGTCGGGTTACTTGGCGCAACCGGTGAGATTTCCTTCGACGGCCTCGAAGTTCAAGCTGCCAGATAAATAGCAACTCGATTCGTCGCCGGGGCAGGGCAGGGCGCGCCGATCAAACGGTCGTCATTCGGCGCCGCTTCGCACGATGGGAGAAGCGAAAAGGCTCGCCAGTCATTTCATAACCAGGCCTAATACCCACGTTCAGAATGAGCCCCAAGGCGAGCCCCTGGGTCAGCATGCCCGATCCGCCGTAGCTCACCAGCGGTAGCGACAGACCGGTTACCGGCGTCAGCCCTACCGTCATGGCAATGTTGATCAACACCTGTACGCCCAGCAGTGATGCCAGACCAACCACAAGCAGACGACCGAAGGGCTCTTGTGTCGCGGCGCCAACGGCCAGCGCTCGGCTGACCAACAGCGCGAAGAGCACGAGTGTCACGGTTGCCCCTACCTTTCCGAATCGCTCACCGATCATGCTGAACACAAAGTCTGTCGCGGACGCCGGCAAGTGGTAAGCCGCCGGATCTTCGACCGCTTGCCCCTGGAGCCAGCTTCCCCACACTCCTCCCAGCGCCAGCATCTGCTTCGATTGGTGTACCTGATAGCCATCGTCCGAGGGCTTCTCACCCGGGGTGCTCTGGTTGAAGAGAGCCGTGACCCGAGATCTCTGCTCGCGGCTCATCTGTGACCACAACACCGGCACCAACAGCAAACCGATCAACGCGACGACCGATAGATCGAACAGGCGCGCGCCGGCAGCCAACAACATGACCAGCAACACAGGCAGAAAGACCAACGCGGTGCCGAGATCGGGTTCTTTTAGAATCAATAACACCGGCACCAGCGCGATCGCCAACGGGATCAACAGCCCACGCAGACGTCGATAGTTTTCCGCGCAGGCAAGATATCTGGCCAACGCCGCGACGAATGCCAACTTGGCGAATTCCGACGGCTGAAACCCAAGAGGACCGAGACGAACCCAGCGTCGAACTCCGTTGATGGGCGGAAAGAAATAGACGACCGCCAACAAAACGATGGCTACCAAGAAGATCACATAACTCCACTGCCATAGCTTCCGATAGCCGGTCATTGTGCTGATGAACATAACAACGACGGCCAGCCCTGCCCAAACCAGTTGACGGGATGCGAGCCCGCCGGCGCTGGCCAATAGCTCGTCGGAGCGGCCAATCGCCACGACGCCAATCAGCATCAGCGCAAGGGCCAGCAACACAATCGACCACGGCATGCGTGTCGCCCAATCGGTCGTCCTCACGCGAGAGTCCTTTCTCGTCTTTGCAAATCCAATGCGGCAAGCCTTCAGTCGCGCTGATCACAAGGTTGGCACGGCAGTGGCCACGGCAATTCTAGGAAGTGTGGAACCACCACGACGAGACCAAATCCAGAGGCCCTGCACGACTGGCCACGCGAGAATTCTGAGATTCTTCGTGGAACCAATTCGAGGGGCCCCAACATGCGGAATCATGTTCCCCCCCTCAAATTCAGGCAATTCATGTCCCCCCGAACATCGAATCCTAACATGTACAATCGACATAAGTCTTTCAGACAATACGCATTAAGACACAGATGCTATCCGATCAGGCCACAACGACAAGCAGGGTCCAACTCTCTACGAGAGGAATACACTACCCAAACGATCTGTTTTACGAGAGCCGCAAATTTTGTGTAAGTTCTTTATTTCCCGTGCTATCGTTGGTATGTTCTGCGGAAGATTTACGCCCAGACTTTCAGTGTTAGCTAAGGGGAGCAAGGAACTTATGTTGCGAAATCGATCGAAAGCCCTACTGATCGGCGCGGTAGTTTGGGCAGGTTATCTGGCCCTTACCGTCTCGTCGGCCGACGCCTTCTGGCGACGACATGGTAGCAGTGGTTCATGGGGATCCAGCGGTGGAAGCTGGGGATCCAGCGGCGGAAGTAGCGGAAGCTGGGGTTCGTCCGGAAGTTCTGGTTCCAGTGGTGGGTCGTCCGGTAGCTGGGGATCCAGCGGCGGATCGACCAACGGGGTCATCATTGAATCGCATGAATCACAACGTCCAGTCGATGAGTCGGCCGCTCCAGTTGATGAGCCGGCTGCTCCCGATGGTGACATGACTTATCGCCCGACGCGTGACGGCATCATGTTGACCGTTCGTGTTCCGGCCGGTGCCAAAGTTTTGGTCAACGGCCTGGAAACCTCCAGCGATGGCGAAGTTCGCCGTTACATCTCCCGCGGTCTTGAGAGTGGCTACACCTACAACTACGAGGTGCAGGCCATCGTCACACGCGACGGGAAAGAAGTTGTTGAGACCAAGTCCGCTCGCGTCCGTGCAGGTCAATCGGTCGCCATGGATTTCGATTTCAGCGATCCGGCCGAACTCAACGCCCAAAAAGAGGAAGCCAAGCCGGCCACCAAGCTAACGCTTATCGTGCCGATCGAAGCCAAGGTTTTCCTCGCCGGTCGTGAGACCAAGTCGCAAGGTCGGGTTCGTGAGTTCACCACCACGAAGCTGAGCACCAATGGCCAGTGGACCAACTACCCGATTCGCGTCGAATTCACCCAAGATGGTGAGACGATGGTGAAAGAGGAGACGGTTTCGCTACAAGCCGGCGATAGCCGAGAAGTGCGGTTCGATTTCGAGCCGGCCAAGATCGCTCGGGCGAATATCACTCGCTAGTTGACCGATCGCACGACCCGCAGACGGCGAACGATCGCTGTCGGCGGAATCGACGTTATAAGACGAACGACCCTCGCACGGGCTTCGACCTGTGCGAGGGTTTCTTTTTTTTAACACATTGCTTGGCTGCCCCAAGGTTTTGCTTTTCGGCCCGTTCTTGTGCGGTCGATATAGGATGCGGCGCTGCAAATGATGCCACGGAAGGCCTGTGCGGAGCTGCCCAGGGCTGACGCCATGCCGCACACTTGGCCGCATCGTTCGCATGCCATCTTCTCATCGCGTCGAGATTGAAAACGGAACCATGCTTCGCTGACGGGCAACACTATGAGCCAAGACTCAACACAAACCGCGAACGTTCAATCCCACGACACGCCCATCCCGCTGGCTGCACGTTGGCGAATGCTGATTAGTGTGCTGGTCGTCTTGCATGTGGCAGCGGTGTTTAGCGCACCCTACGCACTGCCCCCGACGCCGGCGCTTGCGAGCCGGATGTGGGAGTTCTTTCAGCCGTACTTACAGGCGTGTTATCTCAACCACGGCTACGCCTTCTTTTCGCCCGACCCGGGTCCCAGTCACTTGATTCGTTATGAGTTGGAGCTGGCCGACGGGAAGCACGCCGAGGGAATCTTTCCGAACCTCAAAGAACAACAACCGCGATTGCTCTATCACCGGCATTTCATGATGACGGAGTTTCTGACATCAGCCCCCCGCGATTCCGAAGGTCGCCGCGCGTACTTGCAATCGTATGCCGAACACCTGCTGCACAAGCACAATGCGGAGAAGGTAACGCTGTACTTCATGACGCACTTTCTGCCAGGGCCGCAACAAGTCAACAATGGCATGCGGCTGAACGACCCAAGCCTGTACCAAGAACAACGAGAGATAACACTCTTGGCAGACGGAACGGTGGACTTTCCACCCGAGGCGTTCCCTTCGAACCCCGAACCTGAAGTTGTTCCGTTGCGAGCCGTTCCGGTGCCCGACCCGATTGGCGCACCCGGCTTGGGGCTGTTGAATTCACCTGCCCTCGAAGGAGCATCGCTATGAATGCCGTACTCGCATCGGTCGGCAATTGGGCTCGCTCCGGGGTCCGTGGTTGGAACGAATTCTGGTTCCGCCCGAGCGATCCGGCCACGTTGGGGTTGATCCGCATCCTGGCCGGCGCGATGTTGTTCTATACGCACTCCGTCTGGGCGCTCGATCTGGAATCATTCTTCGGTTCACACCCCTGGCTCACGCACGAGGCAGTGAGCTACAGCGAGTCGGGCAGCTATGCCTGGAGCTACCTGTGGCTGATCCATTCATCCTCTGTGTTGTGGCTTCTTCACTTAGCGGCGCTGGTCGTCTTTGCCTGTCTCACCCTGGGGCTGTTCACCCGCGTCACCTCGATCTTGGCGTTTGTGATCGCCGTGGCTTATGCGAATCGACTAACGGGCGCACTGTTCGGGCTCGATCAAATCAATGTCCTGCTCGCGCTGTACCTAATGGTCGGCCCCAGCGGTGCGGCGTACTCGTTGGACCGGCTGCTGGCACGCCGCCGTGGAAAAGACCCTGGCTCTTCGCCACGCGTGGGGGCAACGGTCGCCATCCGGCTGCTCCAGCTCCACATGTGCATCATCTACCTCTTCGCCGGATTGGCAAAAAACGGCATCTTCTGGGAAGAAGGCACCGCCATTTGGTTTTCGGTGGCCAATCTCGAGTATCAATCGATAGACCTCACCTGGATGTCCAATTATCCCTATCTCGTGAACTTCTTGACCCTGGCGACTGTCTGGTGGGAGATAAGCTACATCGCATTGGTGTGGCCACGGTTCACGCGTCCGATTGTGATTGCTGTTGCGATCGCCTTGCACTTAGGAATCGCATTCGGGATGGGATTGATCACCTTCGGCTTGGTTATGATCTTTGCCAACATGGCCTTCGTCTCTCCGCGATTAGTGCGGGCCGTGCTCGACCCGATACTCGGCCACCTGGCAAGCGTCCTCGGGTTGTCCAGCCCTGGGAATACAGCGGCAAACATTGGCAAGGCCGCCAATGCAAAGGTGCGGTCAGCCGCCTAGCCTCCGTGTGAATCAAGCAATGGCAAGACGGGTGGCCCAGCCGTCCGGCTGGGTCGCGAAGCGACAAGATGCCTCGAGTAAGATTCTGTGTTGCGAGAGAATCCCGATTCCTGGCTTACGTGTTCCTCAACCAAACTCTCGTAGCGGCCCTACCACTGCAATCGTCCATCGTTAGGCACGGATTGAACCAAGGCTCGACTCAATCGTACCGCAGCACGCCTCTCAAGGCAT